>JAICGJ010000219.1 GCA_025923195.1 Chryseolinea sp.
ACTTCAATTTACCATCTCGGGAAGGTGTCAAAATTAAACCCAGTTGAGGTATTAAAAGAACAATAGAAATAGATTCACCTGCAATAGCAATGGGCTTAGCCGACTGCTTATTTGGAATGTGAATTTCGTGGAGGTTAAATTCCCTAGTTCTTTAAGGCGATCCAACATTTTTTGGGACTACATTTTGACTCCATTTATTTTGATAGGCTTCAAAATTGCCCCGCGTTTGCCACAAAATTTTAATTAAACATTCGATTAAGTGCGCATAGTTATACCGTAATTTATCTTAGATAAATCTCCTAGTGAAAAAGCAAGTCTCCCAACAAACCAGTCGTCATCAAAAGTCTAAACCTATAGGCTTTGTGAGCCTATAGGTTTATCTTGCAAGAATTCGGCTGCTTATTTATTTCAGAAACTTTAGCTTGCTGTCTATATTCTGCGCAATCTTTTTTCCCTGCTTAATACCCTCCTCACACGAGTAGCGGTAGTGTATGCCGCCATATAATCTTGAAATAGCAATCTCCTGTGTCATGTCATCAAATGAATCATAATGGCGTGAACCCAGACTGACCGGCCCATCCCCGAAGTCAAACGTCCTGAATTCATAAGTGCTGTTTACCAAAGGAGTATTGTTGCCGTAAAGTGATGCAAGTGAGTAAGCCACATTGCTGCTGAACACAGCATGATTGGATGGAAAATCAGGAAAAGGAGGAGTGCCAATAAAGGGCTTCCACTGATTGGCTGGGTCAGCAACGGGCGCGATCACCGTGCGGATGAAGGAGAAAGGCCTTTCCCGCAGGTATTCGAACTTGGCTTTAAAAGATCCAGTAGTGGCATCAAACAGAGAGATACCTGTCTTGGCATATGTGACAGCTGCCTTGTCTAAGGCCGGATTGAATTGCTCCAAAGCCAGTTTCAAAATGGAAATATAATGAGCGCCGGCGGGTAACCCTGGGTTGGCATCTTCATAATATTTTGCAATCAGTTTTTGCTCAGGCGTCAGGCTTTGTGATACATCATATACTTCTTTCATTTGCGCATAATAGAGCGAGGTAGGATCGGAGCTGTACGGAGGCGGTTCGGGTGATACAGTATTGTCTAAACTACCTAGCACCATTAGCCGGTTATAACCCCAATAGGGAAAGCCAATAGGACCGCCGGGCATTTCTGGCTGCCACTGTCCAGCGACATGGGGCGGTAACTGGTAAGGCCCCGCAGGCCAGTTGTCTTTGTCTTTTGTAGACCATTCAAAAATCCTGTTGGCCACCTCCTTGCCAAATTCCATTGATCTTTCAAAAATAGTCTCATCGACTTCTGCGCTGTACTGATCGTTTAATTCAATTTCCAAATTATCGACTTTTGCTGCCACTGTTTCATAAAAAGCGGGAGGAGTAGTGGTACTGAACAGTTTTCTTGTCATCGTGGCCAGCGCTGCATTCGCGCAGGTGGGCCAATGATAAGCATAGCCAGGTACTGAGGTCGGCATTGCTGGCATATCCGTAAGTTGGCCATACAATGTTTGGTAGCCGGGCATGCCAGGAACCACCGATTCATACAACGCGACTCCGCAATATGCCATATACCGGGCGGAATTTAACCCGAAAGGATTACCTGATTGCACATACAGCATGGATGTCTGTGCGTCCAGCCACCGCTTCACCACATCTGAAGAGTAGGTTTTAGTTTGTTTTAAATGGCCATGGTCTTCTCCAGGTGGGCGGGTCCCATGCTCATCGCAGCCAGATAGCGAAACCAGGCATGCGATAACAAATACAAGACAATAGTTTTTGATTAAAACGAAATTTTTCATGATGGTTGTTTTAAGGTCGTTGAAAATTATATCATTCATTCACCGGCGGACCGGCTTTCTTCTAGGCGCTGAAGGTGCGCCGTCCAGATACCCTACGTTAGTGTAGCCATCTCTTTCAAGGTTAACCGCAGCCAGTGCGGATCACACACCGCATGCACATTGTAAAATGAGCCGTTGTCTTTCTTAAACTCAGCATTATAGCAAGGAGGAGATATGTCTGCATAAAATTCAACTAAATCAGTAGTCGACTTGCCCGTATGTGCTGTTGCCTGTATTGCACATAGGCATATAGTTGTATACATCATAATCAATAAAGTTTTTTTTCATTTGTTTTTTTGGTGATGAAAATAAATGCAATCAAAGGTGGCGACGGCTTTCTTCCCTTTCTAACGCTAATAGCTTAGCGTAGAAGTTTTCAGAAATAAACCTTAAATAATACCCTAATGGTTTTGAAGAATGGAATGTTGTTGTTTATCGCAAATTCGTGTCGTTTGTCTTTTTTGTATTCTTTAACTAACATCATTCTTTGCGAATCGCTACATTTGGTTAGGATGCAAGAACTTAACTCCTTCCTTTGTAACGATTTTATTTTTTCGCCACGCTACCGCGTCTGGCGGCATGTCATCTATTGGTCGTTTCATATCATGATATGGGCTGCCTTTTGGGTAGTGATGGGCGCCCCTTCTTATGGACGTCAATTGTTTAATCAGGCTATGTGGATACCTGCTTTTATTTTATTCGGTTATCCATTGGTGTATGGGGCAATTCCGCATTTGTTGCTCAAGGGAAGAGTATCACTTTTTTTCCTTGTCGTCCTTGTCTGGGCCGTTTTAGGACTTTATATCGATATCGAATTCAGATCCTATATTTATATTCCAATCCAGGAGGCTATGGGATTGGATTCCATACTACCGAGCGGACCGATGGCCGCCTGTTACCTGTGCATGACGACTTCTGCCGCTAGCCCCATGATCATAAAATTCTTCAAGCTATTCACCATCAAACAGCGCGATTGGATGGAGGTACAACAGGATAGAATAGCGGCGGAATTACAATTGCTTAAAGCACAGGTGCACCCAGAGTTTTTGTTTAACACCCTGAATAACATCTATACATTTTCAAAGGATAGCTCGCCCAAAACGCCCAGTTTGATCTTAAAACTATCATCGCTGCTCAGCTACATGCTTTATGACTGCAAGGCTGAGCAAGTGCGACTGGAAAAGGAAATAGAGATCATGAAAAATTACATTGATCTGGAAAAAGAGCGGTATGATAATACTTTTGAAATTTCCTGGAGCGTCGAAGGGGATATTAAAGATAAATTCATAAGTCCCTTACTGATGCTTCCTTTTTTAGAAAATGCATTTAAACATGGCATATCGGAACAAATAGAGAAACCTTGGCTCAGCGTTGACATATCGGTGAAATCTGATATTATCCGGTGCAAGATCGCCAACAGCAAAGATGAATTTGTACCCTTCAGCGCATACGGCGTTGGTATTAGCAATGTGAAGAAAAGGTTGGAGCTCCTCTATTCCAGCCGGTACGAACTTAAGCTTAATGACGATGGTAACTTCTTTGTCGTTTCATTAATGGTGAAGCTGGCCAGTGACACCCGTGCTTATGCTGACACATCGGTACCGGTTATGATTCCTCAAACCCGACTGCATGAAAGTCCACTGCCTGTTTATAGATGACCCCCAAGTTGAACAAAGGGTCAACGCGGGGCATCCTCAAAATTGATGCACAGGAAAATGTCCGTGCGAAAATGCAAACTGAAGTAAATTTAGCTTCTGAATTGGAAATGGAGTCTTTTTTAGTTGAATAGATAATGAAATCACTCGATTCTTTCCTATACAACGATTTTATTTTTTCGGCACGCTATAGGGTATGGCGGCATATCGTTTTTTGGTTATTATTCACTACGCTGTGGGCCGTTTTCTGGGTAGTCATGGGTGCGCCTACTTCTTTTCGGCGTAACATGTTCAACATGTCATTGTGGATACCTTTTTTTATTTTATTCAGTTACCCACTGATGTATTGGGCCATTCCGCAGTTGTTGCTCAAGGGAAAA
This sequence comes from Chryseolinea sp., assembly GCA_025923195.1. Lineage (GTDB taxonomy): Bacteria > Bacteroidota > Bacteroidia > Cytophagales > Cyclobacteriaceae > Chryseolinea. The sequence goes on from JAICGJ010000219.1 coordinate 3,885, forward strand.
GTAATGCAGTTCTTTCTGCTCATTTTAGCTTGGGGAGTTGTGTTGTTGTATACTCACAACGGGTTTAGAACTTATCTCTATATTCCCATGCAAGAGGCGATGGGATTCGGTTTTATTCCGCCAAAGGGACCGCAAGCACATAGTTACCTGTCTGTAACAACTACTGTTGCCAGCCCAATAATCATGAAATTCTTCAAGCTGTGGTCCATCAAACAAAGAGACTGGATGCAAGCACAGCAGGAAAAGATAACTGCTGAGCTACAATTGCTGAAAGCGCAGGTGCATCCCCATTTTTTATTTAACACACTGAATAATATCTATTCTTTCTCCCTTGAAAATTCCCCTAAAACACCACACATGATCTTAAAATTGTCGTCGCTGCTTAGTTATATGCTCAATGATTGCAAAGCGGAGGAAGTGCAGCTGGAAAAAGAAATAGAGATTATGAAAAACTACATTGACCTCGAGAAAGAGCGGTATGGCAACAAGATTGAAATATCATGGGATGTAGAAGGTGACATAAAAAATAAATTCGTGTCGCCTTTATTAATGCTTCCGTTTTTGGAAAACGCATTTAAGCATGGCATATCAGAACAAATAGAAAAACCCTGGCTCAGCGTAAACATATCGGTAAAGTCCGATACCCTACGATGTAAAATTACCAACAGCAAGAACGAATTTGTACGTTACAGGACGAATAGCACCGGTATCGGTATTAATAATGTAAAAAAGCGACTGGATTTCATTTACCCGGATAGCTATGAGCTGAAGATGCATGATGAGGGGAATTTTTTTGTCGTTTCATTGATTGTTGTGCTAACCGGCTACATGCGTAATCCAGTTCTGCTTTCGACGGTGACTACTCAAACTATTTCAGCATGAAGCTTCGATGTCTGCTTATCGATGACGAGCCGCCAGCGCTAAAGGTGTTGTCCAGGTATATTGATGCCATCAACGGACTGGAGCTTGCAGGACAGTGTAAAAATGCCATCGAGGCGTTGGATGTATTGCATCAGAAAACCGTGGATGTCATCTTTCTAGATATCAAAATGCCTTACATTATCGGCACTGATTTTTTGAAAAACCTTTCCCATCCGCCTAAAGTTATTTTTGTTACCGCGTACCGGGAATTCGCTGTTGACGGCTTCGAATTGGACGCGGTGGACTATTTAGTGAAGCCTGTTTCGTTTGAACGTTTTTTCAAGGCCATTACAAAACTGAACCGGCTGATGGGTCGGGAGACCGTAGCTGTCACTGACAACGAGGCGCCCAAGACTGCTTCGTTCATTTATCTGAAAGTTGACCGAGACATGAAAAAAGTCTTCGTGAACGATATTGAATATATTGAAAGCTGGAAAGACTATGTAAAAGTTTTTCTTGCCGGTGGAAAATATTTTCTTGCAAAACAGTCCATCACCGCCATGGAAAACCTTTTGTCCGAACATAAGTTCATGCGGGTACACCGGTCTTACATGGTTTCATTCGATAAAATTTCCGGATACAACGGTATCTCTATACTCATGACGGGACACGAAATTCCCATCGGGCGGCTCTATAAGCAGGTGGTAATGGACCGGCTGCAGGAGCAGAGGTGATATACATGGCAATCGATTTTTGATCCGTGCAAGTTTGCTACCTGGCCCAACTAAATAGGCCTGGTAAAAAAATGAGAGTAACAACCTCCGCATCGGATTATTTGACCATGGATCGTTCCCAAAAATCTACCGCATGATCAATCCAACCTTCAGCATCCGTTCCAACACCAGTTCCAAAACCATGGCCAGCATTCTCATACCTGCGGTACTCTACTTTCACGCCAACCTTCTTCAAGTTCTCTACTCTCTTTTCCACGACAGATACGTTTGCAATGGGATTATCCGAACTTACGGTAATAAATGTCGGCGGAAAATCTGCTGAGTATGTGGAATGACCCGTATAAGCGATCACTGCATGTCCTTTTCCAGGTCCTTAACCCGAATAGCCGCAATGTATTCATTAATTTTTTGTCGGATGACCTTTTCGTCTGCCGCATTCTCTGTGCTGTGATTTTTAATAATTGATTTATTTTCAGATGTTGAAGGTGAATGATTGCATCCATGGAGCGATTTCAGGCTGGACGAGAGGAGTATAAGTGCGCAGATTCCTGTTCTGTAACCCAGCCCTGCAAAGAAGTTCCTTGACTTGTCCAGGTTTTTTACCGCCGGATTAATAAATACCTTCGTTGCCATTGTTAAAATTGGTTTTCTTAGTAAAATTGATGTGGCTCTACTACTCGTTATCGGAGGCCAAACAAACCCTATTCAGAAGCCTTGTGAGCTCTTTACGGGAGAATGCTTGTCTTGATTTTCCATTTTCAAGAATCGCTACAAATTCTCGTATGAGATTAAAGGCTTGGGTTAGCAAAGAATATCAGTAGGCATAGCGTTGCAACGACTATACCGACAAATACTGCTACCAATCGACAAATGACTGTGATCTTCTTCATAACTTTTATAGTTGTTAGTTCAAAACTACTTCGATAAAGAGTTGTTTCTGTTTCATTTTAGCGGGCATGATTTACAGATCTATTGATTTTACCCTCTTAGAGTAAAGCCATGGCGTTACGACTGGAGGATTTCTATATACCCCTCCGTTCCATTCACGCGGATTCGCTGGCCATCTTTTATCAGTTTGGTAGCATTCTCCACTCCTACCACTGCAGGTAAACCATATTCCCTTGCGATAACTGCTCCATGAGTCATCAGTCCACCCACTTCTGTAACAAGACCTTTTATTGAGACAAACAATGGTGTCCAACTGGGATCCGTGAAAGGAGTTACGAGTATATCTCCCTCGGCGATATCAGCATCTTCCATACTCACCAAGACCCGTGCCCGCCCCTCAATAACTCCGGAAGAGACAGCAAGACCTATAATCGCTTCCACCGGAAGATTTTCTCGCTTGTACTTACCCGCGATGACTTCACCATCTGAAGTAATAACACGCGGGGGCGTCAGTTTTTCATATCGTTTGTTTTCTTCTTTCCGTTGGTTGATAATCTGGTGATCCAGCTTATTCGTTCGTATGGCTTCGCGAAGCTCTTGAAAAGTGAGAAAATATATATCTTCTTTGTCGTGAAGATCTTTATCTCGTAAAAAACGCTGTACTTCTTTGAGTATAGCCTGCTTATAAACAAAGTAGCGGCTCATAAGAGCGTATTTGGGATATTCACGGTAGCCGCTGAAATTCCGGATCAAACTGATCCTTTGTCTTGTTTCGTTGGCTTTTTGTTCACCATCCGGTAATAGCGTCAATCCGGCTAATATTTCCTTTTCTTTCTTTAGCGCTTCGTGTTGCCCTTGCTGAAATTTCCGACTGCTTTCACCAGGCTCAAAGGTTTTGATGTGACTAAGGATCATCGGGATGAGTATGGCTGGTTTTTCACTCCAACGCGTTCTTGTGATATCAATTTCACCGCTACATCGCATTCCGTATTTATCCAGATAGTTAAGGATAGCGACCTGGGCTTCCCGTCCACCTTCAAACCCGGGAAGTTCATCCAAAAAATTATCCGCTTGTGTGTTTTGTAAAAACTCAATTACTTCAGGAGACGAACGAATGACATCTGCCACGTCCAACAACTCCAGTCCCATTTCCGATGTAATGTTGCCGGCAGCCGATCGAGAAAGCGTATCCGCTACATTCTTTTCTCCTAACCACTCGTTCATTTTTTCATTGATCCATAGAGAAGCGTTTATAGCCGCCATGATCGTTCCCATGCTTTGTGGATCAAATAAACTTTTCTTGAAGTGCCCTTGGATATCTTCCTGGATGAAATCCAATAGATCCGTGCCGGATTTTGATTGAATGCTTTCCTTTATCACCGCCAGGGATTCTTCACTGTTCTTAATCAAACCAGAAACAATTGAGGGATCGCTTTCAATTTGTTGTCGGGTGTCCGAAGTTTTATTGCTTAACGCCGAATCGGGTTCTGTCTTTTCCTCCGTCGACGTTGTAATAAAATTTCCTCGCTCAATTATCGTATTGAGGGCATCCTTTATCAGCGGATCGTGCTGTCCCATCGCATTTAAGAAACCGTTTCTACCTTGGGGTGATTGAAGTTGTTTTGTAACATCGACAAATAACCGTCCTCCGGCTTTATGCATCGGCGCAAAGGATGTCAGCTGCCATAACGACAACCCTAACGGCTTCATCGGATCGGTCATCATTTGCTGATGACCAACGGATATATAAACGTGATTTTCCTGATCGGTCGCCTCAGGGATGGGGAATAAAGTAGTGATGGGTCTGCTTTGGACGATATAAATCCGATAGCTATCGGATGTATTATTAACCAAACACCATTCAATATCCTGGGGAGCGCCAAAATGTTTTTCGATCTTTCTGCCTATACGCTCAAGTTTTAAGATCTGCTCATTTGTCAGTGCGGGAGAATTCTGACTTGCAGCGTCAATCTCCTGCTCTGTCGTACCGCCGTCCTTTAGCGGATATATGGCTTTCTTCTTGGTGGATATCTTCCTTTCCACTATCGTTCCGCTGCGCACTTTATAGATATCAGCATTCACTATACCGGATACTAACGCCTCGCCAAGTCCAAAACTCGCATCAATGGATAACACCTTTCTGTTACCGGTAATGGGGTCGGCAGTAAACAAGACTCCTGCTACCTGCGGGAAAACCATCTTCTGAATAACTACAGACAGCCTAACTTTACGATGGTCAAAGCCATTTTGCATTCGGTAGATTATTGCGCGGTCTGTAAATAGAGAGGCCCAACATTTGCCGATATGCTTCATGACTTCCTCTTTTCCAATGATGTTGAGATACGTATCCTGCTGGCCGGCAAAGGAGGCATTAGGTAGGTCTTCAGCAGTCGCGCTGGAGCGTACTGCATAAGCGGTGTCATTGCCGAGCCGTGCGAGATGTCGACCAATTTCGGCGTCTAGAATTTTGGGAATGGGCATGTGTTCAATCAACTTTCTGATTTTTGCGCCGGCTTCACTGACACGTTTGCTGTCATTCGTACTCAAAACAGAAAATTGCTCCAGCAGCGATTCATACTCTTTGCTACTTTCAACGACTTCTTTAAAAGCTTCAGTAGTAATACAAAAACCTTCGGGTACTTGAACTCCACTTATTGACGATAGTTCACCGAGATTGGCACCTTTGCCGCCAACTAGTTGAAGTTCAGTTTTATTAATTTCCTGGAAGTTGAGTGTGTAAGCAGCCATATTCATTTATATATTCATTCTCTTGTTAGTTCTTCGAGATACTATTTGTTTTTTCATCCATTATTTCAATTGTTTTAACCAAGTAAGTTTCGATAACTTTGATCTCAGAATCTGAAAATGTGTCAAGAAGCTCGTCTAAGTTTTCCCTAATCTTTTGTAAAGCGGAATAAAGAGTAACATTATACCGTTCGTATTTGGTACAATGAACACCTTTCGCTGTCATCTTCAACATATGGACGTGTCACCAAATCTTTCTTCTCAAACCAGTCACCGCACCAGTTGTGAGATCTGTTAATTGTGATAACTCACTGCTGTCATTTGACCCTTCTCTATTATAAATCCCAATTACTTATGGTTCGTTCCTGAAAGTCCCGCCTTTCGAGCAATCGCTTCATGCGTCCTGATGGTGGCGTATGTGTACACCTGGCTTAATTTTCTGACTCTTTCCTTTTTCGCGTGCATTTCTTTTAGTGACAAAGTATCTTAGTGACAAAGATAATAAGGCATTTTTAAATGATGCAACGAATTCCGAAGAAAAAAGTTAGGTGTTACATATTTG
>JAICGJ010000220.1 GCA_025923195.1 Chryseolinea sp.
AATATTCCCTCCTCCTCAGCTTTATGCGCTAACATTGCCCCACGGACCACATCACCTATTGCATAGATGTTATCTACCTTTGTCTTCAAATGGTCATCCACGGGAATTTGACCCTTAACTGTCTCGATCCCCACTTTGTCGAGGCCGAGGCCTTCCGTGTATGGCTGTCTGCCGATGCTAACAAGGCAATAGTCGCCTGTAAGCTCCAACACTTTTCCATCCTTTCCTTCGGCCTTCAGTAAAACTTCTTTTCCTTTGTTTTCGACGGAGGTGACTTTATGTCCGAGGTAAACCTGCATTCCGGATTTCTTGGCGATCTTCAACAGTTCTTTTCCCATGGTTCCATCCATGGTGGGAATAAGGCTGTCTAAGAATTCGACGATCGTCACCCTGGAACCGAGTCTCGCGTAGACCGATCCCATTTCCATTCCAATAATGCCGCCTCCAATGACGATAAGGTGAGAGGGCACCTCTTTCAATGTAAGTGCCTCAGTACTCGAAATAATTCTCTTTTTATCAAAAGGAGCGAATGGCAACGGAGACGGTTTCGAACCCGTAGCAATTATTACCCTGTCTGTCGTAATCTTCACTTCTTTGCCATCGGATGACTTTACCTGGATGGTGTTCTCATCCAGGAATGATGCCGTGCCTTTCAGAACGTCGATCTTATTTTTTTTCATTAGAAAAGCAATACCATCAACGTTAGATTTGACGACGTCTTCCTTACGCTTTATCATTTGCTTAATATTTACTTTGGGCGCTGGTATATCAATACCGTGTTCTTTAAAATGTTCTTTCGCATTTATAAAGTGCTCGGACGAATCAAGCAACGCTTTAGAAGGAATGCACCCCACGTTCAGACAGGTGCCTCCCAAAGTATCATATTTCTCTACGATGGCCGTTTTAAAACCTAGCTGAGCACAGCGGATCGCCGCTACATACCCGCCTGGGCCTGAACCTATAACCGTGACGTTGTACTGCATGATGGTAGTGTAATAGGATAAAGAATATCAGAAAATGAAGGGTTAGATTCCAAGGATCAGTCGTCCGGGGTCCTCGAGCATTTCCTTCACCCTGACCAGGAAACTCACAGACTCCCGGCCGTCAACGATGCGATGATCATAGGATAGCGCTAGGTACATAATAGGTCGAACTACGATTTCACCATTCTTCACAACAGGACGCTCTACAATATTGTGCATACCGAGAATTGCGGATTGGGGGGGATTCAGAATCGGTGTGGAAAGCATGGATCCAAACACACCACCATTTGTAATTGAAAATGTTCCGCCGGTCATCTCTTCGATCGAAAGCTTGCCATCTCTTCCCTTGGTTGCAAGCCTAACGACTTCACTTTCTATTTGATTGAAAGTTAATGCCTCTGCATTACGAATGACCGGGACAACAAGACCGCGCGGTGTGGAAACAGCAATGGAGATATCGCAATAATCATGATATACAATTTCGTCACCATCAATGGAAGCATTAACGGCAGGGAAATCTTTCACTGCTGCGCAAACTGCCTTTGTGAAGAAAGACATGAATCCTAATCCAACACCATACTTTTCTTTGAACTGATCTTTATATTTTGACCTGAGGTCCATGATCGGCTTCATGTCAACTTCGTTAAAAGTTGTCAGCATGGCTGTTTCATTCTTAACCGATACAAGTCGCTTTGCTATTGTTTTCCGCAGCGAAGTCATTTTGTCCTTGCGCACATTTCGTGATACACCGGACGAAATTACTGGGGCTTGCCCTTGTTCTGGTTTCGATTCTGCAGCCTTGGCAGCCGGGGCAGATTGAGCCTTTACAGCATCTTCCTTCGTAATTCGTCCACCAACGCCGTTGCCTTGAACTTGATTTGCCGGGATTCCTTTTTCGCTGAGAATTTTTGCAGCCGCAGGAGACGGATGACCAGCCGCATAGGATTTTGCAGGTGCACCACTTTCAGCAGAAGCTACAGCTTCCTTCTTTGCAGGCTCTTGAGTCGCGGCCTCTGTCAACTCAATTTTACATATCAATCCTCCTATGGGAAGGGTTTCTTTTTCCTTTGCAACGATTCGCAGGATACCCGTGGCTTCTGCGGGTAGTTCAAAAGTTGCTTTGTCAGATTCAACTTCTGCGATTACTTCATCCAGCTTAACAAAATCGCCGTCTTTCTTTAGCCAGGTGGAAATTGTCACCTCCGTGATAGACTCTCCTACTGCGGGGACCTTCATTTCCTTCACACCTCCTGAAGCCTTCGGCTCCGACTTTGATGCCGGTGCAGCACTTGGCGGTGCTGCTGCTGGCTGGGGAGTAGCAGCTGCCTGCGACGAAGGTTCAATTTCGCAAATGATTTCGCCCACTGGAACCGTTTCCCCTTGCTGCTTCAGTATTTTGAGTACACCGTCACTTTGTGCAGGTAGTTCAAACGTCGCCTTGTCTGATTCAAGCTCAGCAATGACTTCATCGAGCTTCACCAGGTCTCCATCTTTTTTCAGCCAATTGGAAATGGTGACTTCGGAAATTGATTCACCAACTGCGGGAACTTTTATTTGAATTGCCATCCGTATTTTTTTAAAATTATAGCGTTATGAGCACGCATTAGATTTCAAACGCTTTGGTAACTATTTTGTCTTGTTCCACCTTATGGACTTTTGAATAACCGGTCGCTGGCGATGCGCTGGCCTTCCGTGAAACAAATTCAAGGTTGTATTTAGGCATCATTCGAAGTACATAACTTTGGCAGCCCATATTAGAAGGTTCCTCCTGAACCCACACCAGTTTGGCATCCTTATATTTCTTGAGGACTCCTTTTAATTGCTTCTCGGGGAATGGATGTAGTTGTTCCAACCGGATGACAGCTGTATCCTTAATCTTTTTCTTCTGCTGCACTTCGATCAAGTCATAATAGACCTTTCCGGAACATAGCACAACCCGCTTCACGTCCTTTGCGGATGCCGCTACATCGTCGATGACTTCGCTGAATGCACCTGATGTGAAATCCTTCAACGGTGACACTACCGCCGGATGTCTCAAGAGTGATTTCGGCGAGAAAACTACGCAGGGCTTTCGGAAAGGCCATGCCACCTGTCTCCTTAACAAATGAAAGAAGTTGGCAGGGGTCGTAGGGTTGGCAACAATCATATTGTATTCTGCGGATTGCTGTAAGAATCTTTCGGGTCTGCAGCTGGAGTGCTCGGGGCCCTGACCTTCGTAGCCATGAGGAAGCAGCATCACAAGACCGTTCATCCTTTGCCACTTGGACTCGGCACTGGATATAAATTGATCAATGACAACCTGTGCGCCATTGGCAAAATCTCCAAATTGGGCCTCCCAAATCACCAACGCACTCGGGGACGACATCGCGTAGCCATACTCGAAGCCAAGGACCCCAAACTCAGACAGCAGTGAATTGTATATACTGAATTTCGTCTGATTCTTTTCGATATTGTTCAAACCACAGAATGGTTCATTCGTGTTAGCGTCAAAAAAATACGCGTGCCGATGTGAGAATGTACCTCGTATTACATCCTGACCAGACATTCTAACAGGGGTCTTTTCGAGCAAGAGCGACCCGTAGGCAAGGAGTTCGGCATCGGCCCATCCCAGTATCTTACTTTCGAAAAATGCATTGTTCCTGTCTTTGAGGAGCTTTTCAATTTGCTTCAGGGGCTTAAACCCGTCCGGAATTAAGGTCAACGCTTTGCCCACTTTTTCAACTACGCTTTCCTTGATCCCTGTTTCAGGAGACTTATCGAAATCCTCCGGTTTGGCCCAACGCAACTCCTCCCACTCCGCCTCCATTTTCTGAGGTTTATAGGGGAGCGGCTTTTGCTTTACTTCGTTAAGCCGGTCCTGTAACTGGTTTCTGAAATTTTTATCCATCTCATCTGCCAGCGCAGCGTCCACATCGCCACGTTCGATCAGTTTCTTAACATAGATCTCCCTTGGATTTTCGTGTTTGGCGATGAGATTGTACAATTTCGGCTGGGTGAATTTAGGTTCATCGGCCTCATTGTGGCCATGCCGGCGATAACAGAGCAAGTCAATAAAAATATCCTTGCCAAACTTCTGGCGATATTCCACGGCAAGGTTAGACGCAAAGCTCACAGCTTCTGCATCATCGCCATTTACATGGAGCACCGGAGCATCGACAATTTTTGCAAGGTCAGTACAATAAATACTCGTTCGCGCATCATCATAGTCGGTGGTAAATCCCACCTGATTGTTGATCACGAAATGAATAGTCCCGCCCGTTGTATACCCGGGCAAACCCGACATTTGAACCACCTCATACACGATGCCCTGACCTGCCAGGGCCGCGTCGCCGTGAATGAGTATGGCCATGGCCTTGGTGAGTTCACCCTTATACTCGTCATCAATCTGTCCCCGCGTGTAGCCTATTACGAGTGGATCTACGGCCTCCAGGTGCGAAGGATTCGGTGTGAGTTTTAGGTAAATCTTCTTCCCCGACGGTGTATTAATATGACTCGCGTATCCCAGGTGATATTTTACATCGCCATCCCCCATCGTTTGCTCAGGGCTTACGTTCCCTTCAAACTCTGTAAAGATCTGTTCGTAGGTTTTGCCCAGGATATTTGAAAGAACATTCAACCTGCCGCGGTGAGCCATACCAATCACAACTTCCTTTACATCGAGCGATGCCGCCTTGTTTACTATGGTTTGAAGTCCGGGAATAGTATTCTCACCACCTTCCAGAGAAAATCTTTTCTGTCCTAAGAACTTTGTATGAAGAAAGTTCTCGAAGACAACCGCTTCATTTAGCTTGGTCAATATACGTTTCTTCTCCTCAACTGTAGGGTTATACGCAAAATACTCCTGTTCACATTTCTGAAAAAACCATTGCCGTATCTCATCATTTCGAATAAAGTTATACTCGAAGCCGATGGGCCCCAGATAAACGGTCTTTAATTTTTCAATGATCTTCCGCAATGTTGCCCTACCCATCCCGATTTCAGACCCCACATCAAATTCTATATCCAAATCGGCGTCAGAAAGTCCTACGCTTTTATGGTCAAAATTAACATGGTGGTTTCTCCTCGGTCTTACGGGATTCGTCTTTGACGTCAGGTGGCCGAAGGAGCGATAAGTAAAAATGAGGTTTCGAACCTGAGTTTCCTTGATTGATAAAGTCTCGTCAATGGCGACCGTATGTCCATTTTGCCCCTTCGCCGAAAAGTCATAACCTTCGAAAAATTTTTGCCAGGTTGGATCTACCGAATTGGGGTCTTTTTTGTAGTCCTGATAAAGTTGGTCAATATAACCAACGTCGGCATTTGAAATATATGAATACTTGTCCATGAATACGTTTGAAAAGCCCCCAAAGGTATAGAAGCCGTGCTACTTAAAAAAATTGCATACTCGTGTACACGAATATGGTTTTTTAAACCTTTTTCGGCCTTCTTCCTTTATATGAACACAGCATTTTTTGAATTGATGCATTTGGCCAGGAGAAAAATCCATTATCTTTGCGCACTTAAAACGGACGAGTTCCACAAATAAACCTAAAATTGAATGGTTAAGATCAGATTGGCCCGCAGAGGCCGCAAGAAACTGGCCCTATACGACGTAGTCGTCGCTGATGCCAGATCCCCACGCGATGGGCGTTTTATCGAGAAAATCGGGACCTATAATCCCCTTACCGTTCCCGCCACTATAGAGCTTAACGACGACAAAGCCTTCAGATGGCTGATGAACGGTGCTCAACCAAGCGACACGGTGAAGGCCATGCTGTCGTACCGTGGTATCATGCTAAAGAAACACTTGCAAATCGGTGTCATCAAAGGCGCTTTGACGCAAGAGCAAGCTGATTCCAAGTTGCAGGACTGGCTTAAGGCTAAGGCTGCTAAGATTGAGTCCAAGCGCGACAAACATTCTCAATCTAAAGAAGCGCTGGCACGGGCTCGGAAAGAGGCAGAAACGAAAATCAGGGAAGCACGCGCAGAGGCGATTCGCAAAAAGGCTTTGGTAGCTGAAGCTGCAGCAGTTGAACAGCCAGCAGATGGTGAAGCTCCCGCCGCAGAATCTCAAGAAGCGCAAGCTTAATCACTAACGATTAATTTGAATGCCAATGCGCAAGACCGCATTGGCATTTTTATTTATGAACACTGAATCTTTTTTCAAAATCGGTTGGATTGTTAAACCTCATGGGCTAAAGGGTGAGGTTACCGTCATGCTCGAGGACGATGCTCCGAACGATTTGTCATCCATTGAATCGGTTTTCATCGAACAAGATGGCAGACTGATTCCCTTTTTCATACAGAACGTTTCAGCTCAGGGAAGAAAGGCTTTCATAAAATTTGAGGATGTGAATTCTCCCGAGGCGGCCGGAAGAATCTCCAAACAATCCTTTTATCTTTCAAAGTCGCTAAGGCCGAAAGCTGCACGAGGTGAGTTTTACGCTGATGAGGTTATTGCCTTCGAGGTTTATGATCAGGAAAGAGGACTCCTGGGAAAAATTAGTGAAGTCAGCCAGGCAGGTCCAAATCGCCTCCTCGTCCTGGATTATCAAGGGAAAGAAGTCTTAATACCCGTAAATGCTCCGTTCATTACAAGCGTTAATAAGAGTAAAAAAAAGATAAAAGTAGAGCTTCCGGAGGGATTTTTGGACCTGTAATCAATGGCGGCCCTTAATGTTAATGACCTTTTCGCCTCGCACTACGGATCCGTCTCTCGTGATTCCTTCAACGACAATTCGATACCGGGTTTCAAGATCAGCGGCATAAAACGTCGCCTCTGCTACATTATTTTTGTCGGTTGGGAGATGAGGAGCCCAGAAAATAGTGGACCTGTAGTCGGGTCTTGCATCGGCATCTCTTGTTGTTGAATAGTCGGGAGCAACAAACTCGTCGGCCGTAGAAAAACGTGGAATCTGGATCTCCTGATACTTTCCTTTTCCGGCATTGTTCCTATTAATGGCACCATCTGCCACCTTCCGTGTTGTAATTGATATCACGCCATTAGCCCCCCTCGATCCATAAGCACTTCCACTTGAATATTTAAATACTTCAATTTTCTCAATTTCCTGCGCGGTGAGGTGTGAAATCCTGTCCAGAGCTCCTCCCTGCAATTGCTCACTTGCGCCGTCGGAGTTTGCGGACCCATTTACTGCCAGCCCATCGATCAGCACCAGAGCCTCGGGATTTCCAAAAGTCCCCGGAGATCCTAAAACAATTTTTCCAGCTATCACTCTCAACCCGGGTACCTTGCTTTGCAGGACCATCATTAGGTCAGTTGCGTGGCTGTCTCGAAGGGATTTTCCGGTTATTGCATAGTCTGCCGCGACAATAGACGCGGTTCTATCTTGGTTTTCTAATCGGGTTTCCTCGATTACAACTTCATTCAATATCCTGGCGTTGGCAAATGACTCCCACGAATTATACCGGGATGGATTCTCCGATTTAAGAACTTCAATTTCCAATGGTGCAACGGAATGGCTATGAGCGATTAAGCATGTGGAATCCATGACAACTTTGCCGATCAGTCCTTTGCTTGTCACCGGTAACACATAAAGCCTGCTTGAGTCATACAACTGCAAGTCGTTAAATGAAAAAACACCGTTCTCTTGAGTCGTTATCGTAAACCCGTGCCGGGAATTTTCCAACTCGACAGTCAAAGTACCCTGAATAGGTTTTCCTTTCCGGGTAAAAAGTCGTCCTTTAAAGTCGATCCCATGCTGTACTGGAAATTTTCGCTCGCTCGAAATCCCCTCAGGCAAATGTATATCGGGTATCGCAAATGCGGTTAAGATGCTGGTCTCATTTTCTGCCGGAGCCGCCTGGTTCATATCGGTCACCGAGATCGAAAAACTTGCAGGCTTCAAAAGTTCCAGATCGTTCATTACGCCCAGCGTCACCGTTATTTTTTCACGGGGTTCAAAGCTGTCCTTTTCTAAATTTATCCTTAAGCCACCCGCATTCTCCGCTGGCTTGTATTCTGTAGCTCGCCTTCCAATCTCGGTATATTCCAAAATCTTGATTGGTCTCGTGAAAATTAAGGACGGATCAAAATTGAGCATCCATCGTGTATACGCTCTTAAGATATAGTCACCCGCCATAAGAGTGGGCGGAATCGCGAGATTACCTTCAACACTACCCTGAACGATAGGCAGGATTTTTCGCGCCACAATATTCGCGCTGCTGTCGATCAACTCAATGTATATTACTTTGCTTAGGGAATCACTAAATATAGGCTCTGCATAGCTCATGTATCCCCTGAACCACAGCATTTCTCTTGGATAATAATATGATCTATCGGTGTGCACGTATGGCTTCTCAAGCAGCATGGTAAAGGGATTCAAAGCCTTTTTCTTTGAAAGTACTTCTGCATGCGGTGGTTGCACACTAATCGATTCTAAAGGTTGAAAATCGTAAGGAAGTAATTCCGCAATTCGGGCTTCGCTCATGTTCCCTGAGAGAACCAGCTTTGACGGGTTTAAGACAATTCCTCTGTTATTAATCAGCAGGTACCCTCCTGTTATCTCAAGCCAGCTAACGGGATGATTTACATTCCTGTAAATCTTGGCATACTCTAGTTTATTCAAATAATGAATCTCAAGTCTCTTTGGAAAATAGATCTTAAAATTGTTCGGGGACAATTCTTCAAAGGTTAGGTTGTCGAATGAATAATGGGATATCCCTTTGCCAACATTCGCCTCCAGGGTAGCCATGCGGATGATGTGCTTTTCAAAGGTTTCGTCCCTGTATAATGCAAATCCAGCATGATTCGTGGAACCGTCAAATATAGAACGCAATAAATGACGAACGGACCCTTCGTAGACATCCTGGCGATTCTTTATTCGCGCTTCATTGATTGTCGAATCATTCGTTTCTATAACTTCAAAACGAACCGATCCACTAATAGTAAACTGAGCGGAACCATAAGAAAACGTCTTCAATTGGTAAAATAGCTTATAGCCCAGGCTGTGATTCTCAATCTCCAAAATTTCAGGTGACGTTGCAATAAAAAATCCCTTCTCGTCGGTCGTAAATTCCAAAACCCACGGGTTTAATATTTTACAAGCAGAAGCATAGGCACTATTTCCTAGGAATAATTTCTGAAATCTTTCGTACTGTCGATTCCATTCTTTATCCCTCTTCGATCTGACTTGTACTTCTCTTAATGGATTTGAATCCAATTTGAGCGTAATAGATTTAGGTATCGTGTCCTTTACCATAAGCCTGGTTTGAAAAGGCTGATGGCCGACGAATGTAGCGGCTAACTCATGCTGACCAAACGGAATATTTCTCAGCAAAAACTCGCCTTGTTCGTTTGCCGTTGTCCATAACGTTGTATAATTAATAAAGACTATCGCGTAAGGAAGTGGCTCCGACGTCCGAGCATTGATAACAAGGCCTCTAATAGTTCCGGTCTGGGCGAACGCAGGTAGATTCAAAATGGATATAATGGCCAGCGCTAGAAATTTCTTTATCATAGCTAAACATATCGATGACTAATTTACTTACTTTCTCCTCAACCGTAACTATGCACATCGACATCATAACCTGCCTCCCAAAACTCCTCGAAAGCCCTTTTTCGGATTCGATCTTGAAACGTGCGCAAAAAAAAGGACTAGTCACCGTGAACATCATTGACCTTAGGATTTATTCTACTGA
>JAICGJ010000221.1 GCA_025923195.1 Chryseolinea sp.
ACCATTTCTCTTCATAGCTAAAGGAAGGCGACAGCGTAAAATGGCGCAACGCCTTGAACGAAAACGATGTGGGTATATTATGTCTTATGCCTTTCCTCGCGTTGTCGAAGAAAAGTGGAAGGTTCGCCACGGTAAACGCGGCAATACTGTCTTGATCAGCACTTGCAGGTACCCGACCAATATTGTTTGTAATACGATTCATGGCATTCATCGTATAGGCTATGGAAAAATTATCCAGCGGGCCAGTCTTACCGGATTTGCTTTGAAATGGATAAATATTGGTCATATTGAAACTTATGTTGGGAAGCAGCAGGTCAACTGCTTTGGAAACAAGATCCTGGCTATGGTTCAGGTTTACCCCCAAGGAAAATGGAGTGCCGGAAAATCGTTTACTGTAAGAGACATTTGAACTTAGTTTTGCTGTTGTATTATTGAGGTCCGGATTATTGTATGAATTCCCCTGTGTCAAATAATTGTTTGTGTTGAACGTTGCAGTCGCCGCATTAACAGAAGCAGCAAACCGACCAGTGCCTTTTGACTGCGGTGAATGGCTCCAGGTCAACCGAAAATCTTTGGTATAGGTCCTGTTTTCGATTTGATCTGTTTCCGCCGGGTTTCTCGAATATGCAAAGTTAACGGTACCGTTATACCTGTAACGTGTCATGTAGCTTGAGTTGACATATATAGCATGACCGCCTTTTGAATAAATATCTCCTGTCAGCGCAAGTTTCATGTATTCACTGATGTCAAAAAAATAGCCTCCGCCGCGGAGATTGAATCCCCGCCTTTGTTCCTCTCCATAGGAGGGGAAGATGATTCCTGAAGCGCTTCGTCTGGGAGACGGGAACATACCAAAAAGAAAACCAATAGGCAGAGGGATATCATTAAACTGCATATAGAATGGTCCTGCCACAATTTTATCGTCGGGGATTGCTTTCGTCTTCGTTGCTCTAATCAGAAAATGGGGGTGCTCCAGATTGCAGGTCGTATAGCTGTTTCGTTTACTTAATAACTCGCCCTTTTCATTTTTATACACTACATCGCCGTGAAGATAGGCGTCGCCCTGTTGTGTAACCACTTCGCTGATCCTTGCCCGCTTAGTCTTAAAGTTGTATATAATATCCTTGGTTTCGTACAATTCCGGGCCGTTTTTAAAAATGGGATAGCCTATTCTATTGCCGAGAGAATCTCTTATACCATGGGCCGTCAATGTGTTGTTTCCGTAGTCAATTGTTATTTCTTCGGCTTCCAATTCTATCTCCCCGTACTTGATTTTCGCGTTTCCGTAGAGCCAAATGAGCTTTCCATCAAAGCTTGCCCGGATGGAATCTCTGGCAGAATAGTTGATAGTTGTTTCGATATCACCTTTTGTCGGTGTTTTAACCTTAGTAGTATCATTAACCTTTGGTAGTGTATCTGTGGCTACTATAATGGAATCGGGATTAATGTTAGTCGTATCCGCCTTGATTGGTAAAATACCCGTGGGTGGTTTTACCTCCGATTCCACCTGTCCATAGCCCGCAGTGACAATGAAAAAAAAGAGTATGAAACCAGTAAAATATTGCACACGTGCAGAGTTGAATGACAGTACTTTAGCTTTTAGTGAAAAATTCACAATTTTGCATAAAGTTATTGCAAATACTCTGAACATTGAACGGAACGTGAGGAATATAGGATTAACAGCGCTAGTAGTAGCAATAACCTTGCTAATTTCCGGCAGTACGTACACACCTCCCGATTCCAAAGTGGATGTCGTGGTCATTGATGCTGGTCATGGTGGTCACGATAATGGGACCCATGGCAGGTTATTAAAAGAAAAAGACCTTGCGCTGAGCATTGCTCTTAAGGTGGGCAACTACATAGAAAAAAATATCCCGGGAGTAAAAGTGATTTATACCCGTAAAGATGATCGTTACCTTGCCCTGGATGAAAGAGCTGATATTGCAAATAAAAATAAAGCGGACTTGTTTATCTGTATTCACGCCAACGCTAACCCTAACACGAAGGCATATGGCACGGAGACATTCGTTATGGGGCTCCATAAGGACGAAGGAAACCTCGCCATCGCTCAGCGTGAAAACTCGGTGATCCTGATGGATGAAAATTATGAAGAACGATATGAAGGATTTAATCCCAATAGCCCTGAGTCCTATATACTTTTCACGCTGATTCAGAGTGCTTATCAGGAAAGTAGTCTTAAGTTTGCGCAGAAGGTTGAGAATCAATTTAAGGACAGGGTAGGCCGTTTGAGCAGAGGTGTTAAGCAAGCGGGATTTGTTGTTTTATGGCGTACAACCATGCCTAGCGTATTAATAGAAACGGGGTTTTTGACGAATTCTACTGAAGAAAAATTTTTAGCCGGCGAGGATGGGCAGGAATTGATCGCGTCTGGTATATACAGGGCGTTCAAAGAGTACAAAAATGAAGTAGAATCTATAAATTAAGGGCAAAATTCCTGGTCGCAACTTTTTTGATTTCAGGCCATGGGTATTTTTTAGTATTGGCGATAGCATTTTTCCATGGTTTAAACGATAAAGAATCCACATGAAATGACGATCTATGTTGAGCATCCCGAAACGGATGATGACAGATTTGGTCCTTCCATACCACTATACACGTTCAATGAATAACGCATGAAACTATCGAAAGAATTTAAGGTCGGCTTGTTTATGGTCGTGGCGTTAACATTGCTGTACGTTGGTTGGTATTTCTTAAAGGGAATTGATTTTTTTTCTTCCAGTAAGAAATACTATGCTTTTTATGAGAACGTAGATAAATTAACAGAGTCTAATCAGATCTTTCTGAACGGTCTGGCTGTAGGCCGCGTAAGTGACATCCAGATTCAACAAAGTAAGAACCGCGTGCTGGTTGAATTGGATATTAACTCCGAAATTGTTTTGACCGACTCTTCCGTTGCTCTTTTGAATGGAGAACTTCTAGGTGGCCGGTTTATTCAATTGATCGTCAACCAGGGAGGGACCGTTTTGAAACCAAAAGACACCGTAAAATCTGAGGTCGCCAAGGGTGTAATGGATTTTTTTCAGCAAAACGCTGAGCCTGTTGCCACCAATCTGCAGATAACTTTGCGCAACCTTAACATCATACTAGAGGGTCTCGCAAGAAATACAAAGAGACTCGATACCATGTTTCTTCGGTTGCAAAATACGCCAGCGATCCTGAACAAAACACTTAATACAGCGAATTCAAATATAGATGGGTTGACTGAAAGTTTCAGAGCAGTTGCCGGCAATCTGAATGGTACCCTCGAGGAATTAAAACCGACGCTTAGTAATTTCAGAACGTTATCAGATTCCCTGAGGGCAATGCAGCTTAATAGCACAGTTAACAAGGCACAGGAAAGTCTGGGTAAATTGAATGAAACACTTTCACGATTAAACAATGGCGACAACACCATGAGCAAACTGATGACGGAAGACTCTCTATACGTTAACCTGAATCAGCTTTTGAACTCGGTGGATTCCCTTGCAAAGCACTTTAATTCTAATCCAAAACATTTCATGTCTCCGCTTGGCAAAAGTCAGCGTAGAATAGAACGCGATTTGAAGAAACAAAAAGAACAACAGAAAGATTAGCCTTGTAAGTCAAGCTTCAATTTTCTACTCCTGACATGCCCATCGACTTAGAGTTCAACAAGAATGAAGATCAGTTCAGGCACATGCTCGAACAGCTTCAACATAAGTCGAAGAAAATAAAATCAGGTGGTGGTCAGAAAAAAATTGACGAACAACACAATCGGGGTAAGCTGACGGCCCGCGAGCGCATCGATTATCTTATTGATAAAAATAGTGCATTCCTGGAACTTGGATTGTTTGCCGGTGAAGGCATGTACAAGGAATATGGCGGTTGTCCAGCGGGAGGAGTTGTTACTGGCATTGGATATATTGCTGGAAGGCTTTGTGTCATTGTAGCCAATGATGCCACAGTCAAAGCAGGCGCCTGGTTTCCAATCACAGCGAAGAAAAATCTGCGGGCTCAGGAGGTGGCGATGGACAACAGATTACCAATTGTATACCTGGTAGATAGTGCAGGGGTCTTCCTCCCTATGCAGGATGAAATTTTTCCTGACAAGGAACATTTTGGAAGGCAGTTCAGAAACAATGCAAAAATGTCGGCGATGGGCATTATCCAGATTGCGGCGATTATGGGAAGTTGCGTGGCCGGAGGCGCCTATCTGCCTATTATGTCCGATGAAGCTATGATCGTCGATAAAACCGGCTCCATTTTTTTGGCTGGTTCATATCTCGTAAAGGCTGCGATTGGAGAAGAAATCGATAACGAAAAACTTGGCGGTGCAACAACGCATTGTGAAATCTCCGGTGTCACAGATAATAAATTTCCGAACGACGAGGCTTGCCTGGATTATATCAGATCGCTTTTTGAAAAATTTGGGCCTGCTAATACGGTTGGGCTAAACCGAAGTACTCCCCGACTACCGCTAGAAAAACCCGAAGAAATCTTGGGGTTATTACCTGTCGATCGCGTAAAGCCTTACGACACATTAGGAATAATTAACCGGCTCGTTGATGGATCAGAGTTTCAGGAGTACAAAGCCCTGTATGGTAAAACTATAATCTGCGGAACAGCCCGTATCGACGGTTGGGCTGTGGGAATAGTGGCAAACCAGCGAAGTGTAGTGAAGACAAAAAAGGGGGAAATGCAAATGGGAGGCGTGATCTACTCCGATTCAGCTGACAAGGCCGCCCGGTTTATTATGAATTGCAATCAGAGAAAAATTCCATTGCTATTTATTCAGGATGTAAGCGGGTTTATGGTGGGTAGCAAGGCTGAACAAGGAGGGATCATTAAAGATGGCGCGAAAATGGTGAATGCCATGGCCAACAGCACCGTTCCAAAATTTACACTTATCATCGGTAATTCATACGGAGCCGGAAATTATGCGATGTGCGGAAAAGCCTACGATCCTCGTTTAATATTCGCCTGGCCCACTGCACAAATTGCAGTCATGAGCGGAGGCTCAGCCGCGAAGACCTTGCTACAAATTAGAATTAGTACCTTAAAGGCGCAAGGTGAAATTATAAGCAAGGAGGAAGAAGACAAATTGTTAAAGGAAATCACTGATCGTTACAATGAGCAACTAAGTCCCTACTACGCAGCCTCACGTCTTTGGGTCGATGGCATTATTGATCCTCTGCAAACACGTCAAGTGATTTCGATGGGAATTGAGGCAGCGAATTACGCTCCCATTGAAAAGTTCAATGTGGGAATTATTCAAACTTAGATTTTGTATCACTTTGGTATTACTTTATCACGGCTCCATGAGTTGGATATTCTGAGGTGAATTTTTAGCTTGCAAGCTAAATTGGAAGGAATTGAATGAGGCAGAAATTAAGGCTCTGGTATCCTTGCTGGATGATGAGGATACACAAATAGTCTCTCATGTAGAGGACAAGATTCTTTCGTTAGGAACTACTATAATTCCATTTCTTGAGCAGGAATGGGAAAGCAATTTTAACTCGCTGGTTCAACGCAGGATAGAAGAGCTAATCCACACGCTTCAATATGAGTTATTGAAAGAGCGTATAACGCAGTGGTATGCCACGGAAGACAAAGATCTTCTAACTGGTATGTGGCTGGTAGCGACCTATCAATACCCCGACCTGGAGCTGCTGAAACTCAAGCAAGACCTCGAACAAATCTATTACGAGACCTGGCTAGAATTTAAACCTGATTTATATCCTTTTGACCAGGTTAAAGTCGTTAATAGCGTCCTGTTCAGTAAATTGAAATTTGGGGCAAACACTAAGAATTTTCATTCACCAGGAAACTCAATGATCAATGTTGTGCTTGAAACACACAAGGGAAATCCAATTACGCTGTGCATTATTTATTTGCTGGTAGCCCAGAAGTTAAAACTCCCTGTATTTGGTGTAAATCTGCCTAATTTATTTGTATTGACTTACAAAGATGATAAGCATGCCCAGTTTTATATCAATGCCTTTAACAAGGGCTTGATCTTTTCGAGGCAGGACATAGAGAACTATATCAATGAACTTCACCTCACTCCCCAAGCGTCCTTTTTTGAACCGTGTTCAAATTTAGAAGTTATCAGAAGAGTGTTTCGCAATTTGATTATGTCATTTGATAAGATGGGAGAGCACACCAAGGCAGAAGAGGTCAAAGAACTGCTGCTTATCATAGCCGATGGCACCGACCTCGGCGTTTGAATAGGCCGTCAATCGTACCCTAATGTTGTTCGTCTGTCCTGTAAGTTATAGGACATTTTTACTGAAAATTGCTAGGGCGAAAACCATAATTTTAGTTATTCCAAAAAGGTCACTTTATGCGAATAACGTTATCAATTATTTTCTATCTAATTTGCGTTTCCCTTTTCGCACAGCAGTACTCCTCACGCTATGAGTTAGTGAAGATGGATAAGAACGTGAATACGTTTCGCCATGAGGCTGCACCGGTAGTTTCCCCGGATGGGAACACCCTATACTTCTTTGTACAGGACCATCCAGAGAACACAATGGGCAAAGATGACACTCAGGATATTTGGGTTAGCAGGAAGGATGAGAATGGAACATGGAGCGCCGCGCAGCACCTGCGTTCTCCATTCAATATCCATAGATCCAATCAGGTCTTTACCGTTTTTGATGATGGGACCTTGTTTATAAAAGGTGGTAGCTCCAAGGGAGAGAAGGGATTTTCCATTGTCTCGGGAAATTCAATCAAGGAACTTAACGTCAAAGACTTTAAAGCTATGAACAAAGGGCGCTTTTATGGCGCGTCGATGTCGGCCGACAGAAAGCATATCATCATTTACTTCAGCGAAAAAGAGAACAGTGCATATAGCGATTTGTACGCAAGTCATCAGCAGTCCGATGGTACGTTTTCAAGGCCTGAGAAACTTTCATTAAGTACAACAACCGATGATGTCGGCCCGTTTATCAGCCCGGATCAAAAGGTATTATATTTCGGAAGTGCGCGTCAGGCGCCGGGGAGACAGGGCGGTGTTGATATTTATAGGTCTGTCAGAAAAGACGACACCTGGTCGAGCTGGTCGGAACCCGTCAATATGGGCAAGCCTATAAACACCAGCGCACTTGATTTTTATTTTACTATTGACAATGCAGGAAATGTATTCACCAGCAGAGCGAACAAAGCGCTGGATGGGGCGCAACTGGATCTATATACATTGGTACCCAAGACCTTTAAAATTTTGCTGAAAGGGATTGTGTACAACGAAAAAAACACGAGCCCTCTTGAATCGGATGTTGAGGTAAAAATTAAGGATACCCCTACCGTTGCATTGCGTTCTGATGTATCGGGTGAGTTTGAAACCAAACTCCCCGAAATCAGCGAATACACGGTCTCGGTTAAAGCTGACGGATTTCTACCCAGCGAGCAAACGTTCAAGGTACCTGAATTGTCCGCCGACACAACATTGATGATCACGATAATGCTTCGGCCAATTGCCAAAAAGCTGTTCCTCGTAGGAAATGTATATGACAAGAAAACCGATCAGCTCCTTCCGGCAAAGTTAGATATTGCCTTCAAAAGCAACCGAAAGGGTAGTATAAAAGTAATGGCAAAAGGCGGAAAATATGAAAAAGAAATTTCGGAATTGGGTTGGTATATGATCACCGCCTCGGCTGAAGGTTACCTGAACGCAACGGATAGCGTTGAAGCAAATGACGACGGTATGTCGCCCTTTTCCCGGGACTTGTATCTGCCCCCGATTGAGGTCGGGGCAACCGTTCGTCTTCAAAACATATATTTCGATTTCGATAAGACCACTTTGAAGGCCGAATCATTTATTGAACTCAACAAGGTGGTGGACTTTTTAAAACAAAACGAGACGGTGGAAATAGAAATCTCCGGTCACACCGACAGCAAGGGTTCAGATGATTATAATATTAATCTTTCTCAGGGTCGCTCTCAGGCAGTAGTCGATTACATCATTGGACAAGGCATTCAGGATTTCAGGCTCAGTGCTCATGGCTACGGCGAAAGCAAAGCCATTGACACTAACGATACTGATGCTGGCCGCGCCAATAACCGACGGGTCGAGTTTACTGTGCTGAAAAAGTAAATGTCGGCAAACGTGAGCCGACAGAGAGAATCATCAATGGCTCAAATGTTTATGGTGGGAACCAATAGATCTAATAGATTTTTAACAAAAAATTTAGTACGATGAAAATGGTTATCAGTCCCCGGTTAATATTCTACTTAGGATTTCTGGTCTTCTTACCAGGACACGTCTCCTTGTTGTTTGACTTGAGTTTTCTGGAGTTCCTAAAAGTAATAGGCACTTTGATTTCTTCGTATGCGCTTTTTCTGTGGTTTCGGGAGGCCGACATTGCGGGAAAATTTAAAAGAGAAGTGGATGAAGACCAGCTTACCTTCTTCTGGAATAAGATTGCAATCCGCATCTGGAGCGGCATCATATTCACGATCATGTTTTTTGTTACATGGATTTATTTACTTTCCCTTATTGGCAGGTAGTGCTCTTGGCGACGATGCTACTAAAACCACCTGGATCATTTGGCATCAGGCGAAGTAACTTTCCCGGGTTTTCGGTAGCCACCTAGATATAGCCCATCAGGACTTTTCTACAATGGCGCGTGCCCTCCGGACCTTTCGAAAAATCTAACGGAAATAGGTATACACGGGGAAGCACAAACCAATCAAGGAGTGTCGCTTTCTCTCAGGTCATCGATAAGATTGATGATGGGTTTATCATTGATGATCACATCTTTGATTACCGCCTGTCCCGGGCCGATACTTACAAGAGCATATGCGACCTGCGTACTGTCGCGTTGTGCTTCACGATAAAGCTCTTCTGCCCTTAACGCCTTGGATTCTTCCAGATAAAAACGATCAAACGGCAAGTTAAACTCGACGCGATGATCGTCCCTGTAATCTATCACATAGTCCACATTCGTCTTTAAGTAGCAATCTAAATCAGGTTTTGTATGAAACATTTCGTCAGGTACGGCAAATCCTGCTGAATCAGTCTTAAACGTCACAAAAATTTCCTGGCCGGTGACGAAATCTGTGCTGTCCGCAAACGCGATAAAATCTGCTTCGAATTGGAGAGTGATGTACTTTCCGCGAAAGGGATCGGATGGATCAATAGGCTCAGTCTTGAATTTAAATACTTTCCCCTCCTTCATGATTATCTCGCTATCATAGATCATCTTGCCAGGAACAAACCACTGGGCAATGCACATCATACCAAATAGGATGAATGTGAACGTCTTCATGCTCCCTTCCTTCGCTTTTGAATTAAGTAATAATTGGTTACAAAGAAACCCGCGCCAATGGCAATGAACAATAACCCTCTTATCACGAAACTAAAATCTGTATCAAAAAATCTGCAACAAATCAAAGCCGTGATGATCAATAATCCATAGTTCAAGATACCGAGATGATTTTGCTCAGCACCATCACGAATGGTCCGGACGGCAAGAACTAATATCAGAAAATTGACAAGCACCTGTGACAAAGAGGGAATGTGTGAACCGATCAAGAATAATGCTATAAAAACCAGGAATGCAT
>JAICGJ010000222.1 GCA_025923195.1 Chryseolinea sp.
ACTGTCTTAGTTTTCTTTCTTAATGAATTCCTGCAACCCCTTAGTAAATGATACCAAACTGACATCCATGTGGTCTAAATGGTTGTAAACGTGACTTTTGAATTCCAACTGTTTGACACTATTGCTTTCAATCTCAGCGGTCAAGTTTTTTACCGGCATAACTGACCAGACCGAGTCCTCTTGGCCGCCAACGCTCACAAAGAGTTTTACATCATTTGCACTCGTTCCAAGAACGGCCGGCAAGTCTTTTAAGTAAAAGTCATTGTACCAGAGCACCGGGCTGGCAGAGATAAAAGTGGAAAAGTTGTGGGTTTTGTTTTCGAGCTGTTTCAGTAAGCTATACAAAACAAAATAACCGCCGAACGAATGTCCCAATAATGCCCGGTGATCGTTTTCCGTTCTAAACTCGGAGTCGATTCTCGGTATTAATTCGTTGGTCAGGAAATGATTAAATTTTTGTCCGCCACCCCGAGAAATTATTTCGTCTGATGGTATCGCTTTAGGATATAGATAATCCCTAACGCGCAACGAATCCATGGTCTTAAAATTTTTGTAACCAACCCCTATCAGAATGACAGGCTCCATTAATCGAGCTATTTCATGCTGACTAATAATGGATGCCATCATGGGAAAGTAAAAATTGCCGTCCAGCAGGTACACAGTTTTGTAACTTTTCGTTTCATCTCTGTGATATTCACTTGGAAGCTGGATGTCAATGTAAAACGTATCCTCTACTGATTCTGAATATTGGGAAAACTTTAATAGAAGTGTATCCTGTTTTACTTGATTCTCTTTTGTTGAACACGCCAGCAAAATAATACCGAACAGGAAGGCCAAACAAATCTTCTTCTTCATAATGCTTTCATCAATGATGGCAAGTACAGTTAAAAAAGTTCTATTCCACTAACATGTGTCAATGCTGCAACGTTTAGGATTTGGATTTATCACCACGATTGCCAGATTGGTCCTCTATTTGCTTACCTCCACTACGGAAAGGTTATTGAACAGGCGCTCCTAAGCCATTTTCACTAGGTCGATGTTCGTCGGAGCCTAATTATATGATTTGTATAGCGATTCGCGTCTGCATCATCATAGTATTGATCAAGGGCTGCAATCTGAATGGCTCATCAGAAAATGTTCCACCTGTATTGGATTCGCTTGTTAATGTTTTCCATAATGAGGCGGCCAAAAGGGGTTTGAGCCTTCAAAGAGACAAATTCAAAATAGAATTTGGAAGACTTGCAGGTCGGAACAGTGGAAGCTGCAAACCCGATTCATATCCAAAGATTATTACTTTGGACTCACTAACCTGGAAGCACATTAATTCCCAGCAAAAGGAATCACTACTTTTTCACGAATTAGCGCATTGCCTATTGATGAGGAGTCATTGCAATGAGACTTTTGAATTTGGAGAATGCAAAAGTTGGATGAGGGAAAGCGAGAAAACGTGCAGTATTAATTTGCAAAATTCCGCATGGCGTGAATACTATCTCGACGAATTGTTTACTTCGACACCTTCGATGCCGTATTGGTATGAAACCGACATCCCATTTTATGAAAGTGAAAATCTTGGAAGAGCTAGAAGCGTCAAGATAAAACCGATGGTACATCAATCCTTGGATTCCATTTTCTCTGATCCGTGTAGAGATTGGGTTATAAAGCTTTGGTGCGAGAAGCCGCAATCTAAGAATTCGTGGCTCGGTCTTAGCATCAACGAAATTATTATTGAAGCATCGTTTTTTAAGAGTAACCCGTACTCAAACAACGACGACTTCATTCCCAGGATAGCGATTATGAATACTAACCCAAGGAAGATCGTAGTGGAAAGCAATCATACAGACAGAGATATCGATGTATCTCTACAAAAGCTCGGTAACACGTTATCCATATATTTTGGAAGAACATTGAAATACCAGATGCCTGTAAATGAAGCTCCATTGAAAATCGGTGGTTATTGTCTGGCGCCGGAAGATAAATATTCCTTTGATATCTATTTTCTGTGAGCTTCTGCGATCACGATTTCAATATCCTGAGATATTCTATCCAAGGTCCTACATCATCTTTGTAATGCTTGGCCATAACCCTGGAAATTTGTGCGATATGATTCAGGTCGTGGACAACCCATGTGGCGAGGAGTTGAGATAAGGTAACTTCTCCAAAGGCGGGGTGAGTTCCGGTCTCTCGAAGGTCTTTACTTGTTATTCTTTTTGATCTTAAATGCGCAAGGTTCTTTTGCCGCAGTTGTTTAAATTCTGTCAGCAGGTCTTGCAATGACTTTCCACGGCTTTCCTCAAATTGAGCAAACCGGTTGAATGGTTCAAATCTCCTCTCAGGCTCACCCGAAAGGATAACTTCCGTTCTGGGTATCCAGTCAGTTTTTTCACCATGAACCAGATGACCAACAACGTCGTAGGCGCTCCAGGTTTGTTCCCCTTCAGTAGCTGATGTCCAATCTTCCGAAAGGCCGCCGAGCATGTCGATGAGAACATCAGGTGTTCGTTCAAGCATTTCAATGGATTTTTCCAGTTCAAAATTCATGTTCGAAAGTATGATAAAATAGTTAGGCTGTCTGGAATCGAAGGCGCGAGGAATTCTTAGCTAAGTCTTCTACGGCCATTCCCCGCGGTAAGTTTCCAGTTTAGACCGATTACGCTTAACCTATTCAGGGGTCGCTAAGCGTGGCGAATAATAATCGAGATTTGGCGCAACTTTTCGGACCGATAGGCCATCTTATCCAAAAAAAATTTGATTTTGTAACCTTTATTCCTCAAGAAGAGTACTTAGCTTAGTAAGGACCCAATAACATCCCCATGCTTTTCAACTACTTTCTGCTTGCCTTACGAAACGTAAGAAAACAACGAGGCTATGCCATTATCAATACGCTGGGACTTGCCATTGGACTCGCTTCTGCGATATTTATTTTTCTCTACGTACGGCACGAAAGAACCTATGACACTTTTCATCCTTTCGCTGATCAGACCTATCGACTTGGCTATCGCATAGAATATAAGAACGGTCAAACTGAAAATTATCCAGCTTCACCGGCGGGCTGGGACAACTATATTAAAGATACCTACAGTGGGATTTCTGGCATAACGAGCTTTACCTCCACAGGCATGCCCACAAGCATCCATTTTGAAGAGGCTGACAAAATTGTGTTGACAGAAGACATCATCTGGGCCGAAGCCAATCTTCACGAAATCATATCCATACCCCTCATCAAAGGCGACTTCAAATCGCCACTGAAAGATATCAATAGCATGCTTCTGTGTGAAAGCGCTGCAAAGGAGCTGTTCGGCACGGAAGATCCTATCAACAAACTCGTTAACGTCTCACATGCCTACATGACCAATAATCAGAAGGTAACCATGAGCATCTCCGGTGTCTACAAAGACTTCCCCACCAATACGCATCTGCGACCGAGATACATACTCAACATCTTGTCTCTGAAACCATTCATAGAGAACCTCGAAACTTTGCTCGACGCGTCAATGGCGGAGGACAATCAGAGTAGCTTTTGGACTCAGTCATTACTAGTTGTTGACGATGAGAGCAAAATTCCTGTCATCAGAGAGGATCTGCAGAAACGCGCAAATGCACTAATCGAAAAATTCAAGCTGGATTTTAAGTTCATTCCTATCATAAAGAAGATCACGGCCGCTCATTTTGATCAGGAGGTTAGCTGGAGTATTTCTAGTAAGCCCGCTGACGAAAAGTACATTTACGTGTTTATCTCTATTGCGATATTGATTTTATTAGTTGCATGCATCAACTACGTTAATCTGGCCACCGCAAGGTCAGTCACGAGGGCAAAAGAGATCGGACTCCGCAAAACTTTTGGGGGATTTAAATGGCAACTGTTTGTGCAGTTTATGCTGGAAGCGTTCATACTTGTGATCATAGCTACCGTGGTTGCCCTCATCCTCGTTATGCTTTTCATACCGCAATTTAATGACCTTACCTCCCGTACATTTCGTATCCAGGACCTTTTTAGCGTAGAGATGCTTTTGCTTATCGCCGCAGTCATATTTATCGTTTCCATTCTTGCAGGAAGCTACCCCGCATTATTCGTTTCGGGCTTTGAACCGGCCAATGTACTCAAAGGCAAATTTGCGTTTCGAAAGGGTTCTAATGTCTTCAGACAATTTCTCACTGCCGTTCAGTTTGTCGTAGCGGTGATGCTATTGGCAGGTACCGTGATCGTTGTAAGGCAGATGGATCTGATGCGCAACTCGAAATTGAATGAAATGGGTAAACAGATTATATCCATCCGCTACGGCGGGTTTGGTGGACTTGCTGACGATCAGAAATACCTTTCCTATAAACAGCTCATATTACAAGACCCGGAGATCGAAGCCGTGACACTGGCTAATCACTTGCCAAGATTGGATTTTTTCGGGCCCATCAGCATGCAAATGCAATTCCCGGAAATCAGCGAGGATAAGCACGATTGGTTTCAACTAAATGGCGACTATGATTTCCCGAAAACATTTAAACTCAAACTTCTTGCAGGACGTGACTTTGATCACAGTAATGTCCGCGATTCGACATCAGTACTGCTGAATGAGTCAGCCGTAAAAGCTTTAAAACTTACACCTGAGACAGCGGTAGGTAAAACCATTGTTCGACCAGCGCATGTTATGGGATACGGTCCGCCGGATTCAACACAAGCTCCGGTTACAGGAATTGTGATCGGAGTCGTGGAAGACTTTCCTTACAAGAGCATGCACCAGCGCATCGACCCGCTTGCAATCTCGCCAAAACCTCATTCAGATGACCGTATTATTCATGTGCATTTACCCGCTGGAAAGATCGGTGAAAAGATCCAAGCGCTGGAAGCAAAATGGAAACAGGTATTTCCAGATTTCGGCTTTAACTATTGGTTTATTGACGACGAATTCGGAAGAATGTATGAGAATGAAACGCAGGTTGCAGAAATCACTGAGAAATTTTCGGCGCTTGCCATCCTTATCACCTGCGTTGGTTTGTATGGACTGGCGGCCTTTCTATCTCAACAACGAACGAAGGAAATTGGTATCCGGAAAACAATGGGCGCCAGCAACGGGCAAGTTTTGTTTTTGCTGTTGGGTATTTTTGCGCGCCTTCTACTGATCGCTTGTGTCATCGGATTGCCGGTCACTTATTACTTCGCGTCGCAATGGCTGTCAAGTTTTTCGTATCGGACCGATCTTTCCATATGGGTTTTCGGCGGCGCAATCTTGACGATGATGCTCATCACATTTATGACGGTTGGATTCGAAACGTTAAAGGCGTCAATGGCTAACCCCGTTGTTGCGCTGAAGCACGAGTAGTGGAATCGGATAGTCAGGTAATTGGTAATCGGTGATCGGGTAATCGGTAGTCAGGTGGGTAGTAAGTGGTAAGTGGTAAATAGTAAGTGGTAAATAGTAAGTGGTAAGTAGTAAGCAGTAAGTGGTGGTCAGGTACCAGTGTTCAACGCCTTTGAGAGTCGGTGAGCATCTCTAGGCTGTAGGCTGTAAACTGTTAGCTGTAAGCTGTAAGCTACTCTGCAGATCCAAGGATCCTTTCAATATTTTCAGGCGAATAAAAATCAGCAACCGCTACTGTCCCTGCAATAGTCCCGCAGAAACGGTTCACTTCTGGCTGGTTCCCACGCAGGGCGGAAAGTAAGTGTTCCATCTCGACCGATAGTGGC
This sequence comes from Chryseolinea sp., assembly GCA_025923195.1. Classification (GTDB taxonomy): domain Bacteria; phylum Bacteroidota; class Bacteroidia; order Cytophagales; family Cyclobacteriaceae; genus Chryseolinea. Next base: position 5,678 of record JAICGJ010000222.1, read on the forward strand.
GCCAGCGTGGCCCAGTCGCACGTGAATTCATACATAGCCATGGTAGATTCGTCGCGATCTTCCTCATATTTTGCTAATAAAGTGTCTAGGGATTCCTTGCCAGACAGCCCGATATCCAAAGTGTCTGCGAGCTTGGCAGCTGATTGAAACGCATCGGATATTCCCTGACCTGTTATAGGATCTTTGTGATAACCAGCATCACCCGCAAGGACCCAACCTTTACCAAAAGATTTGCGAAAAAAGTTTGGCAGGTCAGCCATGCCAATGAAACGAGCTTCTCTCCTTCCCTTTTGGATGAGACCAGCAAGTTCATCACTAAGGCAAAGAGTCGTCATATAATTGCGCTCGATATCAGCGCGATATTGCCTGAATTCATTTGCAGGCCATGCTGCGGGAATACAGACAAGTCCGTCATTGGTCGGGATAATTGCAATGGCGCGATTGGGTTGGGAATACAATACCAGATTTTCAACAGGTATTCCGCTCCAGTAAGTATAGTACCAGCATGTCAGCGATGCTTTTGCGTGATATTCCATTGCCCCCACCGTGCGCGCCAGAAGTGAATTCTTGCCATCAGCGCCAACCACTATCCTGGCCTTGTCCGTAGCATGCACACCGCCCTTGGTTCGACTACGAATACCTGTAACACAGTCGGCCTCCATCAGGATTTCGTCCACCAAACAATTTTCCCGCACCTCCGCACCGGCCCTAACAGCAGCATCCACCAGAATCTTATCTAACACGGTACGTCTAGGCGCAATAAATTGATAAGTATCATTAACAGGCGGCGGTGAGCCGGTGATCGCGAATGGCCCGAAGTCGCACGTTATCTCATGCATCACAACGCAATTTGAGGCTAGCACGCTTTCTAGTAAACCCCACTGACGAAGCAAAGAGACACCTTTATGCCAAATGATATGCGTGGAAATGGTATCGCTGGGAAAAGTAGCCTTGTCCACTAAGAGAACCTTGTAGCCCTTTTTCGCCAGCAGCATCGCGGTAGGTGATCCTGCGCAGCGTGCTCCGATTACAATGGCATCATAGTTATTTTGCATAAATCAAAATGCCGAATTACCGTCTGGTATTTCCCTTGGCTGGAACGGATTGAAAATTTAACATTTTAATTCCGTATTTAGAATTTCATATATACGCAATCCCGCCGGAACTTCGCCCCTTTTTAGAATTTGCCATGCTTTTCATTCGTAAACCGCAGGTCAAAAAACACTGTTTTTATAAGCATCCGTGATGCATAAATATTATATTCGATTGCGCATTTTACACCTGCCTAATTGTCCACTCAAAATATAAGCCTATGAAATCCAAGAATAGATTTGTTCCTCCGACTGGAAATCAAGCATTCACTCTGACAAACGTTCTCTATTTCATAGTCCTCGCCTGTCTCACGGGGAGTTCTTGCCAGCAGAAGAAAGAATCCATCAAAAGCGATGATCTTGCAATTAGCGGGGTTGTTACGGGACCCAATGGACCTGAGGCAGGAGTTTGGGTCATCGCGGAAACTTTTGATCTGCCAACCCGTTATGCGAAGATTGTCGTGACCGATGACAAAGGGCAATATTTAATCCCTGAGCTTCCAGAGGCAAACTACTCCGTCTGGGTCCGGGGTTATGGCCTGGTCGACTCACCCAAGAAAGAGGCTAAACCTGGAGCCACGCTAGATCTTACTGCCGTGGAGGCGCCGAATCCTCGCGCTGCCGCGGAATACTATCCCGCGGGCTATTGGTTTTCCCTCCTTCACGTTCCAGACAAAAGTAAATTTCCCGGCACAGGTCCCAAAGGAAATGGCATCGCCCCTCACATTAAGAATCAGGCTCAATTCATACGCACTGTAAAGTCCGGCACTTGCATGGCCTGTCACAGTTTGGGCAGCAAAGGGACCCGCGAGTTTCCGCCATCTTTGGGAAAATTCAACTCCTCCGTGGAAGCGTGGGAGCGTCGTCTCCAGTCCGGACAAGCAGGTGGCAGCATGATTTCCCCTGTTGTCGATGTAGGTCGCGAAGAGGTGCTTAAGATGTTTGCCGACTGGACAGACCGGATCGCCAAGGGTGAAGTACCGCCGACTCCCCCCAGGCCACAGGGCATTGAAAGGAATGTAGTGATCACGCAGTGGGACTGGGCAGATCCAAAGGCATATCTGCATGATGTAGTTTCAACAGACCGGAGAAAGCCAACGCTGAATGCCAACGGTGAACTCTATGGCGCATTGGAAGTAAGCGCGGATTATCTGCCTGTATTGAACCCCGTGTCGCACGACACCAGCCGCGTGCCCTTAACGGTCCGGGACCCTAAAACGGAACCGGCTTCAGGTCCTCATATGCCACAACCTTCGCCCTACTGGGGCGATGAACCGATATGGAACAGCAAGACTAACGTTCATAATCCGATGTTTGATGACAAAGGACGGGTTTGGATAACTGCAACGGTACGTCCACCCGAGAACCCGGACTTCTGTAAAGAAGGCTCCGACCATCCGTCGGCGAAGCTCTTCCCGGTGGAAAGAGCCGGCAGGCACCTGGGTTTTTACGACCCCAAAACTAAAAAGTATACACATATAAGCACATGTTTCAGCACACATCATCTGATGTTTGCAGAAGATGAAAACAATACGCTGTGGACCAGTGGTGGTGGCGAAGTCATCGGATGGCTTGACACTAAAAAGTATGAAGAGACCGGCGATGAAGAAGCATCACAAGGCTGGACTGCGCTAATACTGGATACAAATGGGAATGGGAAAAGGGACGCATACGTAGAGCCAGATGAGCCGGTTAATCCTAAAATGGACAAGCGTATTGCAAGAGGTCTCTATGCCGTTTCTCCCGCGGCCGATGGATCTGTCTGGGGTTCTTCACTAGGTTATCCAGGCGCCGTGATCCGACTGGATCCTGGGGCCAACCCTCCCGCTACTGCTCTTGTGGAGTACTATGAGCTCCCTGTGAACGAATCCGGCGATCCGGTGGAAGGATACTCACCGCGAGGCATGGATGTGGACCGCAATGGAGTGGCATGGGTCGCTTTAGCCAGCGGTCATCTTGCCAGCTTCGATCGGAAGAAATGCAAGGGATCTCTTAATGGGCCGGATGCCACCGGACAACATTGTCCTGAGGGTTGGACCTTTTATCCCGAACCTTTACCGCAACTGCAAGGGCTAAAGGATCCGGGAAGTGCGGAAGCCAGCTACTATACATGGGTTGACCAGTTCAACACATCCGGGCTTGGTGAAAATACACCCATCAATACTGGAAACGAGTCAGAAGGCCTTCTGGCGCTTAAAGATGGAAAATGGGTCGTAATGCGTGTACCCTATCCGATGGGATTTTATACCAAATGGATGGATGGACGGATTGACGACGCTAATGCTGGCTGGAAAGGACGCGGACTTTGGGCAACCATCAGTACGCGAGCTCCTTTTCATATGGAAGGAGGAAAGGGCACGACGAGCAAGGTTTTTAAATTTCAAATTCGCCCTGATCCGTTGGCGAAATAACATTACGCTCACTGTCGTAATCATTCGATATTCCTTGTTCGATATTCGGTGTTCCTTGTTCGATATTCGATATTCCGTGTTCGGTGTTCGGTGTTCATCATAAAGAACACCGAATATCGAATACCGAACACCGAATGATGAAGGACAGTCCGAACATTCCGGTTCCAGATTTCAATTTTATCAGGTTTTCCGACGCCAGCAAATTAACCTGCAGAGCTACATTAGACTAGTTTTACAGTTGTGCACAAAAAATTTTTCTAGTTATGAAATTCAACTTAGAAGAGCGCTTAATAAATTTTGCTGTTCTAGCCCTAGA
>JAICGJ010000223.1 GCA_025923195.1 Chryseolinea sp.
CCACTGGTATTCAAGTAGTTGTTCTTTTCATCCTGTCTCTCACCCACCAGAACCGCATTTATAGCATGGTCACCAAATGTCTTATCATAAGTCAATTGGTTAGAGTAATAGAGAGAATAATAGTTATTTCTATTCTCTGTTAAATTATGAGTATTTCTGCCCTGATATCCGTTATCGCTAAAGATTGGATCATTTTCGGAGTGACGATCTGCTGAATAATTTACGCCAAAAATGAACTTATATTTAAGTCCGTCGACAATATTAACCTGCAAGAATGTATTACTCAGGAGGTAAAGATTTTTATCTTTTCTTGTATCCATGAGTGCCAACCGAACAGGATTTTCAGGGTCGGAACCATCAATAGATGTGGTACCATTGAAACCCCCAGGATTATTCGGATTGCGGACAGTGATATATGGAACAGAGCGGAGCATATGCATGACCATCGTTCTTCCACCACTTTCCAACTGATTTTGATTGTTGCTTTGCGTAACCTGCAAGGTCTCGCCTATCGTAAATCGCTTACTGATTTGTGTCTCAACACTTAACCTTCCATTGTATCTGTCATAAGAGGTTCCTAACATGATCCCGTCTTGTTTGAAACTCCCAAAGGATAAGTACACCTTAGTCTTTTCGGTTGAACCGGACACAGAACCTAGCAGTTGTGAAATAGGTGCAGAACGGAACATCTCATCTTGCCAGTCTGTTTCTGTTTGGGCAAACGTTTGGCTTGTCCCGGCATAAATTGGTTCATTCATATTATCGAATCGCGAAGGCGGCGAGCTTCCTGCATTAGTTGCTAGCGCCGTGCCATAAGCAAGGTATTGATCGCGATTTAGCAAATCCAAGGTCTGCGACGCTTTTTGAGTTCCAGCATAGGCTTCGATATCTACATGCACTCTACCATCCTTCGATCCGCTTTTGGTGGTAATAAGAACGACACCATTAGCAGCACGTGATCCGTAAATTGCAGTCGCAGCCGCATCCTTTAGAATTTCAACTGATTCAATATCTTTTGTATCCACACTATTGAGGTTGAAGTTAGGCGCAGGAAAACCGTCCACAACGTAGAGCGGATCCGCATTTTGAGTGATTGAACCAATTCCGCGTATACGGACGATTGCGCTAGTTCCAGGACCCCCGTTATTGGTAACAAGAACACCTGGAACACGTCCTTGCAATGCAGAAGAAACGCTGGGAACAGGCAATGCTGAGATTTCTTTCGAACTGACTGAAGAAACCGCCCCAGTCACTGAAGACCTCGTCTGCGTACCGTAACCCACTACCACAACTTCGCTAAGCGTGCTTACATCCGGATCCAAAGAAACATTTACAACAGTTTGCGATCCGACAATGACTTCCTTAGCGGAGTACCCAATAAAACTGAAAACCAGAACCGCATCCTCATCCGGTACTGTGATACTAAATTTTCCGTCTTGGTCTGTTGAGGTACCCTTTGAAGTACCTTTAATAATTACGTTCACGCCTGGTAGCGGCTTGTTCGTTTCATCAAATACTTGTCCTGTGACAGTAACATCCGCAAGGGATGCTGTAGTCAGCTCCGCAGCACGCAAGCTCAAACTGCAAAGCATGACTGCGATTACAAGTACATAATAATTAACTTTTTTGTAGTTTTTCCTCATAAAATTGGTTGAGTTTTTGGTGAATTTGTTTACGGCTCCTTAAGCATAACTACTATGCTTAAATCTTTGACTCGGCTTTAAAAGAGTTTCGCTTAGGTGGAATTCAATTCATACATAGTTATAGGGTTTAAGTGTATACTAAATATTTATCTCATGCTCAATTTATTGTTTACTATTAAAAGAAATATCAACTACCATCATACACGCAATTCCTGAATAAGTACACTGCACGAAATATCTTCCAAGGTCTAATCAATCATCAATTATTATTCAATCATATAATTTGCTTGCTTCTGTTTATATATCACGTCATCGCCTTTATACCGCAAATACTCAAACGATGCACTGTTGGTAGTTTCAATTCCAGATGAAGTAGCATACATTCCAAAAACACATCCAATAAATCCACCAGCCACTTGTGTGCTCAGAAATTTGCCATCAACCTTATCTTTCAGGAGTATCCAATCATTCGGATTCTGCGCGTAATAAAAACTGTACTGATCACCCCTTGCATCAATACGCAGCAGGGCTTTTTCTGATGAGAGGTTAGCTTGTGCAAGCAATTCCATTGATTTTCCATCGGTACTACTTTTAAAAAGTTGCATGACAGCCTTTCCCTGATCAACTGATTTGCACAAATAGTAAAAATGATTTTCATCTTGAAAAATGATCAACCCCGCTTTCTCATTGTCAGTCTTTGCAGAAAAGTCAATGGATACCTCAGTGTTACAATTCAAATGCTGCTGGCGCTTGCCAACGAAAGAAGGGTTGCCCAACTCCATAACCGTTTCGGGTTTTAGTTTAAGGGTTAAGCCTTTTGCTTTGCTCAGACTAAACGAAGTGCTATCGACTGTTCTTAAAAATAAAAGGGCAGGATCGAGTGCTTTTTCAAAAGTAAGGGTGTACTCAAAATTGCCACTTTGAGGCTTAGCGTCCTTTTGCTTTACTTCTTTGAAACTAGTCTTGTATGAATACTGTATTGCTTTATTTGCTGGATCAACAATCGGCCAGCCCTCTTTCCATTCTACCGGAGCAATAAAGGTTTCCCGCCCGGTATTGTAGTAGTTGCCTTCATAGGGTCTTACTGCGAGAAAAATAGCATAGGTTTTTCCATCAGGTCCCTCCACAAATTGTGCATGACCAGCAGAAGTGATCGGATTTTTTCGATCAGCGGGTAAATCCTTTTGAGTTAAGATCGGATTGTCCTTGTACGGAACATAGGGTCCCCAAACTGAGTTGCTTCGTAATACAACCTCCGTGTGATTTACCGATGTGCCACCTTCTGCAGCATACAGATAATGCCAATCGTTTCTCTTTAAAATATGTGGCGCTTCAATCCACACCGGTTTCTTGCTAATATCAACACCGCCATTGACTAATATCTTTTCCTCTCCTACTACCTTCAGTGCGACGGGATCAAATTCATACATCCGAAGAGTTCGGTGGCCTGAGTACTCAGACTTGTTATCTGGGGGATCACTATTATAGATGATGTACGCTTTATCCTCGTCAAAATATAATGACGGATCGATTCCTTTTACTTCTGGTAAAAAAACAGGATCACTCCATGGGCCGGCAGGATCTTTTGCTGTTACAACAAAATTTCCACCGCGGTCAATGAGGGTACAGGTCACATAAAAAATACCGTTATGATACTCAATAGCAGGCGCAAATAAACCTCGCGTCATGCGATGACCCATGAAGTTCATCTGCGATGGCCGGCTGATTACATTGCCGATCTGTTTCCAGTTTTTTAAATCCTTGCTTTGGAAAACTGGTATCCCCGGAAAATATGCAAAGGTGGAATTGATTAAATAATAATCACCCTCTACCCGTAATACACTTGGATCTGGATAGAACCCTGTAAGAATTGGGTTAACCAATGTAGTTTGGGCATGGACGAAATTGCTTCCAATCAAACAAGCGATAAGAAAACGTAAAGCAATTGTTATGGTCATAGATAACATCAATTGGAACCGTCAAAGACATCGCAAACGATTCCACTAAGGTGGGATTTACTGACGCTGGATGCCTATTAACAATTGAACATTGGCTGATAACTTTGAAACAATCTTCGTCATTAGCCTTGAAAAGGCCATTTATCAGGCAGGATGGGCACCACTGGAAGGATGATGGCATCCACAAAAAATTAGCGTTGATCTCGTAGCGTTCAGACAAAATGAAAGGGATAATCGCTACGGCCGATTATCAAAACCTCCAAATGATAGGCATCAAAGGATTGAACAAGCCAGATTTTGATATGCCCGCGGAGCACTGGTTTAAGTAACATCTTAAATTTTGCTAATACTCGACCTTTAACTTTCCTGGAGGTACTCCGAAGGGGTTTTTTTATACTCTTCTTTAAAGCAGCGTGTGAAATAGGAAGACGAATTGAATCCAACCTCAAATGCGATTTCTGACAGTGTAAACTTATGCGTGTCCATAAGCTTAATGGCCTGTTTCATGCGCACCATTCGAATGAATTCAACTACAGATTTTCCTGTCAGCCCTTTGATCTTACGGTAAACCTGCATTCGACTCAGATTAAAAAAATCTGCGACTGAGTCAACACTAAGTTGCGTATCCTGCAAATTCTTTAAAATATAATCAATTGCTTTTTGCAAAAAAGCTTCATCAAGTGCATTGCTGGCAATCATGCTTGGCATCAAATACACGTCTTGACTGAATCGCGAATACAATTTCTGACGAGACTCAATGATCTGGTGAAGATGAGCCATTAAATATCGAATGTTAAACGGCTTTGAAATATATACATCAGCACCGGTTTTTATTCCATTTATCTGATCCTCAATTGTAGATTTGGCGGTAAGAAGAATAAACGGGATGTGACTTGTGTTTATATCACTTTTTATCGTGTTGCAGAATTCAATCCCATCCATGTTGGGCATCATGATATCACTGATAATGAGGTAGGGATTCTTGTCCAAGGCAATAGTCAGTCCCTCTTTTCCATCTTTTGCTTCCAGAACTAAAAACCCTTTTCGCAACTCCCTAACCAAGTATTCTCTCAACTCGTCATTATCCTCTGCGACAAGAATTTCAACTTTGCCGGAATCAAGAACATCTTCATTTTCACTGCTTGGTAAATCCAGTATCCCTGAATATCGATCAGCTTTCCCATACACCGCTTGGTTTGGCACAAGTATGTTCCCTTCACCCTGAAAAGCAACTGCATCGATTGGAATAGAAATTGTGAAAATTGTAACTTGATCAGGAATGCTTTCAGCTTTTATAGTCCCATGGTGCAATTCGACAAGTGATTTTGTTAATGACAAGCCAATTCCTGTTCCCTGACTGGAAATCTTGGAAGTTGATTTTGCCTGATAAAATTTTTCAAAAATCCGCGGAATTTCATCCGGTGATATACCGATTCCATTGTCAATGATGACCAACTCTAAGTAACGGCATAGTGAGCCGTCTGCAGTGATTGAATGATTAGTGTTTATTTTCAGATTGATCTTACCACCATCAGCCGTAAATTTAAAAGCATTTGAAAGTACGTTAAAAAGTATTCGCTCCAGTTTATCATTATCAAACCAACCCGTCAAGGATTGCATACTTGAATCGACTGAATAACTTATCTTCCTCTTCACAGCCATTTCATTGAAAGCTGACGATGTATCCATAATGAATTGAAGAAGGTCGCCATATTGAATATTCAGCTTAACATTTCCACCTTCAAGTTTAGTGAACTCTGCAAGCTCGTTGACCAGCCGCATCATCCTGTTGGCATTCTTGTGCGCTGTAAAAATTCGCTCACGTAATGGTCCTGGGGCCTCATTTGTGTCCATAAGACTCTCCAAGGGCATCAATACCAGGCTTAGCGGTGTCCTGAATTCGTGAGAGATATTCGTAAAAAACTGTGTTTTTAATTCACTCAATTCATGTTCCTGTTCGCGTGCCAGTTTTTCAAATGTCAGTTGGTTTTTTATCTTCAATCTTTCAATTCTAATTTTCATCAATGCATAAATGGCAAGCCCTAATATCGCGATGTAAATACAGAACGCCCACCAAGTTTTCCAGAATACCTCGGCAATCGTTATTTCAAGACGAAGTGGTGATTCACTCCATACACCTTCGCGATTTGCGGCCTTAACCAGAAATACATAGTGTCCAGGATCAATGTTCGTGTAAATCGCGCTATGATTCGTACCTATGCAATTCCAGTCGGCATCAAAGCTTTCAAGTTTGTAGCAGTAAGTATATTGAGTGGAGTGATTGTAATCCAATGCAACAAAATCGATAACGAATGAACGCTGATCATAGCGTAGTTCAATCTCTGACGTAAGGCTTATGTGTTTTGATAAAGGTGAATCTATCTTTCCCGGACGAACTGACTGATTATTGATTTTAAGATCAGACAAATAAATTGTTGGCTTTCCTGACTGAGTATGAATGCTGTCGGGGAAAAAGCTGTCGAAACCGTTGTTACTACCAAAGAAAAATTTACCGGACGAACTCATTAACGAGGCATTGGGATAAAAATTATTCGATTTCAATCCATCGTGAACGGCATAATTGATTACTGTATTTGTAGCTACGTCCAATTTCGACAGACCCATATTTCCACCCATCCAAATATTACCGAGGCGATCCGCGAGGAGCGACCGAATAGTATTACTTATCAATCCCTTATCCGTGCTGTAAACTATGAACTTCGAACTATCCCTTTTCTTCAGGTTTAAACCATTATCTCCTGTTGCAACCCACAAATTTTTATTTTTGTCTTCCCTAATTGCCTGAATCAACGCACCACTAATACATCCTGCTGTGTTGTCCGGAACATGCAACGAATAGATGAAGGAATGATCTCCCTTTCTTTTCAATTCATACAAGCCATACAAAGTGCCGACCCAAAAAATTCCATCTGAATCTTCTGTCATCGCCGTAACATATCCGGTATTTGGAATGTGATAGGGTTGATCATATTCCGTGGCACTAACGAATTTTTGTTTTTTTGAATCAAAAGAAAACAACCCACTTCCCCAAGAGCCTGCCCACACTGTTCCGTCGCGATCTTCGTACAAGCAAAACACCTGGTCGTTACCAAATCCATCCGAATGAATAGAATAATTAACCACCTGCCTGGTAGTTGTATTTATCCGATAAACTCCTTTGCCTAAAGTGCCAAGCCATAATTCACCATTTCGATCACAAATAATCGATGAAACATTTTTGTTTAATAACTTCCGATTGATTTCAGCGACACTTTGCAATGCGTGATTTTTTGAATCGATTTTACCTATACCAATTCCGTAATAAGCAATCCAAATATTTCCCTGCGCATCTTCAGCAAAACTCCTGGCTTCAATGTCCTTAAGAAAGGGTTGAGTTATTCCCTCATCTCTTGTTTCAAAATTCTTTCGATTAACATCTACCAGAAAGACACCATTATTAAATGTACCAATCCAGATCAGGCCATGGTTATCAACATAAATCGACTGAATGGAATTAGTGGGTAGCCGTTTTGGATTATCCTTTTCATCCATCACCTTATTTATCTTCCTGACGTTAACATCAACATAATTAAAGCCCGCATGTTCTCCACCCGCCAGCAAATTTCCCTGACGATCGAAACATATGGTCATACGACTAGAATTTCCACCGAATTCTTCACCTGATAAGATCTCTCGATAAGAGTAATATCCATTTCGAGGAATTACCTGCGTAATTTGACCATTCAATGTTGCCAACCAAATGTTTCCTATCCTGTCGACAGCCATGTCGCTGATCTGTTTATCAGCATAATATTCAAGAGAATTTAGCGGCACCCTTTTTCTGGTCTCGATGTCATATAATAAAAGTCCCCCCTTAGTGGCACACCAAATCAAATCATTATGGAATACCATCTTGCTTATAAAATTTGTTGAAGGTAAGATGCCTTCGTAAGCAGGATCAACAATGTAACTGAACTCTTTTTTAATAGGATCATAAACATTTATTCCACCTTCATGCGTGCCAATCCAGAGGTGACCTTTTGAATCGAAATCAATATCCGTAATGTATCGTGTCTTAAGGTAGTTGCGATTACCTTCAATCGAATCGACATTAATAAAATTATCAAGCTCTCTATCGTAAATGCATACCCCCTGGGCAGTACCTATCCACAACTTTTTATCTTTACTTTCTACAATGACATTAATAGTGCTGTGCGCTATTGTTGTGTTGTCATCCGGACTATGCATATACCGAAACGCATTAACTCCATCATACCGGATCAACCCATCTGCTGTTCCAAACCACATGTATCCCTTACTATCCTTTTGAATGCATCGGACGTCTGAATTTGAAAGTATCACAGGACTAATGGGAACAAATGTGGCATGCTGAGGTTGAGCAAGTACATCTGACATCAATCCCGACATCACAATAAGTGACAGGCCGTACAGCACCCTGTTGAACGTTGAGCTCATATAAAGAAAAGGCTTTTCGAATACCATTGAGCTAGAATTCAATCGTTTGGTAAGGCTAATTTAAAACTTTATTTGAAAATAAGTGTATTTAGAACAGTTATTATTTCCAAATGCGCCAAAAAAACAAACACTTAAAAATCTCTTTCGGGATGTTTAGTTTTTTAATAGGGATAATTAGGTATTTTTTGTTGCTAGTTTGTCCATGGGACTCCTTCGGAGTTGCGCGACCCACCTAACGTATTGATAAAGAATTGTGGGCACATTTTGTATCGGGAAATGATTTTTGGAAGACATCAAATCAAGGCCAGCTAAACTCGAAGCGATCAATACGCTAGCTTCACTTAAGATTAATTGATCCTATTCAATGGCCTTAATAAATTGAGCTGGGATTCCTCCGATAATGCCATTGTCTGGTACATCTTTATTCACCACCGCCCTTGCTGCAACAATTGAGTTTTCTCCAATGGTAACACCCGGTAGTATTGTTGCACCTGCCCCTATCCACGCATTTCGTTTGATCAATATGGATTTTACATCGAGATGTTTTCGTTTGGAGAGATCTACCGGATGATTCTCTGTGATCAGATTTACCTTTGGTCCGAGTCTGCACATCATCTTCGATAGTTATTCCTCCGAGATCGAGAAACGAACACGCATGATTGATGAAAACGTTCTTACCGATCATTTATGTGCTTTCCAAAGTTTGTGTAAAATGGTACGAACACAGTTGTACTCTTATCAATTTCACTCTCGACAATTTCACTAAAACGTTGGCGCATCTCATCGATTGTAGTCGAGGCATTCAAAGCTGGAGATAGTCGCTGCGCACGGAAGACAACTTCCCAGGCTTCACCCATTTCATCATTGCGGATTATACCTCCGGCAAGCATTCGTTCGAAAATGCTCGGTGTTGTGGCATCGTAGAATAAGTTTGGTTTTTAAACCTCTGCTGGTCTTATAGACGTTGGATTTGTACCGGTGACGCGCTTAAAGAAATTATTGAAATACGTTGGATATTCGAAGCCAAGCGCGTAGCCAATGTCCGCTACGTTCCAGTCTGTATGGAGAAGCAATGCCTTGGCTTCGTTCGCGATTCGCTCACTGATGTGGGTGGTGGTCGACTTCCCTGTTGTTTCCTTCACAGCCCGATTCAGATAATTGACATGCAGGTTCAATGCGATCGGATTTTTGGAATAGGTTTTCGACGGCTTATTACTTCCCCGCCCCTTTCATCCACGTATCCCTTAACGTCACGGTACGGTTAAAGATCAATTTATTCGAAGCAGCATCAGCGTCGAGGCAGAAATATCCCATGCGTAAAAACTGGAAATGCTCACCTAACCTTGATTTGGCAAGCTC
>JAICGJ010000224.1 GCA_025923195.1 Chryseolinea sp.
ACGCTCTTTCGCAAAATATCATTGCCCTAGTCAGAGCATGCTGAAAAAGTTGGATTGGTATTAAAGTCGAGGTACGTCCTTCAATCTTTGCCGGTGCGATGGCCCGGTCGAAATGCGGGGGTGGTCCGGAAAGCGCGTTGGGCAGCATATTTCGACCCACCCTTTTCTTTTTGGAACTTTTTCTTTTGGGTGAGCAAAAGAAAAAGTGGGTAAGTATAATAACCTTATCAATCAATGATAAGAGGATTAAGTGCACGGAAATTTAGATTGGCTTCATTTTTCTTGCCCTTACTTTATCTCAGACTTTAATGTTTCTTTTTTTTGAGTTAGTAAAGCGTTTTGATTGGCATTTCCACTTTTTAGACACGTCGCACGGTTAACGCTCTTTCGCAAAATATCATTGCCCTAGTCAGAGCATGCTGAAAAAGTTGGATTGGTATTAAAGTCGAGGTACGTCCTTCAATCTTTGCCGGTGCGAATGTTTCTTTTATTTGAGTTAGTAGGCCTAGTTACCGCTCATCAAGACTGCTTTATCCTTTTGCACCTGTTTTTCCTGCTTGACATCTTCTCTGACCCGCTTTCCCATCGTTCCGCGGAAGCGCTCCCAAAAGTTCTCGCGGTCTGCGATAGAAACAAAATTCTCCACATAAGCCTTAGTAGTATCAATTTTTGGCAACGAGCGGTCATCAATGTCAAGCAAGCTGAAGACGATGGGTACGGCTTTAACTCCTGGGGTATAACGTTTAATAAAACGCCTTAGCAGCGCAGCCTGATACGGGTCGGTGGCCAGCGCAATCTTATTAAACCCCTTTTCCTTGGCGAGCTTCCAGGAAAAATAAACGTTCTCCGTGCTATGTTCCGCAGTTGTCTCATAAAAAGTTCGATTCGGAGGGATGCCCAGGGAATCGGCCATAATTTTCATGGCAATCCCTTCTACAAAATGAGTATAGACGGAACCTCCGGAAAAAATAATATTTTTTGTAAATCCGCTATCATACAAATGTTTAGCCCAGTACAGCCGAAGCGTCATGACAGAGGTAGTTGCTGATTTGTCGTAGGGGACGCCTGGTACGATGATCACATCATAAGGCTTTTCCTTCTTCGCACGTGCATAAGACTTCTCCGCATAGTTAGTAAATGAACATTGCATCAATACCAGTGCAAGAGCCATGACCACATGGAAAATAACAAACCCCTTCAAAATTTTCTTCAGCCTTCGATTCATAATTATACAACACTAATCTATTCCTTTTGTTGCATTAATTTCAATCTCCATGCATTGTCGTACTCCAACACGCCGTCATCGACCATTTCCCGGATGACGTCGACAAAAAGTTCGTGGTCGCGAGGGGCTATACGGTCCTCTAACTCCTCGACTGTCTTATCTTCCTGTTTCAGAGCACTTAATACTTCGTTCCATAACTCTTCAAATGCCCGCCTGTTATCATTTTTGCGTTTTTCTATGCATACGTCGCATATCCCGCAGCTGTCAAATGTTATTTCGTTAAAATAATCTTGTATCATCTGCATCCGGCAGCGGTGTTGTATTTTGACGAAGTCGATCATGGCATTCATTTTTTCGGTGATCAATTTCTTGCGCGCTGCCATTCTAGCAATATTAAGCGGGAGTGATGCAGCGTCCTGACGGGGCAGTACAAAGGTGAGCTGGGGCTTTTCTTTCACAGGTTGGTAGTTAACGATCTTCAATACATCGAGGTGTTGCAGAATTTTTATCATTTCCTTCGGTGAAATTTTTAACCCGTTGGCTAGATAGGTTTCCGAAATCTTTACAAAATCTGAAAATAACTCACCACCATAAAGACGTAACATCATTTTAATAACCGGGTCGAACTGTCCATTTGCCACCTGGAATTCATACAATTTAGTTTTGTCAACTGCAATATGAAGCTGCGAAGGACTATAAAAGCTTTCGTTGAATTGAATCAGTCCCTCCTCTTCCAATTTTTTTAGCGCGGCATACACGTCGGACGTGTGATACGAGAATCGTTCCGTAAACTCATGTAAGTCAAAGTCGAAACTCTCTCCTGCACCGCTTCCGACTGCAAGCTGGTAGAAGTTCGCCAATGCCTGATATACCTTCTTCAGAGTCTCCGGTCCTGGATGGGCTTGATCAACTTTTAATTGCAGATTCTGTACATCCGCATCGTGGTAAATCACAACGGCATAAGCGCGTTGACCATCGCGGCCAGCACGACCGGCCTCCTGATAATATGATTCCAGATTTTCAGGCAGATCAATATGAATTACAATTCGCACGTCCGGCTTGTCAATACCCATACCGAAAGCGTTAGTCGCCACCATCACCCTCACCTGATTTTGAATCCATTCATCCTGCCGTTTGGATCTCAATTCAAAACTTAAACCGGCATGATAGAAAGTGGCCGAAATTTTCTTTTTCATAAGAGCATGGGCAACTTCCTGCGTAGCTTTCCTGGAGCGGACGTAAATGATAGCAGATCCCTTGACCTTCCGAAGTATTTCTAAAACTTTCCTTTCTTTGTTCTCAGATTTGCGTACGACAAAGGAAAGATTATCACGCGCAAAAGATTTCTTAAAGAGAGCGGAACCCGATCTGAATGCGAGCTTCTCTTGGATGTCGTCGCAAACAATTTCAGTTGCAGAAGCTGTCAACGCGATGACCGGAGCATGAGGAGCGAATTCTCGTAACAACGCAATTTGCAGGTAAGGGGGCCTGAAATCATACCCCCATTGGGAAATACAATGCGCTTCGTCAACTGCAATAAGCCCGACCTTCATTTGCTTGACTCGGGCTATAAATATTTCTGTTTGGAGCCTCTCGGGCGAGACGTACAAGAACTTTGTGATCCCGTGTATGCAGTTGTCAAGCAAGATATCGATTTGAGAACGACTCATACCTGAATGAATTGCCACTGCCTCAATGCCGCGCTGCTTCAACTGGCTCACCTGATCCTTCATCAGCGCAATGAGCGGCGTAATGACAATACAGATCCCATCCAGCAACAGAGCAGGAACCTGGAAACAAACGGATTTCCCGCCGCCAGTAGGAAGCAACGCCAATGTATCGGCGCCTTTCAACACAGACCCTATTATGTCTTCCTGGAGGGGTCGGAAGGCAGCATGGCTCCAGTATTTTTGTAATATCGAGACAGGGGTTTCTATAAAATAGAAGTTTTATTTAATGCCGGCCGCAATGTTTACAGGGTTCTGGCGCGTAAAGTATAATTGCCTCTTTGGCATGAAACAAATTAAGGTAGAAAAATTGTGGAATTCCGGCAAGGCACTTTATCGTGCTAAATTATCAAGAATATTGGTGTTCCAACCTTGCGCCGCATGGACTAAATCTGAATCAATCGTCACCAATCAAGTTTTTCTTTTCTTAGAAAAGCCGAAATACCTTTCTTAAAGTCATAGCTTTCTCTTGCCCTGGCATTCATATCGGCCGCGAATGATAAGGACTCCTGAAGGGACATCGAATGGAGTTTGGTGATCATTTGCTTGGTCAGCATCATAGCATGTGACGAATTCGTATGGATGAGCCTTTTCGCGAATTCCATTACATGCGTTTCAAGATTTTGCTTTGAAATGACTTCATATACAAGGCCCATATGGACAGCCTGTTCGGCTGAAAAATTTTCTCCACTTAACAACAGTTGCTTAGCCTTCGCTTCACCAATTTTTCGAAGGAGAAAGATCATTACCATCGCAGGAATAAATCCGATTTTTACTTCGGGATAGCCAAACTTCGCCTCTGGTACCGCAAAGGCAAAGTCGCAAACGGTGACCAACCCACAACCACCAGCCAGAGCATGCCCCTGCACCTGAGCAATAACAACCTTTTTCAAAGTATAAATCCTGAGAAACAATTCTTTCAAGTGATTGGAGTCAATTAGATTTTCTTCATATGAATAATTCTGGAGTTTTTGAAGGTCGGCAATGTCAGCGCCAGCACAAAAAGCCGTTCCATTAGCTTTAAGGATTATAACGTTCACCTGCTCGTCAGTCTCATATTTCTCAAAAGCGATCTTTAACTCAGAGATTAAGTCGAAACTTAAGGCATTTCTTTTTTCCGGGCGATTAAGAGTTATTATTCCTACGCGGTCGAAGTTGAGGCAGGATATGTATTTGAATCCAATCATATGTTTAATTCTAGGGCTCCGTCATGTAAAATTGAAAAGATTTCAACGCGATTGACTTCGTTTTCTTCCAACCATTTTGTACCTAATGTTCTCGAATTGCTGCTATCTAAAATATACTTCTTCGCATTGACCTGACTTTGCAGTTGAGCAAGATTTGCCACGGCGTTGTTGCTGACAATAACATAGTCAACGCATAGCCCCTTGGGTATAAAAAATTGAGGACGATCGATCTGCAAAATGGATTGTCCTTTCCAGACCATCAATGAACAACCAGGCAATTTCTTTTGAAGTAACTCAGCGGGAATGACTGACCGTACACCGCATTTAATTCGATTGGATGCAATGTGAAACCCAATTTTATCTCGGTCATGATTAAGTATAGAATCGGTCACGAAGTAAACATGACCATTATCTATTAGGTCGATAGCTGTATGTCCGGCAACATTATATATCGTGATTCGCCGAATGTTTATATTTTCTTCGAAATGATGCCACTGCGCCAAAGAGAAGAGAATCGAGAAAGCAAAGGCGATTTTAATCCATTTAAATTTGCGAGTTTGAATCAATAAGAGCATACTTATAAGAATTCCGATCAATAGCCAGCACTGCAGTGGTGTGATATAAACATTTTCAATGAGGCTAAAAGGTAAATCCTCAAGGATAAATATAGTATAATTCATCACTTTGATCACCCATGCTAGCAACACTCCAATCGATGTAGCAAGAAGTGGGACCATTGAGGTAGCAAGGGTAGCCATTCCAAGGACAAGCACAATAAAAGACGCGGGGATAACCAGCAGGTTTGACAGCAAAAAATAATTTGGAAACTGATGAAAGTAAAGTAAGCCGATGGGGAATGTGGCCAATTGAGCGGCTATTGAAACACACGACAGTTTCCAGATCTCATCTAATACTGAGTTTGCCGGCTCCCACAGATTGTACAATCCCTGTTGAATATAAACAATTCCCAACACCGCGAGGTAGGATAACTGAAAGCCTACAGACATTATAAGGAATGGATCAACCAACAAGATACAAAAGGCTGAAGCAGCCAGGGTATTGTAAATATTCGTTCGTCGTCCGGCGGGCTTTGCCAATGCAACAAATGAAAACATCGTTACCGCGCGAAGCACTGAAGGAGACAATCCCGTAACAAAAGCATAGCCCCATAAAGCAACGATACTTATACAGGCCACAGCCCATGGTCCATACTTGAATCGGCTAATCGGTTTCAAGATAAATAAAACAAGACCGTAAAGAATACCCACATGCAGTCCGCTGACTGCCAGTACGTGCAGTGTACCCGTTGCCTTGTACGCAGAAAGGAGTTCGTCATCCAGACCATCGGTAACACCCAATATCAGCGCGGAAGCCAACGCTTGCTCCCGATCTCCTTTGATATTTCTTGCCAGCGTGCCATCTGCCCATTTCCGAGTTTGAAGGGCATAATAGTCGATCCAGCTTGCCGGAGCAAATCCAATTTTTGTAACATCATTCTTGCCTATGAACTTCTGATGATAAATGTTCTTATAAATCAGAAATTGCCGGTAGTCAAATTCCTCTGGGTTGGACGGGGGGGAGATAAAGTAAGGGTTTCCTTTGACCAGCACCCTATCTCCATATTCTAAAGGGCGGGAAAAATCCTTTTTTGAAAAGTAAAGCAGAACACGCCCTTCGGTCGCTTTCCATTGTCCGTTAGAATTAATCTCGCCGATGCTCGCTTCCGCCTTCCATGAGCTTGATTTTTCCGTTCCGGCACTTGTTAATACGGCAGTGAAATATTCGATTGGTGATTTGACATGAAGGAGATGGTCCTTACTTCTAGATGCTGTGTGCGAGCCGACCCTTATAAATCCGGCAACAAAAATCGCTGCAAGACCTATGATGCCTGCCACAACTTTTAGGTTTAGCCCCAGGGGCAACGTCCGCTTCTGCCAGAGGCAAAAGGTCAACATCACGTAAAATAAGACACATGCGAGAAAGATCAGTCTTGCAGAAGTTTCACTTAAAATCGCCGGATAGAAAATGGCTACACAGATACCTGACATAAAAAATAACACAATCCTCACAAAGGCATAAGGTATCCAACGGTTCATAAAGAAAGTTAACAAAAAATCTAAGCCATGCGCCATAAACTTAGGTAACCCTGATATGGTGCACAACAGAATGAGTACCGGAAAACCGGATGTCATGAATTGCTGATATCGGATGTCAGCGGATTACGCAAGTCGGTTAGAATGGAGAGCAGAGTGCCGGCAGATTCAGGTTGAATCTCTGCCATAAGCGTCCAGGATATCGCGAACCAATTTGTGACGTAGGACATCCTTTTCGTTGAGTTCAACAAAGCCTATACCCTTCACGTCCTTTAATATACGTGCCGCCTCCTTTAACCCTGAATGTTGTTTAGAGGGGAGATCGATCTGTGAAGCATCGCCGGTAACTATCATTTTTGATTCAGGCCCCATTCGAGTCAGGAACATCTTCATCTGCATAGGGGTTGTATTCTGGGCCTCATCCAAAAGTATAAACGCATTATTCAACGTCCGTCCCCGCATATACGCCAGGGGAGCGATTTCGATAATTTCCCTTTCCATATAGTAGCGAAGTTTTTCAAAGGGTATCATGTCGTTCAACGCATCGTAGATAGGGCGTAAATAGGGGTCAATTTTCTCCTTCAAATCGCCTGGTAAGAAGCCAAGATTTTCCCCCGCCTCAACTGCTGGTCGCGTGATAATGAGTTTCTTTACATTCTTATTCTTCAAGGCCTTGACGGCTAACGCGACGGAAATATATGTTTTACCGGTGCCAGCGGGGCCGAGCGCAAAAACGAGGTCATTATCTTTTACCAATTGGACAAGCTTTTTCTGATTTACCGTTTTTGGTTTTATGGCCGCACCCTTAGCACCAT
The DNA here is from genome assembly GCA_025923195.1 of Chryseolinea sp. GTDB lineage: Bacteria > Bacteroidota > Bacteroidia > Cytophagales > Cyclobacteriaceae > Chryseolinea. Next base: position 7,048 of record JAICGJ010000224.1, read on the forward strand.
ATACAATAACATCTTCAGCAAGTACCTGCTGTGTTTCCGGCAGCATGATTTCTTGCTCCCGGTCAATATAAGCCTGAACATTTTCCTCTGTAACCCGCCCGTAAGTATGATAGTGGTCTATTAAAGAATTGATGACATCGTCGATTTGAATGATTTCGGCCGTCGGTCCCTTTATGAAGATCTGGTTACCACGGGATACTATTTTGCTTTTTGGGAAAGCAGCTGTCAACGTATCAACGGTTTTATTTTCTACTCCCAGGAAATCGATCATGGAAATATTTTCGAGCGTAACTACTTTTTCAATCAAAACTGAATCAAGAGGTTTAAATGAGTGTATGCTTGTGTGGGTGCGATCTTGGTTAACGCATTGATTCAAACAAAGTTCAGTACATTAACTATCTGGTGCAAAAATGACTATTTTGCAAATGTAAAAATAAAGTAGTTCAGCCTAATAGGTTGGTCCTACTGATCGGTGTCTCAAGGGCTGATTAGAAGGAATTTCTGATGATGTGAATCCAAAAAAATCTCGACCGTACCAGGCATGGCTATCGTAACCCTACTTACAGACGCAGGCGAAAGTGATCATTATGTGGCTGCTATTAAGGCTAAAATCATGAGCATCAACCCTGGTATTCGAGTCGAAGACATTACGCACAATATTAGTCCGTCTGATCTTGCCCATGCCGCCTTTGTGCTGAGGGCGGTATTTCGGGACTTTCCAAAAGGTACGGTCCACCTCGTCGGCGTTAACGCGACGGGGAATAAAGGTGACGGATTTATAGCGCTACAGCTTGAGGATCATTTCTTCGTGGGTTGTGACAATGGGTTTTTTGGTCTGATCAGCGATCGCCCGCATCAGCAATTGGTTGAGCTCAATGGTTTAAACTCGGTTATTACTACATTTCCCGAGCGTGACATTTTCGCTCCGGCTGCGGTAAAATTGGCGAGCGGTATGGCTATCACCAACTTAGGCAAACCTAAGGCATCGTTTAAGAAAATGATAGACCGACAAGTAAAAGCTACTAAGAAGCAAATTACAGGTAGTATTATCAGGGTTGATGGAATGGGTAACCTTATTACGAATATTTCGAAAGAAGCTTTTGATGTATTAAGCAAGGGAAAAGCTTATACCATAACATTTGGGGGTGAAAAGTTCAAAAAAATTCACACGCAATACCACCAGGCGGAGCAAGGCGAGTGTTTTATCGTGTTCAACAGTTTAGGACTACTGGAAATAGGAATTTATAAGGGAAATGCCTCTGAATTGCTTGGACTACAATATGATGGTGTGGTAAATATTTTGTTTGATTAGGTAAATCCTGAGCAATGCAACTTTCGTTAAACTTCGAAGGCCTACCTACATTGCAACCATACGCCTATGATTACTCGAATTGTCAGAATGCACTTCAAAGGAGATCGTGTTGAACAATTTTTGGAAATTTTTCAACAGCATAAAACGGCCATCAGAAATGTGAATGGTTGTACCCATCTTGAATTGTTGCGCGATATACACAATCCTTTGGCGTACACTACACTGAGTCATTGGACCAATGCCAGCGACCTGGAGGCCTATAGGAATTCGGAGTTGTTTAAAGACGTCTGGGGACGTGTCAAGGTACTCTTCGCGGCGCCAACGCAGGCGTTTTCTATGGAAAAATTGTTAGAATTGTAGCAGAGTAAAAGGTTTTGGACATCAATTTGTTGAAAAAATAAAGTTTATACATATTTGCAGCCTTCTTCGCTAGAGCTTTGACGAAACTCCCTTAAAAAGGTCTGTTATCAAAGTTCTGGCGAAGCCAAGCCAAAGTGGCGGAACTGGTAGACGCGCACGACTCAAAATCGTGTATCTTCGGATGTGAGGGTTCGATTCCCTCCTTTGGTACGAGTTGATATTCAGCAATTTAAACGGTCTTATAAGTTTTTAAGACTGCGAGTATTTCTTCAATTGCCCCGCGAATTGCCCCGCATTTTTCCAAAAATTTATTAAAATTATTTTAAAAATAATTTCAGCTTGCCTGAAACTGGGGAGATTTGTCCAAAAGGTTTGTCCATTTGCCTAGTACTAGCCCCAAGAAAGCGGAGGAGCCATTGATCAAAGATGGGTGCGAAAAAAATTAAGAACGCTACGGAAGAATTCTTAGAATTTGCGTTTTGGGAGTTAAATTGAAATTTTAACGAGTTGCGGTAACTCCCGCTATTTACTTGTAAGGAAAAGACTTATTGTCAACTTC
>JAICGJ010000225.1 GCA_025923195.1 Chryseolinea sp.
ACCTGTCTAAATTTCCCGGCCACTTTCATGACCATGTCTTCATGCCAACATTGTTAGTGGACAGGAAACTGAAAAAAATATGATGAATAAATCAGCATCTGAATTCGAGTAGCACTTTCGGCGTTTCTGAAGATGTGATCCAGAGTTAGAAATTCAATTTCCGGTGAGAGTAAAGGTACAAGTACAAAATTATTTTTTATACCTTCGCCATCATCACTCATCGCGATGTCAACTTTTCATTTTCTAAAAAAAATATTCTGCTACTTTCTACTACATCACACCATAAATTATGGTGCTTATTGTCAAGATGTCGTTACGCTAAACAAACAAGACGATGGCTACAGGGGTATATGGTATTTCATTGGAAAGATGCAAAGTGAGTACCGCTACAAATACAGTGGCGGCCTTTCGACGTACCCCGCCAACCATCATCCGTTTGCCGTTTATGCGGTTGATGTAAGAAAAACTTTTTTTTGCTATGGTGGTTCCTCCAAAGACGAACAACCAAGCCTACTTCATGAAGTTGGTGTTTTTGACCACCGCACAGGCTTGGTTTCGCGTCCAACCATTGTTCTTGACAAAGGTACGAATGATGCACATGATAATCCGGTGATTAACATCGACAAGGAAGGACATATCTGGCTTTTCTCAACATCACATGGAACCGAAAGACCTTCATTCATTCACAAAAGCAAACTGCCCTACGATATAACTTCCTTTGAGCGAGTGCATGCGGTGCGTACCGTCGGAAAGGATACCGTCCCCTTTGATAATTTCTCGTACCTGCAAAGTCATTATAGTGAGAATGACGGATTCTTTCACCTAATGACACACTATGATCGAGGGGTGTTGAAATACGGAAGCAACAAACCGCGCAGAACCATCAGCTATATCACCAGCAAGAATGGGATAAATTGGTCCGAACTTAAGGATATCGCTGCAATAGAAGAAGGACACTATCAAACGAGTGGGCAGTACAAAAATAAAATTGGTACTTCATTTAATTTTCATCCAGACACCGAGCACGGAAACGGCCTGGACTACCGCACGAACCTCTACTATATAGAAACTTCTGATTATGGTAAGTCGTGGACGAATGCCAGTGGAGACACCGTTGCACTCCCACTCACGAAGCAAAATAATGTGGCGTTGATCCATGACTACCACACGGAACGTCTTAATGTGTATATCAACGATGTCTCGTTCGATAAACAAGGCAATCCTGTGATTTTCTATCTCACCAGCAAGGGTCCCAATCCTGGCCCTGCCAACGGGCCGTACACCTGGCGTATTGCGCATTGGACCGAAGAGAAATGGAACATTTATAATGTCACGACGTCGGATCACAATTACGATATGGGTTCGCTTTATACTGAAGATGACAACCTATGGCGCATCATCGGCCCTTCTGACCGTGGTACTCAACCTTATTGTACCGGTGGTGAAATGTCTGTATGGACCAGCGATAATCAAGGTAAGAATTGGCACAGGGCCGCCATGATTACAGAAAACAGCCCTTATAATCACAGTTATGCACGTAGGCCAGTAAATGCGAACGACAAGTTTTATTCATTCTGGGCCGATGGCAACGGCTTGCGTCCTTCTGCATCTAGTTTGTATTTTTGCACAAAATCAGGTAGCCTTTTTAGGCTTCCCAGCAATATGCCATCTCCTACCGGCAAACCGGAGCAATTTGGAGAGCGACAAAAGTAATACCTACCTCCAGTAATTCTCGATGCACACCTTCACTCCCGTCCGCGCTGATGGTGCCGGTCTCGCTCTCGGCGATTCATCCGCCGCCCTACGTTGAAGTCGAAGGATTGTCAGCTTCAACGCAAGAGATCCAAAGTAATTTCAATTGTTCCTTGGCTTTCCGTCCAAAGATTTTCGAATCAATTTCACTGATCGTCCTGTTGATATCGTTTTGATTTTTGCGCCTTGAGCAAAAAAAAAGTGGCAGAAAAAGTAGGAGGAGTGCTTTTTTCATATCAGATTATCGTTTGTCCGAAGTCAAGAGCCATTGCTTGAGAATTGAATTATTTTTACTTTGTTTGAATTTACCAATGGTACACATCCTGCCCCACTAGAACTGGCCGAACGGGGGGAAACGAAAACAACTCTATGAATACAGGCTGCGCTGGGATGACGTGCGATACAGCCCCGGGGAATTGAAAGTGGTTGCTTATAAGGATGGCAAGAAATGGGCCGAGAATAGCGTGAAAACCACTGAAGTTGCTACTGTATCCGCAGATCGCCGCAAAATACGAGCTAACGGTATAGATTTTAACTTTTATTGGCGTCTGGCCGTTTAATGATTGATTACATGCAAAGGCATCGGACTACAATGAAAGGAATTTTGAAACTAAAATTCTGACTTCAGATTGCTCTTTAAAAAATTCAAATCAGAAAGTATAATTACTGTTCTATCTCTCATCTCCTCAAGTTTTTCCGTAAGTCCGGTAGCGGAGCCAACAGTTCTGCTCGGCGGATAAACTGCCGGGGAATAGTAGTAGATTGTTTCAAGAAATGTATTTACGCCCGACCATTGAAAAATGGCTGATGGTTCATTCGGAACATGGTGTTCCTTCGAATGGCTCGCATACGGATCACCAAACAATGTTGAAAACCGCTTATTAATCATTGCATATTTCGAGGCGGCTTCTTCAATTGCCTTTTTAACGTCGGCCGAGGACATCAATTTTTTACCTTCAAAAGAGCTTTTCAATTCTATCCGTATTGACACAACGGTATCATTTTGAAAGGTGACCGTAACCAAACTTGTTGAACTACCAAACACTGTATTGCAACAACTATCTGTTTTAAACGTGTAAGAAAATACGTTAGTCCCCTGTATGTCTTTGTCGGACAGTAAATTTTTCCACTTCTGATAGGTGTCTCCTAAATTAATTTCATTAAAATTTCTATGTGAGTCCAATTCTGGATTGGTTACATTTTGTAAATGCAATTGAGCCAGCAGAGCAGTTGGAAAAAATAGCAAAATACACGTCAACGTTTTCATAATAAAAGTTACATGAAGTAATGTAAATCGCCAAACAAATGGCACGATATCGTCCGCTTGGCTCTAGGTATTCGTAAGTCTTAACGAACTTTTCTGTTAGGTTTTACGCATCCGTGAGACCTTCATGGCAATGTTTATTAACAACGAGCGCTGCCGCCTACACCGACAAATTTAGTTCACTGAACTCAATCTATTTATCAGTTCAACCTTATTACCTACACCGACCTTGGAAAGTATATTAGAAATATGTTTTGCCACCCTCTTAGCTGAAATGTGCAGATTGTCACCTAGTGTTTTATAGGGCTGACCTCTTATAAGAAGTTTTATAATTTCGATCTCTCTTGATGCCAGCCTATACTTCCTGCAATTATTAACAAAGCACTTCGGTGACGCTGACCTTAGGTTTTTTTGGACTCCTTCCGATTCAGAAATAATCGACTTGTAAGCTTTGTGATGACTGCCTCGCGTTGCTTTCTTAAGTTTGAAAGTATTGAATCGATCTTCGTAATCAGCTCCTGGATCTTAAACGGCTTCTCAATATAATCTATCGCTCCAAGCTCCAGCCCACGGATCCTGTCTTCAGTAGACGCTTTTGCTGTCAAGAAAATAAAAGGTATGTGCCTGAACTTCTCTCCTTCAAAAACCAGTCTGCAAAAATCGAAACCATCAAGATCCTCATCAGAACCATAAAATCAGGTAGCTATCGGGGTGCACTTTCTAAAACGAAAATATCCAGGAATACATTTCAAGAACAGTCAAACTCCTGGTTAATCAAGTTGAAATTCGTACTCCAACTAGGCGTGGCGCTTACACGCTTGCCTTGGCAGTGTCGATTATCACTCTATCTTGGTTTCCACAAGCGCTCCTTGCTTATACACTTCCGTTCTGGTAAGTGTGCCATCATCGAGATAAAAATGTTGCTCGCCTTCTTTTTTTCCGGCTTTGAAATCAACACTTGATTCTAGAATAGCATTTTGATGGTACCACTTCCATGGGCCTTCGCGTTTACCATTCTGAATCGCACCTTCGATCTGGAGCGTTCCATCTTCGAAAAAGATTTGCTGAAGACCATCGGGTTCGCCATTAGCATATTGAGTTTTCGACATAACTATTTTCTCGGATTGCGGATAGTATGCAGTCCATTCCCCTTGACGACGCCCACCTAATATTTTTCCAGTTTCAGCCAACGTGCCTTCAGGACCATAACCCTCGAACACGCCTTCACCTTTTTCAACCAGCACGTTGCCATCAGGTGACCACTTCGCATCGACAAAGTATACGTCATCGGCATAATGACCAACTTCTTTTTTATTTCCATTCTCGTAAAACGCCTTCCATGTGCCGGTCTTCATCCGGTTTTTAACCAACCCGGTTTCTGCGATTTTACCATTGGGGTGATAAACATTGTATGTTCCATTACCGTCTTTAACTTCAGGTTTCCCGCTGGGACTCCAGCTATTTACAATCGTTGACTTTCCTTCGGTACCATAATCGATTTCATAAACTCTGTTGCCGGCTTCATTCCAGCTTGTCCATAAACTTCGGGGCTCATTATCTTCATAAGTCGAGGTCAAACTCGGCCTTCCGTCGGGATAGAACGACTCCCAAAAGCCATGTGCATGGTCAAGTTTATAATTACCTTTTTGCGATAAAACGCCGTCGTCGTAGTAAAATTTCCATTCACCGTCTTTGCGTCCGTTCACATAATTTCCGATGGAACTTACTTTGCCATCTTCATAAAATTCAGTCCAAATGCCATGCTCCACGCCACTTTTGAAAGCAGCACGCCTGTACAGTTTTCCCTCTTCTGAATAATACTCCCAGGTGCTATCCGGCTTTCCATTTATAAACAACCCTTTGGACATGGGTTTTCCATTCTCCCACCAGAACTGCCAGAGTCCTGATTCCTTTCTGTCGACGAGGAAGCCTGAAGATTGTTTTTCGCCGGAAGGATAGTAGGTAATTTTCTCACCATCAGAAGCACTCCGCATTGTGAAACCAACAACAGCAAACATGATATATAATACTGCCGCAATGGGTATTCTGAATTGTGCAAATGGGAGCGGCGGCAATTGACCTTTACTTGACGCGTCATATACGTCTTCGGTAATTTTTCTAAAAGCGAACCTGTAACCTTCATAGGCTGCGATACCATAAAACAACACATCCATCGGTGAGAATGACTCCTCGAAGATCAACAGGATCAAATCAAAATTGAGCAAGATCAAAATGTCCATATAACCAACGGACTCCGCGTCAGCAGCAAATATCACTTGCGATAACAGATTACCAAGCGCGCAGCCGAACAGGGCGAAAATGGCGCCAATGTATCCGAAATATTTGTCTACGCCGGCTCCAAAGTACCTGACTGAAAATCCCACGAGCAGACCAACAGCAATTGCCATATATCCAATCTGATAGTTTGTTGCCACCGTTACGATGGCCCAGACCATGGATCCCAGAACAGCGGCACTCAGTCCGCCGACAACAGCTAAAACAACATCCTGTTGTTTTCTTAAGAGCGCCTTGACGTCTTCGGGGAGGCTTTCAATAAGCTTATGATCTGCAACACTTTCCACAGGTGGCCTAACGGTTGTCACGCCAGGGTCTATTTTATAATTATCGCAGGTGTTCTCGAACGCAGCAATCTCATTGGTTAGACCACAGATGGTGCCTTTGTCCGAATCAAATTTACGATTGATACAACGGCTACAGAATTCTAAATGCTGGTCGCGAGTCATAGGTTACTGGTTAGGATTTCAAGCATGTTGATTTTAAGTTTTCCGCTACTTGGTGGCTGGGATTTTAAAAAATATACACATCGTTAATTACGCACAATACTTCTAATATAGGTGGTTCGTTTTGTTGTAAAAAGCATATTTAACGCTCTATCTTACACTGATAATACATACGATTATTTGAACCAGCTTCGGGCCGACATAACGTAAAATAGCGGCTTGGTGATAAGAGGAGATTAGGTTGCTCCCTAAAAAAATGCGACCTTATTTTAATGCTTTTTCCTTTTAAATCTTGAGAGGAGTGGACGATTTAAGCGGGGTAAGAATAAAACATCCCTAGAATCATTACGATCTTTAGTGTTTAGCTCGATTCGGATTGAAGGTTGTGGACCGTGTCCGCCGTAGCCCGCCTTCGGGATGAGATATCACTTCGGCGGACGAAGGTGGAGCCGGAGAGATATCAAACTATGTTTGCAACAAATTGATTTCTGATCTTCCGTTAAAATTCCTCGCCCCACCTTATCCAAGCTCATCATCTACACTTGGGATTCAACATTCCTTCTCTTCGAACCGTTTCTGTTATGAAAAATTACCTCTACTCCTTTTGCTGACATTTCCTGACACTGCTAGTTCCCGGCTAACGAACCTTATATTGTCCGTACCAGCGCATCCGGCTGCTTAAATGTCAGTGGGGATCACAATACTAATGCGACGTCAATAGCTTGCCTTCAACAGGGAACTCCCGTTGTGAATATTGGGCAGTTCCCTCTTTACGGAAGATATGCAGCTATATTGGCGCAGAGATTTTGTCTCACGGGATTTAAGATTTTGGTTTGGCGATAATCGTCGCCTCAATAGATTGCCACCCTTTAGCTCAATTATGTTGTAGGTAATATGGGAATAGATGATCACAAGAAAAACAGCAATAACCAAGGTGACAATTTCAGTTACTGCGGTCTGTTGAACTTTAAAAATTGAAAACATGGCCTTAGGGAAAACATAGACCAAGATGGCGTGATTAAGATAAACTGAATAAGATATTTTGCCTAAGAATTGAAACAGTCTCGTTTCCATTAATTTGCTCACAACTCCATCTGTTTGTATAAGCGTGAATATTGATAAACCAAAGAACACGGGAATTACACATGCTTCGATTATGGTTTTTAGCAACTGTTGTTCTTTAACAACGAATGCGGCGTAAAACAGTCCAAAGAAAAATACAGTGAGCCCAATTTCCAGGCCCTTATTGATAGTAATATCTCTTTTAGAATAGAGGTAGACGAAATATCCAATATTAAAGGAAAGGATTGCCCGGACGAAATCATAATTTCCTTCAATTTTCATCAAAATTTTGACAAGTAGGAAAATCATTCCAATGAGAACTGAACTTGCTAGTATTATACTTTTCCTTTTCTGAACGGCCCACAATGTTATTCCCCCAAAAAATAGGTATGCAAACATTTCGGCTGAAATTGACCACGACGGATAATTCATTCCATACTTGTTCCCTCCAAAGTTGTCGTCAAACACGGGAGTAGAATTAAAAAATGTAAGCGTACTGACGGTGTCTAAAATTGCCGGCAAAAAAGAGTCTTTGTTTTTAGCAAATTCAGGGAGCAATATCTTTACACCCAAAGTGACAAAAAGAAAAACAAGAGTTGTGTATAACAATAGCGGATACAATCGTATAAAGCGCTTAAGCACAAAGATGCCCAATTCCGTCTTGGTGTTAAGAAGATTGTTATAATTATAGGTGATCACAAATCCTGACAAAACGAAAAAAAAATCAACGAATAAGTGCGAATTAGCAACAATGAAAGAGTTATGAATAAAACTGGGAATAAATTCGGGTGGGTAATGATAAATGACAATCATCATGCTAAAAAGTCCCCGTAGGCCATCGAGTTTAGTAATTCTCATCTCAGCTAATTAGGTTCAGAACTTAAAAATTTCTCATAAGCGATAGTCCTATTAAGTAACCAACTCAATGGACATTTTACCTACCTAATGACCAGAAGCGCGTGAAGCATATTAGTTTTGGTTCAAAGGAGATTTCGTCTTCTACTTCATCGGAAACTCAAAGCCAAACCTCACATTCACTACATCAGCATAAGGACTTTTATTTCCAGGATTTATAAGACGCGCCATCACCATTGCTGTGCCCTCGACTGTTTTGAAAAGCTTGTACTCTTTCTTCATCCCAGCAAACGCTCCCCACACCCATTCGCGATATGATGGATCATAGGTGGTAGTTGGTAGTGGTGGAATGCAGGTATTCATCAGTTCGATTTCGGCATTAGGTGAAAATCCTTTACCGATTTTGAATTCTCCGAATGTTCGTGGGCCATAGATCCGGGCGGAGGGATTAAATGAATTTTGCTTCGTATCATAGGCTATCCGTTGATTCCATCCGATTCCTCCGTTAAGGCGTTTCGTAAAACGATATGCAGCATATGGATTGAAGTCGACCAACAGGTCTTCACTTCTCTTTTGAAGTTGCATTGCAAGCCCAGGCACAACACGCTCAATTAATGGTTTGTCTCGCATATCATTGCGTGGCTTTTCCGACAGTTCCTTAATACCATTGAGGCTGGAATATTTTTTCTTATACTTTGCAATTTTTTCCATTGCTGCCCTGAGCTGTTCTTGTTTGGCTGCAAGGTGATCAACAGCAACTTTTTTCGCTTGCTCCATGGCTTCTTTTATTAGTGCTTCCTTGTGACCGGCAGCGCCAATAATTAGTTCTGATTTTTGGAAAAGGTCATCACACAAGTTAAATATTGTGATCTTGGTTAAGGCTATCTTTTGCTACAGACAAGCGCATATGGCGCATTCTTCAACTGATTTTAGATTTCCACATGAAAATGGCTCACAACAAACTGGCTTGGGACCCGGAATTACCAAAAACCGCTGTCATCCATAAGAGGGCGGTATTTTAAAAGTTAATTCTATTCGTTCAAGCGACAGCTTTATTACGGGGGCGATTGGAGTAACATTTTTCGTCATTGTGACGGATAACTAAAATCCCCTAGAGATCTTTCCAACCTAGTGGCCGGATAAAATTTACATTTCGACCTGCTATCATAATGTGTAGGGTTGGTTGGTGATTCCGGCGCTCATGCCTACACACAACACCGAACAAAGGCGTGGTGTGCGCAGGATTTTGTTAGAACACCAACGTGGGCTGAAAGCGATTAGCATCATTATTTTTTCAACCCACCGAATAGCGAACCGATCGATAAGAGGACAATTTTGGCAATGTATACTCACGTAGAATGATATACAAAGGCAACTTCGGATATCCGGGATATATCTTAAATCTTCAGAATATGGATAACATGAAATTCCTTTCCGGTTCTTAGTTGGACAAAATAGAGACCGGGCCGCAGTGACTTTAGCTCAATAACTTCTATTCGATTAGTACTCTTTCGGCCTATTACTGTGTTTCCTAATGCATCAAGAATATCAATCGATATTTCACCTGGGAAAGTATCTGGAATTTCAACTATTAA
>JAICGJ010000226.1 GCA_025923195.1 Chryseolinea sp.
GCCAATCAGGACACGGACAACATTACGATCTTTCGAATTAACGCTAAGACCGGGAAACTTACGTCAGTCGGAAAACCTTTGGCCGTACCATCGCCTGTTTGTCTTAAGCTATTAACGCTCAATTGAGGGATTAATCTTTCAGAATCCGCATCTCTACACGCCTGTTAAGCGCGCGCGCCTGTTGTGTCATCTCATTGGCGAGTGGCTGGCTACCGCCCAGCGCCTTTGTTTTGATTCGGTCCTTGGCGATGCCCTTGCTGACCAGATATTTCTTGACGGCTTCAACCCTTTCTTCAGACAATTTCATGTTAGCCTTAGGGCTTCCAACATTATCCGTATGGCCCTCGAGTTGTATGATCATCTTGGGATTTTCCTTCATCATTTGTGCCACTTCATCCAATTCATTAAAAGATTTCGGATCAATGACAGCCTTTCCCTGGGGGAAAATCAGATTGTTCAGACGCATCGTTTCGCCCGATGGCGTTAAGATGATGTCGCGTTGAACTTTCTTATTTGCATCGATGTCTTTCGGATCAACAATAACTGTCCTGGGATTATATCCTTTGGCTTCCGCCGTTATCTGATATTTGGCGGTTCCGAAAATTGGAAATGAAAAAGTACTATCGCTGAACCGGCCAAAGATACTTCCGGTTGGAATACTGCTGTAGCGAACATTTGCCTTGATGCCCTTACTTGTGCGGGAATCAGTAACCTTTCCAAATGCCAGAATTTCTTCTTGCGCGTTGCTAAAACCGAAAGCCAGAACAAACAAGAGCAAAAATGCTGAGGTTATCTTCATAGTATAAATTTACAAAAACGAAATTTTATGCCGCGTTGGGCATTTAAATTTCTAACTCAATCGTTTCTCCCACACCAAATTCCCTGCCGCTTTCGATTTTATTCGACGAAGGGTCTAATTCACGTCCCTCGCGCTTATTCCGCGCTATTTCCTTTTTACTTTTTTCGCTTTGATTGTTTTCGGGGAAGAGGCTTTGTTGTACGGGCTGGGCTTTTTGGCTTTTTGCCTGTTCTTTTTTTGGGTGCTGGTGCCGTTGACTTTGCGTGTTTTCGAAGAGGCTTGTCTGCTCTCCTTTTTCGGGCTGTTCCGTTGGGTTCGGCTGATCCTGTAGCTCTTTTTTTTTTGGCGACAGACCTTCCTTTTCGGATTCCGACGCCTCAGATTCGATGTCAGCAACACCCTCTGCAACGGGTCCGGCATCATCCTCCTGGACTAAATTAACTTTGATAACTTTGAATTGCGAAAGCCTGTTACCAAGCGCCTTCCATCCTTTGATATCTATAAGTTCTTCCAGGTTGATTGTTTCAGTGCTTTTCTCCTTGCCTTTGCCCTTCACGACCTCTAACTCAACTTCAGGCGCCTCAGCAGTGGTAGCCAGTACCAGTCGTGATCCAATAGTTTCAGAAATGAAATTAAATTCTTTATCCGCTGTGCTGGTTTCTATCATAAAGCGCTTGATCATGTGCTGTTTGCTCTCACCATCTACATAAATGGCTGAAACAGCTCTAGCCGGATTGAACTTTTCGACCTGGAGCGTTTTCTCAGGTTCGTACCGATTCGTCAGATCATAGCTCGTGATCTTATATGATCCATTCCGCATGAAGGCAATGATCCGATCGTCGCCGTCAAATTTGCCCAGGTATTTTCCTCTCTTATCCTTATTCAGACGGCCTGAATCCGAATCGTACCAAAGATTGAGCTTGCTGAGCGTCGACGTGCCTTCCTTAATTTTTTCAACCTTCCGGATTCCGTATTTAGTAATGGTGTTTCCTCGGGCACCCCTGCCTTTTATTTCAAGCTCTGCAAAATCAAACTCAAATACCTTCTTGCGCGCAGTACTCGAAGGGGAAAGTTTTACTTCTACTACTTCAGCCTCTCCGTTAGGGTTGCCACTGACGTAGTGAACTTTCGAATTTGGATTACCTTGCGTCAGATCATACTCCTTATCGCGAATGACGCCCGGCATCGTGAATCGCTTCGCAAATCCCTTTCCTGTAGCACCGTCCGTATAAATGAGATTGTACACCATCCTGTCATCACCCTTCTTCCAAATCCCCACATAAAGTATATCTTTACCTACGAAAACTTTCTCCTGAATTCGTGCAACGTATGCCTTACCATCTTTCCGGATGGCGATGACATCGTCGAGATCGGAACAATCGCAAATGTATTCATCTTTTCTTAGCCCATATCCAATGAAGCCGTCAGCGCGATTGACATACAATTTTTGGTTGTTCGCAATTACTTCAGTAGCGGCAACCGACTGGAAGCTCTTTATTTCTGTTTTGCGTTCACGCCCTTTCCCATATTTCTCCAAAAGCTTCTCGTAGTAAGCAATCGCATAGTCGGTAAGATGCTTCAGGTTGTATTCTGTTTCCTTCAATTCTTTCTCAAGGTCGCGAAGCTGCTCGTCAGCTTTCAATGCATCAAATTTTGATATTCGCTTGATCTTGATCTCGGTGAGCCTGACGATATCATCCGTCGTAATTTCCCTATAGAATTTTTTCTTGTGAGGCTTTAGTCCTTTGTCTATCCTGCCAATTACTTCTTCCCAGGTCGCTGCTTGTTCGATGTCGCGATAGATTCGGTTTTCAATAAATATTTTCTCCAGGGAGGAGAACAGAATTTTTTCTTTTAGCTCATCACGCCTGATCTTCAATTCGCTTTTGAGGAGCTCGAGCGTTTGCTGGGTGTTGTATTTCAGGATTTCATTAACGGGAAGGAAACTGGGCTTGTCCTCGACAATGACGCACGAATTTGGGGAGATGCTAATCTCACAATCGGTAAATGCGAACAACGCGTCGATAGCAATTTCCGGCGATTGTCCAGGCTGGAGAAGTATCTGAATCTCTACGTCGCGAGCCGTGTTATCGATCACTTGCTTGACCTTTATTTGCCCTTTTTCACTTGCTTTTACGATCGATTCGATTAAAGAAGTGGTTGTAGTAGAGAAAGGAATTTCTCTGATAACCAGCGTCTTTTTGTCAATCACCTCAATTTTTGCTCTTACTTTGATTTTTCCCCCTCGAAGGCCATTGTTATATTCTGTGAAGTCTGCCGTTCCACCTGTTGGAAAATCAGGATAGATCTTGGGTCTCTTATCCTTGAGAACATCAATAGATGCCTTTATTAATTCGCAAAAATTATGCGGGAGGATTTTTGTGGACAGTCCCACCGCTATACCTTCAACGCCCTGTGCCAACAGTAACGGAAACTTTACAGGCAATGTGACGGGCTCCTTCTTGCGGCCGTCATACGTGAGCTGCCACTCCGTTGTCTGCGGGTTGTAGACTACATCAAGGGCAAATTTTGAAAGTCGCGCTTCTATGTATCTTGGGGCCGCGGCGCTATCCCCTGTCCGTACGTCCCCCCAGTTGCCTTGTGTTTCAATAAGAAGGTCCTTCTGTCCAATATTAACCATAGCCTCACCGATGGCAGCATCGCCATGGGGATGATATTGCATGGTATTACCGATTACATTCGCGACTTTGTTGAAACGACCGTCATCCATCTCTTTTAGAGAGTGCATGATGCGCCTCTGCACAGGTTTAAAGCCATCTTCAATCCGGGGCACAGCACGTTCAAGAATCACATAGGAGGCATAATCCAGAAACCAATTCTGGTAAAGTCCATTGATATCAACGGTATGGATAACATCCCCTTCTCCTCCCTTTCCGTCAGCACCAGCCCTCGGGGATACTTCCTTAGCTTTCGGCGTTACTTTCTTCTTGCTCATGAACAAATTAAAAAATTGAAAAATTGAAAAATGTAAGATTAGTACGTTTCAATGCGGCACCAATCTACAATCGTCAATTTATAATCGTAAAATTCCTTTGCGGTTAAAAATTCCCTCCGGGGAGCGCACCAGCTGCGCTATTCTTCAGCAACAACTTCCTCCTCATTCTCCACAACATCCAATTCGATACGCAGGTTATCAATGATGAACTCCTGACGATCTGGCGTATTCTTGCCCATATAAAACTCCAATGTCTTTTGGGGGTGATCTTCTTTATGAATGATCACCGGCTGAAGTCTGATATTTTCACCAATGAAGGCTCCAAACTCCTCCGGCGATATTTCCCCCAAGCCCTTGAATCGGGTGATCTCCGGTTTCCCACCTAACTTCTGCATAGCGGCCTGCTTTTCTTCATCACTATAACAATAAATCGTTTCCTTCTTATTGCGAACACGGAAGAGGGGCGTCTCCAAAATAAATACATGACCAGCCTTTACTAACTCGTGAAAGAACTGAAGAAAGAACGTCATCAGCAACAGACGGATATGCATTCCATCCACGTCGGCATCCGTGGCGATAATCACCTTGTTATATCTCAGGCCTTCCAACCCGTCTTCAATATTCAGCGCATGCTGAAGCAAATTGAATTCTTCGTTCTCATATACAACTTTTTTTGTCAACCCAAAGCAGTTCAACGGCTTCCCCCGAAGACTAAAGACAGCTTGCGTTTCCACATCGCGTGATTTTGTGATAGAACCGCTGGCAGAGTCGCCCTCCGTAATAAAAATCATTGTATCCAGTCCCCGCGTTGTTTTTTCATCATCAAAATGATACCGGCAGTCGCGAAGCTTGCGATTGTGGAGATTCGCTTTCTTCGCCCGCTCATTCGCCAGTTTCTTGATACCCGCAATTTCCTTACGCTCACGCTCAGACTGCTGGATTCTTTTCTTCAAGGCCTCGGCGGTCTCCTTATTCTGGTTAAGAAAAATCTCTAGTTCCTTCGATACAAAATCGGCAACATAAGTCTTGACAGGCGCTCCGTCGGGCGCCATTGTGAGCGACCCTAACTTGGTCTTTGTCTGCGATTCAAATACTGGTTCTTGAATCCGTACTGCAACTGCTCCAATGATGGATGCGCGTATGTCAGCGGAATCAAAATCAGTCTTGTAGAAGTCGCGAACGCCTTTGACAACACCTTCGCGGAATGCAGCTAGATGCGTTCCTCCCTGGGTAGTGTTTTGGCCATTCACAAACGAGTAGTATTCTTCCCCATATTGATTGCCATGCGTAAGGGCGACCTCAATATCTTTGCCTTTGAATTGGATGATTGGATATCGCAGTTCATCCGCTGTTACCTTCTGCCTTAACAAATCTAACAAGCCGTCCTTTGAAAAGAACTTCTTCCCGTTGCAGACGATGGTCAGGCCTGCATTAAGAAATGCGTAGTTCCACATTAAGTCATCCAGGTATTCCGGAATGAAATGATAGTTCTTAAACATTGAACTATCAGGTTCAAACTCTACAAGAGTACCGTTCTTCTCGGTGGTTTTACCTACCTTCGGATCGCTCACCAGAATACCCTTCTTAAATTCCGCCAGTTTGGTCTGACCTTCACGAAACGCCTGAACTTTAAAATAATTGGAGAGTGCGTTTACTGCCTTTGTTCCTACTCCATTTAAGCCGACTGATTTTTGGAAAGCGCCCGAATCGTACTTAGCACCAGTGTTTATCTTGGAAACGACGTCGACTACCTTCCCTAACGGGATACCTCTGCCATAGTCGCGGATGACCACTTTTGATTCAGTGATCGTCACATCGATGGTTCTTCCATACCCCATCATATGCTCGTCGATGCAATTGTCTATAACCTCCTTGACCAATACGTAAATGCCGTCATCCTTTGATGAGCCATCTCCCAGCTTACCAATATACATCCCCGGGCGCAGGCGGATGTGCTCCCTCCAGTCAAGCGACTTTATACTGGACTCATTATACTCAAACATAGCCGACGGCTTTTCAGATTTACCCATGCCCGAACCCGGAATTTTTATGACAGTGAAAGGAAAAAAATCAAAAGTTTACAAGTTCAAAAAGTCAGTTTGTTAAGTCCGGGACAGCCTGTAGAAACTCTCCCGGACTCGAAAAAGTCAATTCGCTCCTAATAAAAGAATTTTTGAAATCACAACAACGCCAAATCAAAATTTTTTAATTACAAAAATTTATTAAGGTACATGATATAATAATTTGATTATAAACAAATTGCTGGTATCTGTCTAAACTAAAGATTTAGATGAAAATGCCCGGAAAATCAGGTAAACAGGCCAGAAGGAAGCCCACAGCACCATCAAACCTAAGCTTCCATAGATAATAAATGCAATCCTCCCGTAATCAAACTTCTCATTGCTGTTGTACTGAAAAATAAAAATCAGCGCGATGATGAAAAATATATTCAATGTCATGATCAGCCCATGAAACCAAGCTCTGAAATCCTCCTTTTCAGAGAATACTTTCCCGATAATAAATACCATTACGTTTGAGATGGCGAGGAACATCATTACGATATAAAAGAATAGTTCATTGCTTACAGATATCTGCGAACTCCCTTGTTTCTGCACAATCACTTCCTGAGGGAGTCCGGCGTATACGTACAATAAGGCAATCAGAGCCGCTACTATTGAAAGAAACCAAATACCCTTCAAGAGTTTTAAAGCCATGTTTTGTAAATTTATGAGTGCAAATTAAACGTAAATCGCTTGAACTTTAATCCCATTGTCCTATCCATTCCGATTTTCTTTATCCTCATCGGCATTGAGCTCATTGTCGAGCGATTCACACACAAAGAACTTTACCGTTTGCCCGATGCTATCGCGAACATGAGTTGTGGTATTACGTCACAGCTTTCCGGCCTATTCCTTAAGATCTTTGCTATCGGGATCTATGAATTTCTATACGAAAAATTTGCCATGTTTACCCTTGACAATACAACCTGGTGGTATTGGGTAGCGCTGTTTCTGTTGGTGGATTTCGCCTATTATTGGGCACATCGCATGAGCCATGAAATCAACCTGTTCTGGGGTGGTCACGTGGTGCATCATCAAAGTGAGGACTATAACCTCTCGGTAGCGCTCAGACAAAGTTCCCTTCAGATCATATGGACTTTTGCATTTAATCTTCCGATCGCATTTCTGGGTTTCCAAACGCTTGACTTTGCACTGATATCGGCCCTCAACACGTTATACCAATTCTGGATCCACACTGAAACCATCGGCAAGATGGGTTGGTTTGAATATGTTTTTAATACACCCTCTCATCATCGCGTTCATCATGGTCGAGATCCAAAATACATCGACAAGAATCACGCTGGATCGTTGATCATTTGGGATAAAATGTTCGGCACATTCCAGGCTGAAGAAGAAAAACCAACCTATGGGATAACAAAACCCTTAAACAGCTGGAATGCCATTTTTGCCAATGTGAGTCATTATGTAGAAATGGGCAAGGATTTACGCCAAATACCTTCCTGGACTGACAGACTGAAATATCTGTTTAAGAAGCCGGGGTGGCTGCCCGACTCACTAGGGGGCTATAGGCCTGCACCGCTTGTTGACAAGCGGTCTTACAAAAAATATGATACTCCCGCCCCCATGGCGTTGAATTTATATGTTCTCTTTCAATACATTTTATGTTTGGTCGCCACAGCATTGTTTCTGAACCATGCTGACCAATTCAGTCTATCCGAGAAGGTCTTTGTTACTCTGTTGATTTGTGTTGTTGTTGTGAATAGCGGCGTGCTTTTTGAACGTCGCGTTTGGGCGATCTACTCGGAGTGGGCCCGCATTGTTTTCTATCCATTGCTGCTGACGGCGCTGACTTACGTTAACGGATGGACTACCTCATTTTATATTTTAGCGGGAGTTTATTTCGTCGTATCCACAACCTGGTTCTATGCTGTTCAAAAAAAGAATGTTGTTGTACAGATGGCATAAGCGTTGTGTTATCATTTTCTTCTTTTTGCTTTCCTGCAGGCAGTCGCTGCCCACATTCGATGAAATTGATTTCGAGGTTTGGAAACGTGATAAACTGGCCTGCAATGGCCAACGTTCTCAGATGAGCGAGGCCATGGAGGCGCAGTCCGAAAAATTGGTGGCTCTGAATGAGCAGGAGATCATTAGCCTGCTTGGCAAGCCGGACGAGAATGAACTCTACAAGCGGAATCAGAAGTTTTACTATTATTTTTTACAGCCATCGAGGGAATGTTCGGAGTCGCCTGTTGAAAATCCGAAAAAGCTTGTTATCAGGTTTAACGCCATAGGGTTGGCCAAGGAAGTAACCGTCGAATAGCGATACTATTGTGTTCCTTAGGGGGCCGGAATTTGCGGGAGGCTCCTAAGGAGCCCGCCTGATGTCGCCAATTAATACTATAAACAGGATGGTGCCTTCAAAAATGTTTGCAGGTTATCCAAGCCACTAAAAAGGGATTTGTGGATTACCACTATGTTCATGAAGACTCGATGCGCACTCCATTCAGAAAAACTCCCAGGCTCTTGATGACGACACGGAGCATGCACGGCTCCATAGGAGCCCCCTGTTTATAGAAGGGGAAACGTGCTCACAATGGCTCCGTAGGAGCCTCCTAGGATCTCGTTGTGAATTATTTCAAATACCTGATCAGCAAATTGCAAAAATGCGTGTGATGATCTATTCGCCAATAGGAACAATGTTGGTTTGAAATTAATCTAGGAGGCTCCTACGGAGCCCGGATAGCACCCTAGTCATTTTCTATAAACAGGAGGCTCCGATGGAGCCGGCCGTCTCGGTATGGAAACTCAATGCCTGTGCTATTGTGCCTAGTGGCAAAGAGTGAGGTGTTAAGGGCCACCAAGACCCCAAGAAACAATTAAGGTACGCCAATAAAATTTTATCGGAGAAATTACAACTCGACTTTTTAGTCAGCCCCTCCTACAGCGCACTTGTTATCAGGTTTAACGCAGTAGGGTTGGCCAAGGAAGTAACCGTCGAATAGCGATACGCAGACGTTCCTTATGAGCTGGTGTGGCGTCTCACCTCTCGGTTAAAAAAGTCGCTTAAACCGTGCATGCGTTAGAGCAGCCCCACCTGAGGTCGACAATTAATGCAGTAAAAAGGATGGGGATTTCGGATTACTACTGTGTTTATGAAGACGCGAGAGCACTCCATTCAGAAAGCCCCACTCCTGATAACTACACATCGTCTATATGCCCGTTTATTGAAAAAAACAACGACTTGACATGAGGTTCCTTTTTGCGCGACAATCATATTGCAAATACTCGTTTTAATATTGCGCTACGCCACATGGCCAAACACCTTACGGAATGCAGGAGCTCCTACGGAGCCCGTCTGATGTTTCCAATTAATGCTATAAACAGGATGCTCCTACGCAGCTCAATGCCGTTCAAAAAATTGTTTGCAATTATCCAGCAACTCTAAAGCTA
>JAICGJ010000227.1 GCA_025923195.1 Chryseolinea sp.
CACAACGGCTATCAGACCGTCGTAATATTGGGCGCCGCATACCGCTTCGATTGAATCCGCGATAATCTCACGGCTTACGAGCGAATAACGCATTCCTTCGGTGCCGTTGCTGATACCATCGCTGACACCAATGGTGTTAAATATCAAACCCACCAAATCATTTTCCCACACTCCTGTCTTCACTGCTTGTGCCAGCGTATTCAGGTGCATGTTACACGGGTTGCCATCGAATCCTGTGCTTACTATTCCAATCTGCGCTTTTTCCAAATCCTTTTCCGTTAACCCAATCGCATACAGCATCGCCTGCGCTGCTGGCAACGTTGGGTCTTGTGTAACGGTCTTGCTATACTTGTTAAATTCCATTCGTTTTTTTTATACGACAGTGTTGAGTGTGTGTGAGTATTATATTATCACGTAACTAAAAGATTTTTCGCGCACCTGACATTTATATGCTTCCTGAATGCTCGCACCGAAGCTATCGAACCAATCTTTTTTGAAAGGCTTTGCATCGATGGATTCGATACCGGCAATTTCAGTGGCTGTCCCGCATAAGAATGCGCTGTCGGCATCCTCCAGCTCTTCCGGTTTAATATTCTTTTCTTTCACAGGGATATCCAGCGCCTGACAAATGTTGAACACCAGCTGGCGGGTTGTCCCTGGAAGAATGTGACCCAGAGCCGGTGTATAAAGAACTCCATTTCTTTCAACGAAGAAATTCGCACCCGGAGCCTGTGCGATGTATCCATCCATATCCAGCATAAGGGCTTCATCATAGCCTCTTACTTTTGCCTCGCTTGTTGCCAGGATGGAGTTTACATAATGCCCAGTGACTTTCGCTTCAATCTTCAATGAATTTGGATTGGGTCGCTGGTAGGAAGAGATGCAAAGCTTCAGCATTTTATCACCATGGTATTTATCCCATTCCCATGCGCACATCATTAGGTATACTTCGGTTGGTTTTGTTAATGTCATATTCGGTCCGCAGTATACCAGCGGACGGATATAGGCATCAGATAAATTATTTTTTTCAAGGAGCAGATATGCAATTTGTATTAGTTCCTCCGTCTCGTAGTCAAACGGAATTCCAACCAGAGCACAACTTTTTTTCAGTCGTTCGAAATGTTCGTACGCCTTAAAAATCTTCACGCCATTCATCGTCAGGTATGCGCGGATTCCTTCGAACGCTCCCATACCATAATGCAGAGTTTGGCTGTAAAGATCAGAATGAGCATCAACCGCTTTTATGAACTTTCCGTTCAGGAAAAGGATTGTGTCTTTCGTGTAGTACATATAACAATTGTTAGTTTGTTTTAGCCATATAAAACAAAACCGCCCCGAGGTTGTCGGGGCGGTCTGTGAATCTTTTAATTATAATATTATATCACCATCGCCCCTTCGGGTTTAAGAATTATCACGACAATGAGAAGCACAGATAGCAAGTCTATCATGAATGATGAGATTGCCCTGTATTCCGATAATTTTGGTGAATTCAGCATATAATTCTGTGCGACTACAATTCTCACGAATTATCGTTTATAATTCAAGATATTTTGCAGAAATATTTCATAATCAGCATGTAACAAATGTTAGGTAGAATAACAGTTGTTAGCTGTGGAGATACTCTACAATACCATCCCTGATAGACGAGAACGTCTTTGTTAACACCTCTTCATCCTCTTCCAGTAACGTTACTCGGAACCCCTGAAGTTCAGAGCAGAACGAAGAAATCGGGACGACACAAATGCCTTTTGCTCCCAATAGGTAATATAAAAAAATCTTGTCCAGAGGTATATCCTGACTGACCCAATCATCAACCAATGATTTTATTTTTTGATTTCCAATTTGAAGGGTTTGATGTGGTTTCAATGTTTCATCCCTGAAGATGATCGTATTATAAAAAGCCCCGAAAGTCTCGTTGAACGTCAACTCAGGGACTGTATGTAAAATATCTGCGATGATCTTGCTCCGCCTGCCGATATTTTTATTGGTTTCTTCTCTGTACGTCTTAAAGCGGCTGTCGCCGAATATTTTCGGAATCGCCAGCTGAGGTAGCTTGGTTGAACACACTTCGATCATTTTTGCATTATCCAATGCGTTGCAGAAGCGGTTGAAGTCTTCATCTTTATCGCGGTTATAATACTCCATCCAGCCGCATCGCGCACCAGGCCATGGCAATTCTTTTGAAATACCCTTCATGGAAATTCCCGGCACGTCTTCTATGATCTCGGAGAGGGCATACGCACGTGCGCCGTTGTATGTGATGTTGATGTAGATCTCATCGGCTACCAGGAACAGATTGAATTCCTTGGCGATCTCGACGATCCGGCGCAAAGTTTCCAACGGGTAGACCATGCCCGTGGGGTTGTCTGGATTGATGATCAAAATTCCAACGATGTTCGGGTTATACTTTACTTTGTTATACAGGTCGTCAAGGTCAGGATACCATTTGTTGTTGGGATCTAGACGATATGTTAATGGTTCGTGCGCAGCATGTGCAGCTTCCGCACTCGAATGCGTTGAATACGCAGGCGACGGCCCGATGACCCTTGATGTACGGGAAATGAATTGATACGCTTTTGAAATAGCGTCACCCAGACCGTTGAAGAAACAGATATCATCGGCACTGATCTGCACACCACCCAGTTCGTTTGTCTGTTTTGCCAGGAATTCGCGCGTCTCCAACATACCTTTCGATGGGCAATAGCTGTAAGAATCATCGTCTTTTGCAAGATCAGAAACTATGTCTTTCACCCACTGAGGGAGTTTATGATGTTTTTGGATGGGATCACCAATGTTTTCCCACGAAATGGAAAGGCCCAACTTCTTCAGTTGATCCGCCTTTTTTACGATTTCACGAATCTCATAACTGAGCTCTTTTGCGCCCGCATTTAGTAACTTTTGTCTCATTTCCGAATTTCAAGCAGCGATGTTGACGAAAAAAATTGAAAAATTGAAAAATTGGAAGATTGAAAAATTAAAAGATTGAAAGATTTGAAGATTCTCCAATTCCGTGGACCGTGGACCGTCGACCGTCGACCCATCCCTACATCAATATATTATTCACCGCCGCAACCGGCCCCGGTATCTCTTTCTCCTCAAGCATCTCCCGAAGATCAATTTCAATGGTGCGGGTAAGCGCAGCCATGGGAACATCGTTGGGTGTTCCTTCAAATGGGTTTTCAGTTACTTCTCCGATCTTTTCCATGGTGAGAAAGACCCAACAAACCAGTACTGTAAAAGGAATAGTCAGCCAAACAAAGTTTTCTCCAAGCTTGTCGAATTCCTGAAGCATTCCGAAGGGAACGAGCAAGGTGAACAAACAAACGAAATAGAGGTTCAGTGTCGCGAACTGGCGGGGATAGGGAAAATTTTTGATCCGCTCGCATTTGCCCTGTTGTTCAAAGAGATTAACCAGCATATTCTCCATTTCGACATGACGGAAATTGTCGATCATCCCTTTTTCAGCAAGCATTCGTAGATCTCCTGACTGAATGTTGATAAGTTGAGTCGCCCGGTTTCGCTTGCTTAACACATATTTAAGCTCATCTTCCATTAGGAATTTAGAGAGTTCAACATCCAGTTTATCTTCCAGCTCAGGCACGCTATAGTGGCTTCGGTATTCAGCATTATAGCTTCTCGTAAGATTTTCCCATGGCCGTGGTTCCCTCAGTTGGAAACGCAATGCTGTCAGCCAGCCGATGTGGCGATAAATAAGCCGCTTGTGAATTTGTTTGAGGTCGTCATGCGAAATGTCAGCGTGCGAATTATTTATGGTGACAAAATCTTTCACCAAAATTCCCCACGACCGGCTTGCGTTTATGATAGATCCCCAGATTTGCCTGGCTTCCCAAAGGCGTCCATACGTAGCGTTGTTTTTGAAACCCACTATAAATGCAACTGCAGTTCCAATCAACGCTATCGGTACCCAAGGGATTACGAGCTTAATATCAAATAGTTCATACAAGACCGTGGGAATGGTTCCCAGAACAAAAAGAAAATAGATGTCTCTTCGTGTCCAGTACAATACTTCTCGCAAGGTGTAGTGACGCCCGATGTGCATAGGGGGGAGTGGTTAATGTCAGGGCGCAATATAATGTGTTTAGGGGCGAAAGTGTTGAAGTGCGAAGTGTTGAAGTTTTCGGGAGTAAGAAAATTAGTGCTGCTTCAAAATGTCGCACTTGTCCACTTCCCGAGCGGGTACTGCAGATGCAGCATCACCAATTACATGAGAAAGAATGGAATTTCAATAGCGACTTTCTTCAGGCCGCGATGCTGGAGATGCAGGCAAATGAAGCGTATTCCTGCGACAGTAAGGTGTTTAAGTGTTTAGGTTTGCTGAACTAGCCGAGATTGTGCGCAGCGGCCGCGGCAGATTCACTACTTAGGCACATAAACAAATAAATACCTAAACACTCTAAACACTATGCAGCTCCGACTCGGCAAACTGACTCCGATACTCCATCGGTGTTTTCCCTGAAGCGCGTTTAAAGAAGTTTGTGAAGTTGGTGGGATCCTGAAATGTCAGCTTATCGCATATTTCGGAAATGGGCATGGAAGTTTCGCTTAGCATCCGTTGAGCTTCGGCCAAGAGGCGTTCTTCGACAAATTCGCTAGGCGACCTTTTGGTCACTAGTTTAATCGTATTGCTGAAATGCGTTGGATGAATGAGCAGGCGTTCTGCAAAATCCTTGATCTTAAACGAGTGGGCAACTCTTCCTGCCAGTATGTCTTCAATGTGTTGATCCAAAAGCTGGAAGAACTTTGCGGTGATTTCGTGCTTGCGGGTCAGTATTTTTTGAGGGATAGGAGTCATGGAATGCCAATTATAGTGTTGAGTGTCAAGACAATGAACGGGTCTAATATTGAATTTAAACGTTATTCGGGAGATGTCGTTATACTACGGCGTATTTTATTTTTAAATATCATTTGCCGATATCCTGAGCAGGACCTGCGGCAGGTGTGGGGGGCGAACGACCTTCCGGATCGGAGTTGCTTGTTCTGACGCCTACATATTTGGAAACAGATCCTTCGTTTCCGTTTGCCGACGCACACCCGCCACCCAGGATAACTGTTCATAGGAAGGTGTTCCGATTTTCCCTATTGGTATAGATAATTCCTACCTCCTCACCAGCTTCACCACATTCTCCACGTGGACGGTATGGGGAAACATATCGACTGGCTGGACTGCAACAATGTCATACTTCTCACACAATATTTTCAGATCGCGCGCTTGTGTCGCGGGATTGCAACTGACATAGACAATCCTCTCTGGATCTGCTTTCAATAATATTTTGCAGACATCTTCATGCATGCCTGCGCGTGGCGGGTCCGTGATAACAACGTCGGGTTTGCCATGCGTTGACAGAAATTCATTATCCAAAAGATCTTTCATATCCCCTGCATGGAATTCAGTATTGGTGATGGTGTTGATTTGAGCATTAACTCTTGCATCCTCAATTGAAGCACTGACATATTCAAGCCCGATTACTTTTCGCGCGCGACACGCGACAAAGTTTGCAATCGTGCCTGTTCCCGTATAAAGGTCGTACACCAATTCTCTTCCTTGGAGGTCAGCCATCGTCCATGCGATCTTGTATAATTCATAAGCCTGATCCGAGTTGGTCTGGTAAAAAGATTTTGGGCCAACACGGAATAACAAATTGCCTTTGCCATCGGGCCTCGGCATGGTTTCGGTAATGTATGAGTTGCCTTTCCAGGATTCAATCTTCAGATCGCTAAAAGTATCGTTCTTCTTCCCATTGATCACATATTGAAACGACGTGATCTGCGGAAAATCCTGCTCCAGCCTTTTCAATATTTTTTCAACCCATTCCATCTTATCATAGGTGACCTGCAGGATGATCATGACCTCACCGGTATTAGCGGTCCGAATGGTAATCGTTCTGAGGAATCCAATTTGCTTGCGCAGATCAAAGAAAGGAATGTTGTTCTTCAGGGCTTCATCTTTTGCGGCCAGCCTGATCGCATCTGAAGGGTGAGGTTGCAGATAGCAAGCTTTTACATCGAATACGAGATCATATTTGCGGGGGATATGATAACCCAGACCGGGTTCAGGTAGTGAGACTAGAGCCGGATCCTCGCTCTCCGATTCCTTCTTGGCAAGGAATTCCTCTTTTGGAAGCCACCGTTGTGCGGAAAAGGTATAATCGAGTTTATTCCGATAATATCGAGTTTTGGTAGATCCTACAATGCGATTTATGGGCGGCAATTGCAGTCCCCCTATGCGCTCCAGATGATCTGCCGCCTGCTGTTGTTTATATTCAAGTTGTTGTTCGTACCGAATATGCTGCCAGGAACAACCCCCACAGATTCCGAAATGGATGCAAAAAGGTTCGGTTCGGTGAGGGGAGAGGCTTTTAATTCCGATAACCTTGCCTTCAATGAATGAGCTCTTAATCTTGGTGAGCATCACATCCACCACATCTCCGGGTGCACCGCCTTCCAGGAAAATAACCAAATTGTTGACCCTGGCTACGCATTTGCCTTCCGCAGCCATGGTCTTGACTACAATATTCTCAAGGATGTCGCCTTTTTTCATTCAATTAATGGGATATCGATATATTAGCACTGAAGGTGACGACCTGCTAATCCCGAAAATGGAATGAGCAATCTGTCACTTTGAGTGAGTGGCCCCACCATGAAATTTCATGGAGGGGTCAAATTACAGAATTGCGGGGGTTTTCTCCTTCGACGTAATTCTCTATATTTATTCTCTTTGTGTCGGGATATGAAAAGGGGCTTTCTAGTTGTCTTGTGCGTTCTCGCGTTGCCGGTCATGGCTTCTCATATTGTCGGGGGTGAATTTGAGATCGTTCATATTTCCGGCAACAGCTATCGCGTCAGCCTCATCTTATATTTCGACAAACTCAATGGAAGTCCGGGGGCCCGGGACAATAATATTGTCGCTGCTATTTACCGGAAGCGCGACAATCAATTTATGCAGAACGTTGCGTTCAGCAATCCTTCCGAGACCAACGTAAGCTATACGCAGCCAGAATGTTCGCGGGGAGAGATTGTAACGTCCAGACTTGTATATACCACAAACATTGTACTCTCCGAGGGACGGTATAACGACCCACAGGGGTATTACATTATCTGGGAACGATGCTGCAGGAACTACGCCATCACCAATATCTATAGCGAGAACCCGGATGTGAGTGGAAGGGCAGCTGGACAGACATTTTACCTTGAGTTTCCGCCGGTTGTTAAAAATGGTCAGCCTTTTATCAATTCGTCACCGAGATTATTCCCTCCGCTAAACGATTATGCGTGTCCACGCAAACCTTACTACGTGGATTTTGCCGGAGTTGATGATGACGGCGACTCGCTGGTGTATTCCCTTGTAACGCCCTTAAGCACGCACTCTATCGTTGCTGTTCCGCTGTTGCAGCCGGCGCCATATCCGCTCGTCACGTGGCGGTTTCCGTATAATCTTAACAACGTCATCAACGGTGATCCTGATCTGGCAATAAGCCCCGATGGTTTCCTTACTGCAACGCCTTCACAGCAGGGGTTGTTTGTATTTGCCGTGAAGTGCGACGAGTTTCGCGACGGGGTTAAAATAGGGGAGGTAAGGCGCGATTTTCAAATGCTCGTAGTGGATGTGTGTCCCCGTGCGGAACCTCCGCAGATCTTAGGAAAAAAGTTAGGTGATCCCTTGTTCCAGTTTGACGAAAAAATGCAGGTGACGTTCAGCAATACCGTTGCCGACTCCCTGCGTTGCATCCAGGTGCAGGTATCCGACCCTGATGCCTCGAAACAAGACGATAATTTTACTGAAAATGTAAAAATCAAGGCGATTCCCCTTGGCTTTAAAAAAAATGTAAGCGGAATACTCCCGGAGATTACAGGAGCGACCTTGAAAAACGGGAGCAACATTTCGTTTGAGATCTGTTTCGAAAAATGTCCCTTGGTCCAGGGGCCTTTTGAAGTCGGAATAGTAGCGTACGACGATGCCTGTAGTTTGCCCCTATCTGATACGTTGCGGATTACTGTAAATATTGAGCCACCGCCAAATGCACTTCCTTATTTTACCACGCCCGACGTAAATGAAGTTCTCAACGAAGGAGCGATCAAGACTTGGGCGATCAAGGGGCAGGATGATGACGGCGATGACCTGGTAGCCGGTCTTATACCCGATGGCTTTCGACTGGAGGACTATGGCATGAAGTTCACGCAGGTAATGAATGCTAGTGGTAAGTACGAGGCACAGCTGCAATGGGACACTCGGTGCGATATCTACGACTTCTCCGGGAAAACTGAATTTAACTTCAAGGTATTGCTCGATGATATTGACGAATGCACATTCGCGCAGCCTGATTTGATGAACTTCAAGCTAAAAGTATTGCTGCCGGGCAATTCAGCGCCCGTGATAGATTCTGATCTGACTCCCGATCCATTTGAGCGTGTAGTGACCGGGTTAAAGCGAAAGATCAACGAATCGTTCACCTTCAATGTTAAGGGAATTGATTCGGACAATGACTTGATCGTTCTGGGTGTGCAAGGAGTCGGATTTGATATCAATAACTATGATGTCAGCTTTCCCTCTGCCAGCGGCCACAATGTTGTTCAATCCAAGTTTACATGGAACATATTTTGTGATAATGTCAATCTGAGCCAGAAAGACGAGTTCACCTTCCGTTTCCTTGTCGTCGATAATGCCAACAAGTGCCGTTACTACAACGCAGATACCCTCGACGTTACCGTTAAGCTATATCCGCCTGACAATGCAGAGCCCGATCTCCAGGTTGTGAATACCAACCAGGAAGTACAGATGCTGAACAATTCCATGACAATAACGCTTGGCCAGGAGATCACGCTTGCACTGCTAGGCTCCGATCGCGACAATTCTCCGCAGCCTGATCTTCTGAAACTTGAGCTCATAAAGGCCGTAGGCAACGTTGAGCCTACAGGTTATGTGTTTGCTAATGCCGAAGGAAGGGGCACTGTGCAAAGCACTTTCAGCTGGAATCCTGAGTGTTCCATCTTTACGGAGGATGTCTTTGAAAATCAGTATGAATTTACTTTCCGCGTGGTAGACGATAAGTGCTACAATCAAAAAGGCGATACCGTTGTTGTCAATATAAATATCAAAGACGTGGAAAACGCGGACGACGATTTTCTCCCGCCCAATTTTGTTTCACCCAACGGCGACAGCCGGAATGA
>JAICGJ010000228.1 GCA_025923195.1 Chryseolinea sp.
AAGGGAGGGTATGTAGCTTTTTCAATTAAATAGGTTAGTTCAAAGTTTAAGGTTTAAGGTTTAAAGTTAGGCTCAAGGATAATGGCTGCGGGAGGGGATGGCGTTGAGGGTTGAGTGTTGAGTGTTGATTGTTGAATCTTAATTGAGGGCTTTCAATGTTCAACATTCAATAGACATAATCAATATTCAGGCTGTGAAGAGCCCGACTGGTAACCCAATAGGTAGTTTGAAGTTTGAGGTTTAAGGTTTAAAGTTAGGCTCGAGGTTAATGACTGCAAAGGGCAAAGCGAGTAGGAGTTTGTTACCACGGAGGCGCGGAGGTTCCAGAGCAATTGGTAATCGGGTAATCGGAAATCGGGTGGTCAGGTAATCGGTGGCTGCGCAATTATTGGTCGGATTTACGACACACCCTATGAAAACGTCATCCTGAGTGCTGGCTGTGTGTTGGCCTCGCGCGAACGAAGGATCTCCTTGAAGCAACGTGCGCGCTATTCGCCTCTTTATTACAGCAGGGCTGCCGGGGGATCCTTCGCTGCAGTGCCCAAGCCGCATGCCGCTCAGGATGACGGTTTCATCGGGATGGTTGGCGTGGCGGCCTCGATTGTTACTCTTCGACAATGGATGTCCTCCCTGCCTTGTGTGGCTGGCTGAGCGGCACCATAAAAGTTTTAACAATCCATTCGCTATCGGACAAAACTGTCTGATTTCGAAAATGACGATCACCCTCTCGTCTGCAAAAGAATCGAAATTACCCTGGAAATACGTTTTTTTTCATGGAACGCGATTTGATCAGCAAAAATGGAAAAAATCGTGGTAAGTAATGAAACGGACCCATCTTGGAGAGTTTGAAGAGATTGTGCTGCTCATAGTGGCTTTCCTTGACGGCAAGGCGTATGGGGTTAGCATCGCCCATGAAATTATTCGTCAGACAAATCGCGCCGTAGGATTAAATCAGGTGCACGCCTCGCTCCAACGCCTTGAAGAAAAAGGCATGGTTGCATCCAAAATGGGCGATCCGACACGAGAGCGCGGAGGTAGACGAAAGCGAATCTTTACTATCACAGCCTTTGGCAATCAAACCCTGCAGGACATCCAAACCGTTCGCAGCAACCTCTGGAGTCTTCTGCCATCATCTGTAAAACCGAGCGGCCTATGAAGAACTTTTCTGATCCTGAACCTCCCCGTTGGGCTACACGCATTCTGCGATGGTATTGCGCACCGCACTTGCTTGAGGAAGTTGAGGGCGATTTGCAGGAAGAGTTTATTTACCAGGTAGGGCAGGTCGGACTAAAAAGAGCACAACTGCTATACGTGGCGAATGTTCTTGGATTTATTAGACCTTTTGCCATAAAACGAAAACCATCACCAGATTCAACTCCACTTCTGCATATGAATATGTTCAGACACTACATGACGGTAGCTTTCAGGAACCTGATCCGTCAAAAAGTATTTTCTTTTATTAATGTGACCGGACTATCGCTCGGCATGGTCTGCTGTCTATTTATTTTTCTTTGGGTACAGGATGAGAAACGCGTTGATAGTTTTCATGTGCATGGCGAATCATTATACAGGATATATCAAACTACATATGCAGAAGGTGAGGTAAACGGAAGTTATGCAACTCCCTTTGTTACATCGTCGGGGGATTTTAAAGAAGCTCTTTCTTTTGCGGAAGACCTGAAGCAGGCCATTCCCGGAATTAAACATGCTACATCATATGCGACTGGTTACGAATTGCCCTGGGGCCACCCCGAAACATTTCAGGTCGAAAACAAGCTACACAAGCTGGAGGGCTCGCGTGCAAGCGAGGATTTTTTTAAAATGTTGAGCTACGAAATAGTTGCAGGTGATCGTGAGAATGCGCTGAAGACCATAAACAGTCTGGCCGTGTCTCGAAAAATGGCGGAGCTCTTTTTCGATAGTCCGGAAGATGCTATCGGGAAAACTATCCGCTACGAAAACAAGTTGGACTTCGTAATCACCGCCGTTTTTGAAGACCTTCCGCCAGAAAGTTCATTAAAATTTGATTACCTCATCAGCTGGGAAACTTGCAAGACACAACAAATCGAATTTGCGTCTAACGATTGGGTGACGTTTCTCCAGCTGGAAAAAAACACGGATGTAAAAAGCATTGAGATCAACATAAACCGCTGGCTCAAGGGCCGGCGTGTCGATGTAAGGGAAGGTGTTAAAGTGGAATTGGGCCTTCAGCGCTATGGGGACCAATACCTGTTTTCAAATTTTATAAACGGAAAACCAGAAGCCGGCAGAATGGATTATGTAAATATCTTTAGCGGTGTCGCTGTGTTCATTCTTATCATGGCCTGCATCAATTTCATGAATCTCGCAACTGCGAGATCTATAAAGCGGGCAAAAGAAATTGGCGTACGGAAAGTGATAGGCTCATCCCGGATTAGTCTCGTCATCCAATTTCTTGGAGAATCTTTGTTGCTCTCACTTTTGGCTCTGATATTTTCAGTTACTCTTACCCTTGTCCTGTTGCCGGCATTCAATATTTTCACAGGCAAACAAATTACCCTCGCAGTATTTGAATCTTCATCGTGGCTTTTCTTGACCTGCCTCCTGTTGTTTACCAGCCTTGCCGCCGGAAGTTACCCAGCGTTATTTCTATCGTCCTTTAAGCCTGTCACAACGTTGAAGGGAATAGTTCGTTTTACGTCGGCATCGATCTGGTTCCGAAAGGGACTCGCTGGTTTTCAGTTTGTATTATCGATCGTATTGCTGGTCGCCACAATTGTGGTTTCACAACAGACCCGCTATGTGCAGAACAGGCACTTGGGATATGACCGGGAGAATCTCATATACATTCGCGTCGAAGGAGAGCTCAATCCAAAGTATGCGGTATTCAAAGAGCAGGCCATCAGAATGCCTGGTATTGCGATCGTTGATCGCAGCAGTGAAGCGCCGCATGCTATGGGCTTCACAGTCATCGACGCAATCAAGTGGGAAGGAAAGCCAAAAGATGCTGCCGTTGGTTTTAAGCCAACTTCCGTTGGGTTTGATTTCATAAAATTGATGAACCTGAAAGTCACGGGTGGCAGGGGTTTTTCCAGGGCTCATGTCACGGACACCGCAGCATTTATGTTGAATGAGGAGGCGGTGAAACAGATGGGACTGAAGGAACCGATAGGTTCATGGGTCTCCGCCTGGGATAAGAAGGGTCACATCATCGGGATATTAAAGGATTATCACATGAATTCACTTCATGAACCGATAAGGCCTTTGATCGTCGACGTCAAGGAAGATCTTTACTTCGGTGTTATCATCGTGCGCACGGAACCGGGCAAAACAGACGAAGCATTGGCCAGTCTTGAGAAAGTTTACAAAGAGATCAACCCGAATTATCCGTTTGATTATCAGTTTGTGGATGAGGAATATGATAAGCTATATCGCAATGAGCAGGTCATGGCAAAGCTTTCCACTGCGTTTGCTGTCCTTGCGATCATGATCTCCTGTCTGGGTTTGCTGGGACTGGTCATGTTCTCGGCTGAACAGCGCACAAAGGAGATCGGCATTCGTAAAGTGTTGGGTGCAAGCGTAAGTCATATTGTAAATTTGCTTTCGAAAGACTTTCTGAAGCTTGTCATCGTTGCGTTCCTGATTGCAGCACCGGTATCAGGATATTTTATGTATCAGTGGTTGCAGCGATTCGCTTTCAAAATCGAATTGTCGTGGTGGATTTTTGGACTTGCGGGGGGCACAGCCTTACTCATCGCGATTCTCACGGTGTGCGTACAGGCATTTCAATCTGCCGTGGCAAATCCTGTTGAGTCGCTGAGATCGGAGTAGGAAAAATTCTTGAGTTGACAGCTTTTGAGGCTGAAAGCTTAAAGTAGAAAGCGTAAAGAGGATTTTCATAGGGAAGGGTGAAGATCGGTTCTCTAATCTTTTGCGGCTTGGTATCGTGCCTGCAGATTGCAGGCTTTGCGTGTTACGTTAATTTATAGCATTAAGCTATTCATAGCCTCTTTGTGTCAAAAATCCATTTTATTACAAAATAGAATTTACAACTGCTTCAAAATTTAAGAGGGTATATTGCATAATGTATACCCGTGCAGAAGCATCGTCAATTAAGCAAGAATTTTGGACTGCTTTTGGCAAGTATATGAGTCCAATTCCGTCTGCGGAAGAGATGAAGATCAACTGGGTAAACTATCACACGAGAGTAAAAAATATCCATTTCCGGATGGATGCTGACAATACGTCGGCAACAATCTCAATTCTAATTCAACATCCTGACCTTGAAATCCAGGAACTGTATTTCCAACAGTTCGTGGAGTTGAAGGAGTTATTGCATGCTTCGCTCCAGGAAGAATGGCAATGGCAATTGCAGATCCCAATTGAAAGCGGAAAGATAATGACCAAAATATTTAAGAAGATTTCAGGTGTGTCTGTTTATAACAAAGACGAGTGGCCAGATTTGATTTCATTTTTCAAGCAAAGGATTATCGCACTTGATAGCTTCTGGGAAAATGCAAGGTATAGTTTTGAAACGTTGAAATGATTTAATCATTAGCGTAGGGCGTGCATTAGTTAAGCGAGCGCTGTCCAAAAACTTAACCGCGGAGGACACGGAGAAAAAACAACGCAGAAAACGCAGAGTCGCTCGATGAAAAGCCCATGCGATGAAAAGTCTCTGCGGCCACCCTGCGTGTATTAACCAGCGGCCCTCCGCGCTTAGTTGGATTTTAGGTTTCTTAACAGTCGCGGTAGTCGTGCGTCTCAAAGAATTAACCCCATTTACCAAGAATCTACAACTACTCATACCTGAGAGATTGAGCGGGATTTTCCTTTGCTGTTTTCACCACAATCGACGCTATTGGGAGCCATGAAATTGCAAAAAATACAACCAGGGGTACTAAAAAATGATACCAGGTCATCTGAATATGCTCATCAAAATCATTAAAATATTGGTGTATGATATAGTAAGCACTAGGTAGTGCGATCAACGTAGCAATACCGATCTGACGCACGGATTTATTGAGAAGAAACCAAACGATATTCCATACGCCGGCACCCAACGCCTTCCTGACACCAATCTCTTTCGTCTTTGTGACAATCTTTAATGAAGTCATAGCATATAATCCCATAAGGGATATCAGCATAGTGACCACGAGAAAAAACACTAACTGATTCCTCGACATTAGATAATTGTAATATTGGCTGTTAATCAATGCATCTATACTGTTGACGATAAATGACGAGTCGGGAAAAACAGATTCGTAGATCTTTTTTACATTGGACATGCCGGCACCGTAATTCGCAAATCTTATCGCTAATTTTTTCGGATAATTTATAGCCTTGTGAACATCTAAGTAATTGAGCACAATCCCGGTATTCTCATAGAACAGGTGATCGCTTGAACGCAACAATGGTCGCAGCTTATACTCGCGCACAATACCTACCACTTTTTTTTGTTCACCCTGGTCTGAAAATAGAGTGGCTCCCACAGCTTCAGATCGTTGATTAAAACCGAGCCGCTCTGCTGCACCCTCACTTAAGATGACGGCGTTCTTTTCTGCACTATCATTCTTAAAGTTTTCTCCTCCGACCATTTCAAGATTAAAGAAGGAAATAAAGTTGGGATCGACGGCTCCATTGGACTCAAACACAATCGCCGGGTCGGACAACTTTCTTTTCAATGGCATTAACGTGTATGCATTATCTCCCGGAATAGAATGACAAAAGGTGTAGGCTTCAACCAAAGTTTCTTGCTCAAGTCTCTGTGTTAAATTGTCTATTTCTTTGGGCGTTGCATTCGTTAACGACAGGTCAATGACAACTGCATTATCTTTTCTTATCCCCTGTCCTTGGTTCATTACAAAATAAAGCTGGTGTGAAATAGTAAACACCAGAACCAACATAACGATAGCAATTCCATACTGAAGTACCGACAGAATTTTTATGATGTTGTTATCCGCATTATAAACTCTTGCCAATTTGAATAACCTTCTGGTATGGATCTTAAAAAAGATCAAGGCTGGATATAAACCCGTTAGTAAGACTAGTAAAAAGAAAATGCTAATCATTGTCGCTAAAATCGGGGTGGTTAAATCATTCCATCGAGGTATATAAAAATCAAGGAGGCGTTCAGCAGGAGCCTTTATTAAAATCATGATCATGATCGAAATCACGAGAGCGATTCCATGAACAATGGCAGACTCAAAAATGAATTGTGCATAAAAATCACGAAACGACGCTCCGGACGTTTTTTTTACTGCAAGTTCTTTCAGTCGAGAACCATGAGAGGAAATCATCAGGTTGATATAATTCACAAGCCCGATAATCAATATGATCCAGGCTGATGTCTTCACCAGTTTTAAAAAATATTTTGATTTCGGATTATGCTGGTCAAGCCGGTGAAATGAAAAGGAAACTTCAGAAAGCGGCTGAAAAAACAGTTCAAGTGTTCGATAGTTGTTTTCATACATTGCCTTTCGGAGAAGGTCCGTAGACTCTGAGTTGACTCTTTGCTTGAACTCTTCCGCATTTACACCGCTTTTAAGTTTGTAATAACAATGTGGACCTCCAACAGTGATTTCTAGCTTGTCATCATAGGTCTTTTTCAGTCGTTTACTTGACATTACTGCATCAAAGATTAAATGGGTGTTATGTGGAGGGTGTGCAAATACGCCTGTGACCGTTAAAGGGATAGAATTATTCAAGAGTATCGTTTTTCCGATGGCATGCGCGTCTCCAAAATATTTGAGGGCGACGCGTTCCGATAACACTACAGCATTTGAGTCCTTCAATACACCCTCCGGTTTTCCTTCCAGAAGTGGAATCTGAAAAAACGAAAAGAGATTTGGATCGGCATACACTACTTTGGTCTCAGCGAAAGATTTGTCTGCTGTAGTCAGCAATACCTGCTTACCATGATCAGCAATCAGTTCGCCATTGAAATTCGATTGATGGAATATTCGTGTATAGGCTTCGATATCGTCATATCGCTCCGCCACCGCCTTCACCAAGCCGGGTGCATTGATGCCAAGCATAACTTCTTCCCACGAGGACTGATCATCTGTCCAGCGCATCACCAGTCCGGTTCTTACCACGCGTTCCGCATAGGGATGAAAGGAATCAGACTTTAATTCATAACTGGCATGCTGCCAAAGAATGAATGAGACGACGAAACTGATTGCTAAACCGGACACGGTAAAAGCGACGAACTGTGGATCGCGAAAAAAAATTCGCTTAGCAATTATATAAAATACCTTGATCATCGAGTGGGATTAAGAAATTTACGGATTTCACAAGATTTTACGAAGGACAACGCGCGCGTATCAGGTGGGGTGGTAAGTAGTTGGTAATCGGTGATCAGGTAATAAGGTAATCGATCAGGTAATCGGGTATCGGTAATCCCGGTCAACAATGAAGGCGATCTGTAGGTGTCAACCGGACGGCCAGACCGCCTTCGGTGGCAGCAAATCAAAAATCAAAAATCAAAAATCAACAATCCTGCAAAATTCCCTCATCTCGAAATCACCTGATAGGCTTTCTCTCCATTTAATTCTGTCTGCTTGACTACCCGCGTTTTTTGGAGTTCGTCGAGCATAGCGGTAATGGAAGGTTCATGTTGCGCCCCGAGGTGGTTGATGAGCTCGCGATATGTCTTTATACTATTGGGGGATTTCCGGAAATCGGTAATGAAATTCAGGATATCAATCTTTTTCATAGGTCCACTTTTTCAACTGGTTTTAACGCAAGAATATCGCACGGGTTGCATTAAGCTGAAAGCAAAAAGCTGAAAGCAGAAAGAGGTTTTTCATGGCTTAAAGCTTAAAGCCGAAGGCAAAAAGAAGTCTTCATGGGAGAAGGCGCTGGGTTTTATGGTGGATCTCAATCAAATTTTCCCTAAGTACCCTAACAAGACCCCCTACTGAACTTCGACAGTCCCTCTTTTTACATAAAGCAGTTTAGGCTCGTTGGGTCGAGGGTTAAAATCATAGCCAAATGCAAAAACCCACTCCGACGGCTCGGGGGTAAAGATGATAACAACAGCCTCACCGTTAACGATCTGAGCGCAACCCACAGTCAAGATGAGTTCATCGGGTTTAAGCTTGTCCTTCTTTCTCTTGACTTTCCGTTTATTAGTGACGACGACTACATTCTGCACTGACTCGGGCAGGTAATTCGATACGCATTGGAGCGCATTGATGTATAGCACACGAAGTGGTTTCTTCTTTTTAATAATGCTAATCGTAGAGTCAACTGCGTGTTTATAAATGCCGGTTTCATCTTTTAAAAGCAATTCGGGAAGTTGTGCGGATGACGTAAGAGTTACGAGCGTGAGAAGAAGACTTAAGACACAGCGCATAAACTAAGTTAGTCAAATTTCTTAGAGTCGGCGACCCGCATCATTCGCTGTAAATTTGGGAACATTGGGAATTTAATAGCGCAGCCGATCGAAAGGTCGTTCGTTCGCGCACAATGTCTGAACCATGATTCGTAGGATTGAAGGATTACCATGATTGGATTCGCGAAATCCAGCAATATTAATCAAGTAAGCGTTGCCGATAGGCATGGGTCAGGCGCTTATTTGTTTGTTATAGGCTCAAAAGTTTATTGTTATAGATACGCTTGAACTGTAAACTTCTTGCACCGAAATTAAGTAGTAGCCCAATTTCCATTTTATAGGCTTCCAGATAATTCATGGCTTGAGCCAGGTGTACATCCTCTAATTTAACGACAGCCTTCAATTCTACCATTATTTTATCAGCGACAAAAAATCCACTCTGCGAGTTCCAATCGCTCGGTCGCGATAATAGATACTCATCTCCAACTCACGTTCGAAATGTAGTTTATCTAAACTAAATTCGATGGCTAGGGCTCGTTGGTATATCACTTCCTGAAAGCCGTTGCCAAGACTCCGGTGTACCCGCATGGCACACCCGATTATTTGCTGCGTGGTATAGCATACAACGGTGATAATTTCTGAACCTGGTTTTCCTGACTACAGGTTCATGTGAATTTAATGAACCTCATTAATTCAGACAATCATGGTAATCCTTTAATCCT
>JAICGJ010000229.1 GCA_025923195.1 Chryseolinea sp.
CAATAGGATTTTTTTACGTAAATCTAGAAATGTGTACGATTGGCCAGGGATAGTGGGGGTTTTCGTTTTAATAAATGCTTCTGCCTCCAGTGATTCAAACTGGCTATGTAATACATCTAGCCCACTGTATTCAGCCAAGGCCCTCATACCATCGGGAAAAATTCTCCAACAGTCCACAGGGAATTCGTGGTATGGCCAACTAACTGGATTTATAAGAACTATTTTTCCATTTTTTTTTAATATTCTCTTAAGTTCTGTAAGCCACAACCAGATCATTTTGACATGTTCCATCACTTGCCCACTGATCACTATGTCATAACTATCGTTTGCTATGGGATATTCGTATTCTTTTTGTGAGACGTACGTAATACCTGGGGCATCATAGAGTTCCAATGTGTCCCACAGAATCGTCCCATTGTTAACAATTTTTTGGTATGCAGATGGAACTCCGGATGGCCCTATTTCCAGAACTTTGATGTTATCTGAAAAAAAGGACAGGGCATGTTTCCTGAAAAGAAGTTCGCTATTTAAGTGCATTATTATTGAATTTAAATTCCCAACCACATTTCACAAAGACATCACCGTAAAACCATTTATTCTCATATTGGATGAATTCTGATCCGTTATCATAGATGGTGATTGGGCATAATTGGTCCTTCACATCATAACCCATTACATTAGGACAATGAATTGCAATAAAAAATGAATAGTCGCCAGGAGTTAATGTCGATTTTGGAATGACTAAAGAGACCTCATTGAGATTTTGCTCGCCAAGCTTATAATTTTGCAGTAGGCGGTCAGCAGAAAAAACTCGTTGTCCATTCTTATTGTTGATCGAAATGCATAAATGGGTACTATTTAATTGCTGCCTTGCTAAAAAAGTTAAGTTAAGTTTTATTACCTCACTATGCGCAAAATTTGATGTCAATTCCCCAGCAAGATTGGTTGGATAGACTTTTGTTATCGCGAAGATTTTTTCAGGCTCTATTTTGCCAACTCTAAAATCATTTGCACTGCTCAACGACTGTGTATAGTAGTTGATAATTTCGGGTGATGGGCCTTGTTTGACAATTATACCTTTCTCTAGAATCAATGCATTCTTGCATAGCTTACCCAACATCCCGAGCTGATGACTTACAAAGAGAATTGTTCTACCGCTCCGGCTAACATCCTCCATCTTCCCTAAACACTTACGTTGAAATTCAGCATCTCCAACTGCGAGCACCTCGTCTATTACTAGAATTTCAGGTTCTAGAAATGCTGCGACCGCAAAGGCTAGGCGCAACTGCATTCCACTAGAGTAATGTTTCAGCGGCGTATCGAGAAACTTCTCAACGCCAGAAAAATCGATGATCTCCTCAAATTTGGATTCGATCTCTCGTCGCTTCATGCCCAGGAGGGACCCGTTAAAAAAGACGTTCTCACGACCGGTGAGCTCCGGATGAAATCCCGTACCAACTTCCAATAAACTTGCCATCCTCCCTCGAGCGATTATTTTCCCCTTCGTGGGGGGCGTTATTTTTGAAAGTATCTTTAATAGTGTGGATTTTCCGGCGCCATTTCTTCCAATAATTCCAATTGATTCGCCGGCTTGCACTTCGAATGAAACATCATTCACAGCCCAAAAATCCTCAACGTCAGACCTCTTAAATCGAAGACCTTTACGCATACGTTCACGCAGACTCAAATAACCGCCGGCTATATGGTTGATGCTATACCTCTTGGACAAATGTTTTACTTCCAAAATCGGTTTCACGTCTAATCGGGTTATGCAAAATCTGCAAAAAAATCTTCAGTCCTTTTGAAATAAAAAATTCCCACGAATAGTATTAAGAAACTTGAAGATAAACTTAATATCAAAAAAGTGGACTGAATATCAACTCCAGTCAATGGTTGCCTGAATAGTTCAATTGCCGCATACATCGGCGATAGGACAATGATGTATTGGAGAATAGGATACTTAAGAACACTAACAGGATAAATCACGGGCGTAAGAAAAAACAATACTTGAACCAAGAAAGGGATTACATATCGGAAGTCCCGGTACTTTACGTTGAGCGCCGCCAGCAAAGTGCCTGGGCCCATCGTTGCAATCAGGCAAACAACCAGTGCCGACGGCCAACACCACAAGGCTGTAATAGAAACCTTCTGCTGATAAAAAATTAGCAGTGGAATAAAAAGAATAAAAGCCATGAGAAAGTCAAAGAGAGCTACAAGAATCGATGACACCGGAACAACGAGCCTGGGAAAGTATATCTTCTTGATGATTTGCGCGTTGCTAACCATACTGTTAGCTGAATTTGTAAGCCCGGAAGAAAACGTATTCCAAAGCAACAGACCCGAAAACACAAAAACCGGATAGGGTAAGTTTTGCGAAGGAACATTCAAAGCCCGTCCAAAAAATAGCGTAAAAATGATCATCATGAACAGTGGTTGAAGGACCGCCCACAGGAATCCTAGCACAGTTTGTTTATACTTGATCTTTATATCGCGCCAGGTAAAAAAATAGAAAAGCTCTTTGTAGCGCCACAACTCTTGAAAGTCGAAGAGTTTTCGTCTTTCCGCGTCAACTATGTACTCAGGCTGCGCCTTTATTGGAGTGAATTGAGAAACCAAAGAGGATGCTTTTATTTAGTTTTTTGCTAAGTTATAATGATTTGATGATCAGCCCAATCCAGACACCCCAATGTGAATTTGATCTTTAGCCTAAAAGGAAAGTTATTCATGTAAATTAGTTTATGTCGAAGAAAATTTTGTTCCTTGTTCCGTATCCCTTACATGAATCTCCCTCTCAGCGTTTCCGCTTCGAGCAATATTTTACGCTGCTCATCAACGGGGAGTACAGTTATTCTGTGCAAAGTTTCCTGAATTCGGCGAACTGGCAGGTATTTTACACTTCCGATAACACGATGGCTAAGGCTAAGGCTATCATAACCGGTTGTATCAATAGGGTTATAGTTGTCTTTAAATCACCAATGTATGATTTTGTATTTATTCACAGGGAGGCAGCCCCGATCGGACCGCCCCTGATCGAATGGATACTGGCCAAAATTTTAAGAAAAAAAATTATATATGACTTCGATGATGCGATTTGGTTGACAGATCGCAAGAAGGAGTCGTGGATAATGAGGATGGCTAAGTGGAGGAGCAAGGTTGGATCTATCTGTAAATGGGCATATAAAGTCAGTTGCGGAAACGAATATCTATGCAGTTATGCCGCGATGTTCAATAAAAGTGTCGTCTATAACCCTACTACAATCGATACCGAGAATTTGCATAGCCCGGAACGTTATAAGCGGCGCGATCGAGGCGATCGAATACGGATTGGCTGGACGGGTTCGCACTCAACGTTAAAATACCTGACGTACATCGAAGCGGTGTTGCAAAACGTTTTGAACGAACACCCTGAGGTGGAATTTCTTGTAATTGCTGATAGACCTCCAGCCCTTAATTCCATTCCTGTAAGGTTTATTCCCTGGAATATCGAAACTGAGATTGGAGATCTTCTCCGGTTCGACATTGGGATCATGCCGTTGCCAGATGATCAATGGGCAAAAGGGAAATGTGGTTTCAAAGCGCTGCAATATATGGCCCTCCAACTTCCCGTTGTAGCATCGCCCGTTGGCGTCAATTCCAAGATTATTGAGGATGGCATCAGTGGATTTCTATGCAACTCACCTGAAGAATGGATTGCTGCACTGAGAAACCTCATCCGGGACTCTAATCTCCGCAAGTCAATGGGAGCGAATGGAAGGAATAAAATTCGCGAGCATTATTCCGTCCTGTCCAATTCAGCTAATTTTCTTTCTCTCTTTGAGTAATTTAAAATCAAGATCAAAGCGACCAGAAAGAAAGGAAGCAAAGGAATCTTATATCGAACCAGGGTTCCAAAATTAAATGTTGAAACCCCGACAGCGAACGCGAATGCAATCGAAAAGATGAGGGAAAACAGAATATTGGGATTGTTCATCGCCTTGAATAGCCCCGCATTTTTTTTAACTATAATATAAATGCTTAAGAAAAGGAGAAAGAAGCTTTCAAGCGCCGACAAAAGCATCAGTGGATTTCTCACTTCCCACAGGTAGGGACGGAATAGAGAAACGTTTATGGCTTGGGGCGCCAGTCCCACCATAGACCCAAAAGTGCCATCCAATTCTCCCAGAGAATAACCTGACCCGGCATCCCGACCCGTATAAAATCCGATATCATAGGCCGTGATCTTTGCCGTCATCGCGACATTCTCAAGAGAATATTTTGCATTATCCTCACCAGCCTTTACCATCGCCAGGTACCCAAGCGCAATGGCGCAAACAAGCATAAAGGGCGCTAACATAATCTTCAGCACGGGAGAATGAATAAAGTCCAAATTGGCCAGAAACACCCAAACAATAGCGGCGGGCAAGAAAGTCAGCAGAATATAGATTTTAATGCCGTAAAGTCCATATAGTGAAATTGCTAACAACAAAAGGTGACTGATACCGAATCTCTTTCTTATAAAAATCCGGTAGACCTGATAAGTGGCAACACCCAGACAACCCAGAGTTATCGTGTCCTTCAGCAGACCCGATCCCCAAAAAAAAACAGAAGGAATGAAAAAAGCGGCAATGGCGATCCAACGATGTAGGTGAGGGTATTGTTCGTAAAATGTTAAAAAAAACATCCACATGCCAATGAAGCTTAAGACAGCAAACAGTATAGCCGTACCGGAATAGGAAGAAAATGTGAAAAGGTCAAGAATGGCAGCCGTCTTCACAACAGCATAGGATTGTGGGTCTGTAAAAAATACTATTCTAGAGGCATATCTATAAATATCGCGATACGAGTTACCATCGCTAAGTAACAATC
Organism: Chryseolinea sp.; assembly: GCA_025923195.1. Classification (GTDB taxonomy): domain Bacteria; phylum Bacteroidota; class Bacteroidia; order Cytophagales; family Cyclobacteriaceae; genus Chryseolinea. The sequence goes on from JAICGJ010000229.1 coordinate 4,846, forward strand.
GGATGCCCTTATCCGGCGAATCGATGAACGCATTCCAGATATGTCTGCTTCCATGCGTATGGTAATTAAATGTGTCGCCCCCGTTATAATAGAATTGATAAATAAAACCGACTGCAAGAGCTCCTAAAATTTTCACAGATAGAGCTGGGAGAAAATATGCACGCGTTGTGGGATCAGTCACTCTCGGACGTATCCTGTACGCCATAGCGGCAGTTACAAAAAGTAAAATGGGGGTAACAATAAGATCACGAGCTTCCAAAGGGCCTTTTTCAAATTGAAAATCAAAGTTCAATCATTGCTGACTAGCAAACAACTATAGGCGACGAGCCTGTAAGGTTGCTCATAAGATTAAACTTTTTTCAATCGCCCTTCTCCAACCCCTTTAATCTCCTTTTAGCATCTTTGAATGCTTCATCCTTACGGTCCGCTTTTTTCTTTACGTCCGTGAACAATCGCTTAGCTTCAGCTTTGTTTCCCTGTCGTTGAGCGATCTCCCCCAGGGCTATCATCGAATACAAGTAGTATCCCGACTCGGTAGCGCCAATCTGCTCCGCGAACTTCATGCACAGCTCATAGTAGATCTTGGCTTCGTCATACTTTTTCCGGGCCTCGTAGATCTGACCCAGAAAAAATGAAGCATACCTTCCGCTGGTTGCTTCGTAGCCAAGCTGACCGCTGTCTATTTTCATCAGGATGTTTTTACACGCGGGTTCTGCCTGAGTAAATCTTCCCATTGAATACAACATCCGTGCGTAATACCTATCAAAGTAGGGATTGTTGGGATAGGTTGTATGCAGGTATTCGCTTATTTGAAAAGCTCTCGGCTGATCATTTTCGTAGCTGTTTAAGATGCGCATCAGCCAGACCATCGCTTCGGTGCGTGTATAAAACGCGTTGTATGATACTTCCGTTAGCTGCTTCAATCCGAGTGCCTTATCGCCCTTCCTAAAAAACCATAGAACGGGTTTTAAGGCTGGATAATTTTCAGGTACCCATACCGAGAAATAGTTGTACAGCGCGTCCCCAAACAAAAGTTCAGGGTTGAGTCCTTCCTTTTCCTTACCGTATTTCAAGTAGTCCAGGGCACTGGTGCCTACGGAAATCGCCTTGCGCCAGTTTTTGCGCTCCTCGTCAGCATACAACCTTCCCTTGAAGGCATATGCGGCAGCCAGAAAAAACGCTGCTTCTGTTTTGTAAGGGGGATGCCGCTTGTAGAGATTTTCGCCTACATAAATGGCCGTATCCATATATGCAAAAAAAGTGTCGTCATGTGAAGTGTCTTTCGTATTCGGCATGATCTTCCACCATTCGATCAATCCCATTAAGAAATACGGCAGAGGATGCCAGGGGAATTTGGTTTTTAAATATTTAAATTGATGTTCAGCACGAGGGAAATTGAAATTATACAAATCATTCAGCGCCTGCGTGCATTCTAATTGAATGTGCAGGTCGGAGATCAGGATGATGGTTGTGTCTTTTCTGGTGGAGGCTTCTTTTATAATAGTCTGTGCCCGTGAGGAACTGATCGTTATTGTCAGAATGAATATTAGAGTCCATAGTCCATGGTCCATAGTCCATGGCAGTTTGGTCCACGGTCCACAGTCCACAGTCCCCAGCTTGCTCCAAATGTCATTTTGTACGACCAAAAAATTCTTCATATACTACCTTCAGCCGATAACCATATAGATTCGGCTACCTAAACCCTTAAACACCCAAAAATGTAAACACTACTTTCGGCACTTCGCACTCCAACACCCTAACACTTTTATGGAACACGAAACTAAATCATTCTTTGCAGCTGACAAAAGGTTACTATTTATACTGCTTTGCCTCATTACGTTATTGCTTCTATACGTAAAAATATCTCTCATTGAAAACGAGACGGCAGCTTTTGAGTTCTTGCAGGACCGGCCTGAAGGAATGGTTTTGAAGGCTATTAGCACAGTAAAATTTCTTTCAATCCCCTTTGTTTACCTATGGAAATTTACGGTTATAGCGTTTGTTATTTGGGTTGGATGCTTCATGTTCGGCTATCGTGTAACTTATGTACAGTGCTGGGGGGTCGTGATTGCCGCCGAGTACATTTTCCTGATACCGGAAGTCTTGAAGATACTATGGTTTATGGTGGTGCACACAGACCCATCGTATAACGACATCAGTGGGTTTTATCCCTTGTCACTTATTCATTTTGTGGATTTCCAGTCGCTTGATAAACGGTGGGCATATCCGCTTAGAGCGCTGAACCTCTTTGAAATTTTGTATTGGATCCTTCTTGTCGAAGGTATTCATCACTATGCAAGAAAAGAAAAAAAGTATGTCTGGATAATTGTGTCTTGTTCTTACATACTTATTTTCTTTTTGTGGTTGTTATTTTATTCGATCGTGTATAAATGAAATTGTTAATACCCAAAGAATTTTCTAATCGAATCGCATACAAATTCGACATCCGACACCTCCATTCCTGGCCATAATGGCAAACTCAATACACCATCTGCAATCGATTCGGCTACTGGAAATTCGCCTTTCCTGAAACCAAGATGGTGCAAACCTTTTTGCAAATGCGGGGGAACCGGATAATGAATTCCCGTTTCGATCTGGTGGGAGGCAAGGTACGATTGTAGTTCATTTCTCCTGTCTGTCCGAATTACAAACAGATGGTAAACATGCGTTGCCTGTGGGTGGGAATGCGGAAGCTGGATGTCCGCAACCCCTTTCAGGGACTGCAAATAGCTTGTGGCAAGTTTTACCCTTTCATCATTCCAACTTGCGAGATATTTAAGTTTTATGCGCAACACTGCCGCTTGAATTTCATCCAGCCGTGAATTCACGCCTTCGATGTCTGCCAAATTCTTACTTTCAAACCCATAGTTTCGATAGTGGCGCGCGTATTGTGCCAGATCGCCATTTTGTGTGACTAGTGCTCCTGCATCACCGAGGGCTCCGAGATTCTTGATGGGATAGAAGCTGGTGGCTCCGATATCGCCTAAACCTCCGGTAATTTTACCATTCCACGTTGCTCCGTGGGCTTGCGCGTTGTCTTCAATTATTGCGATTCCCCGCAGCCGTTTGAGATCCATCAGTGATGTCATTTCGCAAGCCTGACCATACAGGTGAACAGGAATTACCGCTTTGGTTTTTTCGGTAATGGCAGCGTCGATCGATTGCTTATTTATGTTATAGGTGAATGGGTCGGGTTCTACGGGAACCACCCTGGCGCCTGTTCTGATCACTGATAGCCATGTGGCAAGAAACGTATGGGAAGGCACAATTACTTCGTCTCCTGGACCAACTCCACAAGCCTTTAAAGCGATATAGAGCGCGTCGAGGCCGTTGCCCACTCCTATGCAATAGGCAGTATTTGAGAAGAGGGCATATTCGTCTTCGAAACCGCTGAGTTCTTTTCCCAGCACAAACCAATTTTTGTCGTATGCAGTCGTTATGGCTCTCAGGACTTCTGTCCTGATTTTTGCGTGCTGTGACGCCAGGGATATGAAGGGTATGCTCTTCAACGAAAGGTAATAAACCGTGAAATTACCAAACTAAACAAATGCACCCTGCTAACAACTAAAATTTCACTATTTTCGGCCCTAATTTGGGCTCAATGTCCATTAATGTGACCTTATAATTACACTTGACGAATAATTATTAACGGATAACGGTTTCGATGAAATTTCAAAAGATAAATAATATAACGGGCTGGGCTGTCTTTGCCGTCGCTTTGATCGTGTATTGGTTGACCATGGAGGAAACTGCCAGCTACTGGGACTGCGGGGAATTTATTGCAGTGTCGTACAAGCTTGAAGTGCCTCACCCTCCAGGCGCTCCGTTATTCCTGATCATCGGCAGAATATTCTCTTTCCTGGCTTTTGGAGATGTATCCAAGGTTGCCTACTGGATAAATTTTAGCAGTGTTCTTGCCAGTTCGTTTTCTGTCCTTTTTCTTTTTTGGTCAATTGTCCTGTTTGGGAGAAAACTCATGAAGATAACAAAGGACAACGAGGTGACTGAGGAGAAAACGTGGGTACTAATGGGCGCTGGTATCGTTGGTGCGCTGGCGCTGACATTCTCGGAGTCCGCCTGGTTTTCGGCTGTGGAAGCGGAAGTATATGCAATGTCATCCTTCTTTACTGCTTTCGTCGTATGGGCA
>JAICGJ010000230.1 GCA_025923195.1 Chryseolinea sp.
AATATTCTGCAACGGAGAGATTAATTACCGTATTCGTGGGGTCAACGCAAAGACATCTGTCATCTGGAAGTATCAGGCGCCTGAAGGAACCGGAGATACACATTATTCGATCATGAGAGGGTCGAAGGCTAACCTGGTCATCAGACAGGATAAGGACCAGCAGTTCAAACCTACGTTATATGTGGAGCAAGTGGGGAGAGATGCAAAATTTGACAATACGTTGGCGGAACAATTCAAATCTGTTGCATCGAAATTTCCTGGCGTAGAGCTTAAAAAATCCGGCAACGCATGGGAAGTGATTATACCTGAAAAATACAAGGAAGGCCACGAAGCACATTTCGGACGCGTTACAGAAAAATTTCTGGAATACTTAAAGAACGGAAACATGCCCTCCTGGGAAGTTCCTAATATGATTGCGAAATACTATACTACAACGCAGGGGCTGGAAGCATCCTTAAAGAAATAGTGTTCATGAAGCCGAGCTCTTCAATCTTAACTCTTTTGCTTTTAATTGCGTTCGCCTCACTACGCACCATAGCATTTTCGCAACGTCCCGACCCCAACACCATGACGAAAGAGGAAAGGGATGCATATTTTGCGAAGCTGCGGGAAGCATCGGTCGCGGATCACCGGAAAATGATGGAGACGTTGAAAATTGACTCAATACGGAGAGGCGCTAACGGTAACGATCCAAATGCTCCGAATGCCGCGAATTATGATGAATCAAAGGCAAATCCATTTCCCGATCTCCCCGATCCCCTAACCTTAAAGAACGGTGTAAAAGTAATTTCTGCGAAGTCATGGTGGGCGCAACGCCGGCCGGAGATCGTTGAGGATTTCGATCGCGAGATTTATGGGAGGCAACCAAGCAAGACTCCAAAAGTTGAATGGGAAATAATAAGCACCGAGAAAGAAGCATATGAAGGTATTCCCGTTATAACTAAAAAATTGGTAGGACACGTTGATAATTCCGCCTATCCGCAGGTTAGTGTAGACATACAGTTGACTCTTTCGACGCCAGCGAATGCAAATGCCCCTGTGCCTGTAATCATGGAATTTGGTTTTATCAGACCGTCATGGTTTCCTCAAAATCCGGTACCACCGGGTCCAACCTGGCAACAGCAGGTTCTGGAAAAAGGCTGGGGTTACGCTTCTTTAATACCAACCAGTATTCAGCCTGATAACGGTGCCGGCCTTACAGAAGGAATTATCGGATTGGTTAATAAAGGTCAGCCACGCAAACCTGACGATTGGGGCGCACTTCGCGCCTGGGCATGGGGAGCCAGCCGAGCACTGGATTACTTTGAGACCGATAAATCCGTTGACGCAAAACGCGTTGGTATTGAAGGCCATTCGAGATATGGAAAAGCTACTGCCGTTGCCATGGCATATGATGACAGGTTTGCAATCGCTTATATAAGTTCGTGCGGTGAAGGTGGTGCAAAAATAAATCGAAGGAACTATGGTGAGATCATCGAAAATGTTGCCGGAGCAGGGGAATATCATTGGATGGCGGGAAACTTTATCAAATATGCCGGTCCATTGAATGGGGGTGATCTGCCCGTCGATGGGCACCATCTGATTGCGCTCTGTGCACCGCGTCCTGTATTTATTGGAACCGGTGATAAAGGTGATGGATGGGTGGATGCAAAGGGACAGTTTCTTGCCGCCGTGCACGCCGGTCCGGTTTACAGGTTACTTGGTAAGAGGGATTTAGGCACAACTGAATTTCCTGCTCTAGAGACTACGTTAATAAGCGGCGATATCGGCTTCCGACAACACAGCGGAGGTCATACGCCCGGTCCCAATTGGCCTACGTTTTTGACTTTTGCTGAAAAGTATTTCAAATGAGAGTATCTCTGTATTCTATTTACAATTTCGGAGATCATAAAAAAGATGCACAGTCATGATGCCTGTGCGGCTCAAAGATTTAACCGCGGAGGACACGGAGAAAAAGACACGCGAAATACAGAGTCGCAGTATGAAAGTCTCTGCGATTTCCAGGCATTATCCTCTGTAATTTTATGCTTCTTTAAAAAATGTCTTTAAATTAAAATACGATTTTTAAATGTATTGCTAACTAATATGACATTGATGTAGATTTTCAAAACCTGCTGTCCGTCGGCCAGATGCGAGATGCTTAAAACTTATAGTTCGAATTGCCAGCTTCCTTTAACGAAGGCCACATTTCTTAAAATCTTGATCATTTCAATCGTTTGCTTTTTATTCTATTTTTCCTTATCCTCATAAAATAATTTAACCCTTAACCAAGCCATGCGACCCCATGAGTGGATTTGGTATTACATCAAGAAATGACCTTTGGTGGGTACGCCCACTTATGATCCTATTAGGACTCTCGATGTTTATTGTATACGCCACATGGGCTGCCCTCCAGGGCGAACATTATGCAGTAGGTCCGTACCTTTCCCCTTTTTATTCGCCGGAGATCTTTGGCAGTTCCCCTCATAGCTGGTTTGGACCTAAGCCGTCGTGGTGGCCAATGGTAATACCATTTTCGCCCGCGATTCTGATCCTGTGGGCTCCGGGAGGTATGCGCTTTACTTGTTATTATTACCGTGGTGCATACTATAAATCATTTTGGGCTGATCCACCAGCATGTGCAGTATCGGAACCCCGCAAAACCTACAGGGGTGAAAATTCTTTTCCGCTGATCTTACAAAATATCCATCGCTATTTTCTGTACCTGGCCATCATTTTCGTGTTCATTCTTGCTTATGATGCGTGGAAGGCGATGTGGTTTGTGGATCCGGTCACGCAAGAGAAAACATTTGGTGTCGGGGTGGGCACTTTAGTGTTAACTCTAAACGCAGTGTTGCTTGGAGGATACACCTTTGGATGTCATTCTTTTCGTCATTTAGTTGGCGGATTTAAGGACAGGCTTTCAAAATCAAAAGTGCAGAAAAAAGTTTATGACTGCGCCAGTTGTTTGAATCGCAAACACATGAATTGGGCTTGGTTTAGTTTATTCGGAGTGATGTTCGCAGATATTTATGTTCGTCTCGTTTCGATGGGTATTTGGACAGATTGGAGGATACTGTAATGGCTGGGCAAGAAACACATAGTTATGACGTTGTGGTGATCGGTTCAGGTGGCGCTGGACTGCGGGCAGCCATTGAAGCTGCTGCTGCCGGCGTTTCGGTTGCTGTTATCTGTAGGTCCCTTTTAGGTAAGGCTCATACCGTAATGGCAGAAGGCGGCGTGGCTGCGGCACTATCAAATGTTGATGAACGAGATAATTGGAAAGTTCATTTTACGGACACGATGCGCGGTGGGCAATATTTGAACAACGCGAGAATGGCGGAGCTTCACGCAAAGGAATCGCCCCTTCGCGTAAGAGAGCTTGAAGCTTGGGGTGCAGTCTTCGACAGGACGGATGACGGTAGGATCTTGCAAAGAAATTTCGGAGGCCACAAGTACCCACGGCTGGCCCATGTTGGAGACCGGACTGGGTTGGAGATGATCCGCACGCTGCAGGATTACACCATACATCAAAAGGTTGACATCTTTCAGGAATACACTATTATCAGTCTATTAAAAAATGATGGTAGGATCACGGGAGCGTTTGGCTACGACCGTGAAAAAGGTCTCTTCAAAATATTTCACGCGAAAGCTGTGATTATTGCAACGGGTGGGATGGGCAGAATTTACAAGATCTCAAGCAATAGCTGGGATTGTACTGGGGGAGGCATTTCATTAGCGTACCATGCGGGTGCTTCCCTCATTGATATGGAGTTTGTTCAATTTCACCCCACGGGTATGGTGTGGCCGCCGAGCGTTCGAGGTCTCTTGATTACTGAGGGTGTTCGGGGTGAAGGAGGTGTATTGCGAAATAATAAAGGCCGACGGTTCATGTTCGACGACATTCCAGATCTCTATAAAGGGCAGACATCAACAGATGAAGAGGAAGGATGGCGTTATACGCAAGGCGACAAAAACGCGAAGCGTCCACCCGAGTTGTTGACACGCGATCACGTGGCACGATGCATCATGCGCGAGATAAAGGAGGGCAGGGGATCGCCCCACGGCGGTGTGTTCCTGGATATTGCATGGATAAAAGAGAAGATTTCAAATGCGCCGGAGCATATCAAGAGAAAGCTTCCCAGTATGTATCATCAATTTAAGGAACTCGCTGGCGTAGATATTACGAAAGAACCCATGGAGGTTGGTCCTACAACCCATTACATCATGGGTGGTGTACAAGTTGATGCGGATAGTCAAATGACTACTATACCAGGGCTATTCGCCGCAGGTGAATGTGCCGCGGGCCTGCATGGATCCAACAGGCTCGGTGGTAATTCACTTTCCGACCTGTTGGTTTTTGGCAAACGCGCCGGTGAATATGCGGCAAAGTATTCCAGAGAAACGACGCATGGCAAGATCAATGAAGACGAGATTAAGGAAATTTCCACGTGGGCCCTAGCACCGTTTCAGCGCGGATCAGCCGGCGTTGCCGAAAATCCTTTCCAAATCCAGACAGACTTACAGGAAGAAATGCAGAAGCTCGTCGGTATAGTCAGGCTGGAAAATGAATTGGAAGAAGCGATTAAAAAAATAAATGCGCTGAATGAGCGCATTGAACGGGTAAGTTGTGGGGGTAATCGCGGGTATAATCCCGGTTGGCATACAGCCATGGAGTTAAAACACATGATAACCGTGGCCGAGGCTATTGCGCGGGCGGCAAAAGAGCGCAAGGAAAGCCGCGGAGGTCACTTCCGCGAGGATTTTCCCCAGAAGAGCGACGCATTCGGAAAGATAAACATCTGTATTAAGAAAGACCCTGCAGGGAATATGGAGGTGAAGCAAATCCCTAAACCGAAAATCCGTGAAGATCTTCAACAAATCATAGACGAAATGAAATAATGCCTAAAGTCTTATTCAACATATGGCGCACTAATTCAAGCGGAGGTGAATTTCAGGAATATAAAACCGAAATCACAGAAGGTATGGTAGTGCTTGATGCTGTTCACCAGATCCAGGCTGAACACGCCAACGATCTGGCTGTACGGTGGAATTGCAAGGCCGGCAAATGCGGCTCGTGTTCCGCTGAAATCAACGGTCATCCTAAATTGATGTGCATGACCCGGATGAGCGATATGCCTGAAGGCAAACCTGTCACTATTCAGCCCATGAAAGCATTCCCGGTCATCAAAGACCTGGTGACCGATGTATCGGTAAACTATAAGATCAAGAAGAGAATAAAGAAGTTCAAACCCAGGCCCCCTGATGCTCCCGACGGCACGTGGCGGATGGCGCAGGGTGATATTGACCGTGTACAGGAGTTCCGGAAATGCATTGAATGTTTTCTTTGCCAAGATGTTTGTCACGTGTTACGGGAGCACCACCTGCACGAAAAGTTTGCCGGCCCGAGACACATGGTATATACGGCAGCTCTTGAGATGCATCCGTTGGATACAGAAGACAGGACGCGTGATCTGAAAGACGGGCACGGAATTGGGTTCTGCAATATCACCAAGTGTTGTACCAATGTCTGTCCGGAAAATATTCATATTACAGACAATGCCATCATTCCCTTGAAGGAAAGGGTAGCCGACAGGTTTTATGATCCCCTCATGAAGCTTTTTCGTAAATTTAGTAAGTGAGATGTTAAACTACGCTTTGCGCCGACATGAAAACACTAGCACCTTCCCAAGAGACCCCCCAGTTTGAATTGAAGCCGCTATCAAAAGATGGCGTGGACAATGCTTTAGGAAAAGCGGAACATTATCGATTGTTGAATCAACCCAGGCTCGCTGAAAGCATTTGCCTGGATGTCCTGGATGTCGATCCGGGCAATCAAAAGGCGGCCATCATATTGCTGTTGGCTCTTACGGATCAGTTCAAGCAGTCCTCTACAAAAGCATCAAAACATGCCCTGGAGCTTGCAAACAGCCTCAAAGACGAATACTCGAAAATTTATTATACAGGGATTATTCACGAACGTCAGGGCGCAGCCGCGCTAGGGTCATCGTTGCCTGGCGCCGACTTCGATGCTTATACATGGTACCGTGAAGCTATGCAGTTCTACGAAAAGGCAAGTGAAATCAACAAAGGCGAAAACAACGATCCGATTCTTCGGTGGAACACCTGCGCCAGGATAATCATGGAAAGCCATTTGAGGGAAAGGCCTTCGGATGATTACCAGACGATGCTGGAATGATCAGACAACATCGGGGATATGGCGTATAGCCATAACGTTAATTTACTGAGTTCATTTTACCAGGATTGACAATTTCCGGCGATCACGGCCACCATGGTGAGCTGACGCCTAATGCAAATCCCTCGTCACCTCTGATCCCGAACCGCCTCGCAAAATATCAAGGTCGGTTCCCAAATGCGCTTGCTGCACATGATCTATGTAGAATTTCACATAGCCGCGCATTGTGTGTGGGGGCGGGGGTACCCACGCCGCTTTCCTTTTCTTCAGTTCCTCGTCGCTGATATCAAGATGAAGCTTTCTGTTTGCTACATCCAGTTCGATCATATCTCCATCCTTGACTATTGCAAGCGTTCCTCCGATCGCCGACTCGGGCGAAACGTGGAGCACAACGGTACCGGCAGCCGTCCCGCTCATTCTACCATCTGAAATACGGACCATATCAAGTATACCCTTCTTCAAAATCTTTTCTGGTAGGTCTACGTTTCCAACCTCGGGCATACCCGGGTATCCCTTGGGCCCTACGCCCTTCAATACAATTACGCAGGTCTCGTCAATATCCAGGTTAGGGTCATCGATGCGTTCGTGGTAGTCTTCCATTGTCTCGAACACAACGGCGCGGCCGCGGTGTTTCATCAACTTCGGAGACGCAGCAGAAGGTTTAATGATTGAGCCATCCTCGCTCAAGTTCCCTTTGAGAACAGCGATACCTGCTTCCTTTTGGAACGGCTGATCCACCTTCGCGATAACTTCGGAATTATAGCAGGCCGATTCTGTGTTATTTTGTCCAATTGTTTTTCCGTTTACCGTGATTGCATCATTATGAAGATATTCCTTCATTTCCCGAATAACCACAGGAAGCCCACCGGCATAATAAAAATCCTCCATCAGATATTTTCCTGATGGTTTCAGGTTCACGAGCAAGGGAATTTTGCTACCAATCTTGTCAAAGTCCTCCAGGTTCAGATCTACACCGATACGTCCTGCGATGGCCAGTAGGTGTATGAGAAAGTTTGTCGAACCTCCTACAGCTGCATTAATGACGATGGCATTTTCAAATGCACGCCGGGTGAGAATTCTTGAGATCTTCAGGTCCTCTTTCACCATTTCCACAATCCTTCTTCCCGAAAGCTGCGCGAGCACTTTTTTCCTGGCGTCAACTGCTGGTATTGCCGCTGCCCCTGGTAACGTTAGGCCTAGTGCTTCCACCATGCATGCCATTGTCGATGCCGTTCCCATGGTCATACAATGTCCATTGCTTCGCGCAGCGCCGATTTCCATTTCCATGATCTCGGCATCGGTGATATTCCCTACCTTTTGGCGTTCTTTGATTTCCCAATTAAAAGAACCTGATCCGACGCACTCACCACGAAAGCGGCCGCTAAGCATCGGACCACCCGGTACTACGATCGTAGGCAGATCCACGCTGCATGCACCCATAACCGTAGAGGGCGTTGTTTTGTCGCATCCTGTAAGCAGAACTATTCCATCCAGCGGATTGGCACGAATGGTCTCTTCCACATCCATAGCCGCCAGATTTCTGAAGAGCATCGTTGTTGGTCGCATGATGGTTTCTCCCAAAGAGGTGACGGGAAATTCCATGGGGAACCCACCCGCTTCGGCGATGCCCCTTTTAACGATGTCAGCAAAATCACGAAGGTGACTGTTGCATGGCGTAAGCTCTGACCAGGTATTACAAATACCGATGACTGGCTTACCTCTGAAATAATCATCGGGGTAACCCTGGTTGCGCAGCCATGAGCGGTGCACAAACCCCATTTTGTCTGATTTGCCAAACCAATCGGCACTGCGTAGTTTCTTTTTTTCCGTTGACATATTTTTTTTAAAGATGGTCTGAGAACGAAGAATGAAATTAGTGATTATTTCTACTTTGTCACATTACGATTTTTGTTGATTATGGAGAATCATAAAGGGAATGCTTAATGATGCATTTTGACTTGACGCCTTGGTTATATTTATTTTTGCCACCAAGTCACCAAGACGCGAAGTACCACGAAGAGATCCAGTGACGTTCCGTTTACTTGAGCATTGAAAATTGAATGTTGCGTGTTGATTATTTCATTTTTTTCTAGATTTTCTTTGCCGTCAAACACTCAATATTCAATCAACAACACTCAATGATCAAGTATCCTTATCAGCTTTTCTGCCGCTCCCCGTTAACCAGACGCCAAATGCCTAGCGGATTTCCATCCCTGAGCTCGGCTGGAAGTAACGTCGCGGGAAAGTTCTGGTAACATATGGGCCTTGTGAACCGGGTAATTGATCCTGTACCCACAGACGTGGTACGACTGTCAGTTGTAGCAGGAAACGGTCCTCCGTGAACCATAGAGTGGCAGACTTCTACGCCCGTAGGGTAACCGTTAACAATTAACCTTCCGGCTTTCTGCTCCAGCACCGCCACCAGGTCTGCATATTCTTCCAGGTCCTTTTCAGTACCATGCAACGTTGCAGTGATATGACCTCCCAGGTTTTTAGCTGCCTGAAGGAGCTGTTCCTTGGTGTTCGCTGTTATCGTCAAGGTCGAGGGACCAAAAACCTCTTCTTCAAGTGTATGGTCCTTTAAGAATGAGTCGATAGAAGCATGTAAGAGGTGCGGTGTACCACGACTACCCGACCCCGCCCACAAACCCATGGCAAGCGTATCGACCCCGTTGATCCCACCCAACTTTCC
>JAICGJ010000231.1 GCA_025923195.1 Chryseolinea sp.
AGATTTTGTAGTACTGGTGATCATTGCTTGTGTCGTTGCTATTCCTTCAGCCTATTATCTTATGCGACAATGGCTAAGCGCTTATGAATATCGTACCGAAATCTCTTGGTGGGTTTTTGGCATAACAGGAACCGGAGCCCTCGCGATTACACTGGTGACAGTGAGTTATCAGGCCATCACGGCAGCATTGATGAACCCGGTGAACAGCCTTCGCTCAGAGTGAGCTTACGCTTGCGCCGAAGTTTCAGCGTAGGAGCACGGCTGTCGAAGATAGTTTACGGTCAGAGTAGGCGTCAAATGAAAAATGCAAGAAATAAAGCCATACCCGCCAAAACCCTTTATCCGCCTCTTTCGATGGTATTGCCGACCGCGGCTGACGGATCATATCGAAGGAGACCTGATCGAAGTGTACCGGAAGCGCGTACAGAAGAATGGAAAACGAAACGCAGACTTCAGGTTTGTCATCGATGTATTGCTGCTTATAAGACCGGGCATTATCAGGCCGGCAAAAGGATATCAAAATCTAAACAACTACGGAATGTATAAAAGTTATTTCAAGATCGGGTGGAGAAATCTGGTAAAGAACAAAGGATACTCGTTCATCAACATTAGTGGCCTTTCGATAGGTATAGCCGGTTGCTTACTCATATTTCTAATTGTGAAGCAAGAATACAGCTTTGACAAATTCCATACGAAGGCTGATCGAATCTACCGGATGGAAACTACTAAAGTTGAAATAGGGAATACGTTTGCAGGAACTCCTACGGGCGTGCTTGCGCCACTCCGTAATGACTTTCAAGGGATAGAAAAAGTGGGGGCTGTGGTGCAGGTGCAAGGAAAGGTAATAGATATAGAACAAGGTACGGCAGTTGACAAATACAAAGAATCTGTGGCTTTTGTAGAAAATGAACTATTCCATATACTGGACTTTCAATGGTTAAAAGGTAATCCCGAAATTGAACTCAACGACCTTAACACAATCATTTTATCGGAGTCTTATGCTCAAAAGTTTTTTGGCTTGTCGGATAACGCCTTGGGTAAGTACATTCATTTTGATGAACAGGATTGGATGGTGACAGGCATTGTCGCAGATCCTCCCGACAATACCGATTTTCCTTTTCATATTATGGCATCTTATGCGAACCACAAAAAAGCTAACACGCAATATGATCAGCAGCATTGGGGTTGGGGAGACAATCATCAAACTTTTATACTTTTAAAAACAGGAGTTTCGGCGCAAGAGGTTGCACAACAATTCCCGAAAATGGTAGAAAAATACATGGGTAAAGAGGCGCTGACGAAAAGAGCTTATTCACTTTTACCTTTAAATGAAATCCATTTTGCCTATAACTATGGCGGAAGAAGTGCAAACCCAAAAATGTTAAAGACTTTGGTGGTTGTTGGTCTTTTTTTACTCTTGATTGCTTGTGCCAATTTTATCAACCTAGCAACCGCGCAAGGGATCAGACGCTCGAGAGAAGTTGGAGTACGAAAAGTATTTGGCAGCAGCCGATTGCAACTCATTCATCAATTTTTGAGCGAGGCCGGTTTTATAACCTTATTGGCATTAGTCCTTTCACTAATAGAAGGGCATTTGTTATTGCCTTACATATCCCAGCTTTTGGGAATCAACATATCCAGAGATTTAATCTGGAGTATACCCAGTATCATTTTCTCAATGTCAGTAGTCATACTTACTGCGCTGCTTGCTGGTTTCTACCCCGCTTTTATAGTTTCAGCTATGCGCCCCGTTGGTGCAATGAAAGAAGCAATAGAGAGCAGACTTGCCCAGGGCATATCGTTAAGAAATAGCTTGGTCGTATTTCAATTTTGTATTTCCTTGGTGCTCATTATTGGTACACTGACGATAGGCCAGCAGATACAATTATTTAAAAATGCAAACCTCGGATTTGATTACGCGGCGGTTATTACAGCAGATATTCCCCAGGCAGAGTTTTCCAAGATTGAAGTAATAAGGCAGGAATTATTTGCTTCTCCTTTTATTCAAAATGTTAGTTTTTCCAATAACAGCCCTTCTTCAGAGCACAACTGGATGGGTATTACGCAATATAACAGAGCCGGAGAAATAATAGAGATGAATACTCAAATGAAGATGGTGGATAGTTATTTTATTGACACATACAATATCAATCTACTTGCCGGGGAAAAATTTCAACAGGGAGATACGCTTCCAAAAGGGATCATCAACGAAGTGATGGCAAACAGAATGGGCTTTACTGATCCGGGTGATGCCATAGGTCAATTGATAAGTTCAGGCGAGAGTAGCTTCCCTGTCATCGGGGTAGTAAAGAATTTTCATGTTAATTCACTTCATCAGAAAATTGATCCTACCCTCATGATCGTCCGCCTAAACGATGTGCATCAGGTAAGTATAAAACTTCATCAAAGAGCTTTGACTGCTAAGAATCTGGAAAAAACGATAGCTCACTTGAAGCAAGTTTGGACTTCTGCTTTCCCCGAACAAATTTTTGCTTATCAGTTTTTAGATCAGACTTTGGAAGAAGCCTATTTTAAAGAAATCCAGACGAGTCAGCTTATCCATTTAGCCACAACTATAGCTATTTTTATCTCCTGCTTGGGCTTGTTCGGATTGGTAGTTTTTACTTCTGAACAGAGAGTCAAAGAAGTTGGAATAAGGAGGGTGTTGGGAGCGAGTGCGGCAAGTATATTCACCCTATTCTCCAAAGACTATCTTAAACTCATCTTGATTGCAAATGCTTTTGCATGGCCAATCTCGTGGTGGATCATGCATAAATGGTTAGAAGATTTTGAATATAGTACTGAAGTTAGCTGGTGGATATTCGTAGTAGCGGCTCTTGCGATCATTGTAATTGCAGGATTAACCATCAGCACGCAAGTCTTAAAAGCTGCGACAGTTAATCCGGTGAAGTCCCTGAGATCAGAGTAAGTGGCAAACCACCGATTTCTGTTCACCAGTTATTGAGGATATTAATGAGGAAGATACGGAGATAAATACATACAAAAATGAAATAACTGAATTCTTAACCCTTGACCAATTGATTTAAAAATGAAACATGCTAAAATCATACCTTCCAGACTTCCCCAACGATTCCTTCTCCGTTTTATCAGAGATGATCTTGCCGAAGAAGTGCTGGTGACCTGGATGAGAAATTTTATGCTATGTGGAAAACTAATTCCCGTTTGAAAGGCAAGGCTAAATCCTTAATTGCCTGCTTTTTCGGCCTATGAGTGGATTCATCATACCATACTAAATCAATTAACATGGCTGCACAAATTTTAACGCAGGAGAATTTGAAACAATTCCGCCTGCAATTATTTTAGGACTTGAAAGAATTCCTTCTTCAATCTAAACAACCTCCGAAACAATCGCTCAAAAGTTCGGATGTTCGAAAATTGTATTGAACTTGGTGGTCACTTTAGAACATCTTACAATGTGTCACGCGGGCATTTGATGAAAGCTTCGCAAATCCAATCAACAGATACATATCATAGGATCTCAAAAATGTATGCCAAAGTCCCAGTTACGAACTGAACTAAATGACTCTTTTTTTAAAGGGGAATTCGGAAAAGAGAATATTCATCCTTGCAAAAATTTGATCCGCCTCCGTTATCACTACGGACGGATGCGGCACACAACGCTTAGGCTGGGGCTATAAACTCCCTCCTCCATTGTTAAGGCCTTAGTAGGCTAGTCGCAAAGGTTGTTGGCCAGAACCCTAATTAAAGCTACTGATCGGATCTTAAATTCGTAACAGGATTGATTCTGGCCGCTTTCAAAGCATGCAAGCCAGTTGTGACAAAAGTTAACAGTACGGTGAAGGCTAGTGCTATCGCAAAGATTAGATAATTTACTTCCGTTCTGAATGCAAAGGTATCCAGCCATTGATTGATCATGAACCAAGCGAAGAAAAACGCAGGTATTGCTGCAATCAACGCAAGAATTATAAAATCTTTCGTAATAAGAATTATGACGTCTCGCACTGAAGCTCCAAGAACTTTCCTAACCCCTATTTCTTTTATTCTTTGTGTCGCCAGATATGAGGCCAAGCCGAATAATCCTAAAAATGCGATAAAAACGGTTAGGATGGAAAGCGTCAAAAATACTCTTGCCCTGATCTGATCTCCTTTATATCCGTCCCGAAGTTGATCGTCGAGAAACATATAGCCGAATGATTCATCCGGAAAATTCTTCTCCCAAACCTTTTCGATTTGCGCGAGCGCAATTTGGACGTCACCCTGAACCTTAATGAATAAATGAATGGAAGGCCGGTAAAGAAACATCTGAGGCTCAATTGGATTGTACAATGAACTTTGATGAAAATCTTTGGTCACGCCAACGATGGTGAAGAAATTCGGATTCCCCTTTCCCCCTTGCCTAACCTTATCACCTATTGGTTCTTTCAGGTTAAATTCCTTAACAAACGATTCATTGACAATTACAGCAGAAGAATCACCAGGAAACTCAGTCGAAAAATTTCTTCCAGAAGAGAACTCAATTCCCATCGTTTTGAAGAAATCAAAATCGATCCCGCCGAACCGTACAAATTTTTGATCCTGACCTTCCGAACCATCTACAGCAACTGGCCTTTTACCCATATCATCTGCTCCCGGCGTGAAGCTTGAAGTTCCGACGGAAACTATATTTTGATTTTCCATTAAAATATTTTGCAACGTCCCGGTTTTTATTTTTTCAGTAATGGAGGGTAGGGTCACCTTGATCACATGTTGTTTATCAAATCCAAGATATTTGTTCCTGACGTATTGCAATTGCTCATAGATTAATCCAGCGCCGATCAGCACAAAGATTACTACAGAAAGTTGGAGCGAAACCAGAATTTTTCGCAGCGGCACTTTTTTCGTGCCCTTCGCCTGTATTGCCTTTAATGGTTCAAATGCAGAAAGGAATAAAGCCGGATAACTTCCTCCTAAAATACCAAGACAAACAATGATGGCAATAGTGCCTAAAATAATCTGTGGCTGCCACAATTGCTCGATCATCAGATTCAGATTGAGGGCGGTGTTGATTTTTGGAAGGAGAATAATGATCGAAGCGACAGCAACCGCAAACGAGAACAGTGTCATGAAGACGGATTCCGTCAGGAACTGATAGAGCAGTTCCTCACGATTACATCCCATCATCTTTCTTAAACCGATCTCCAGCGCTCTGCGTGTAGCTTGTGCGGTGGTAAGATTAACATAGCTTATACCTGATATAAGAAGTATCAGCAATGCAATCGCCTCAAAAATGTAAACATATGTCAGGCCACCTGTTGAATCAAGGTGAATGGTTTTAAGGGGACGAAGTTCGTGGCTGGCACTTATTAAAACCGGATCAATAGATGCATCCAGGTATTTGTGGTAAATATTTGTAAGGTTGGTTTCAACTATCTTCAAATCTGTTTGCGGGTGTAGAAGTAAATAGGTGAACACGTTGAACCTGTTATAATAATATTCTGGGAGATGTGGGTCCGTTTCGGCAGATATTATTGCCTCCGAGAAGAGATGGACATTTTTCGGCAGATCTTTGAATACTCCTGTAACGAGCAAAGAATATTCAGAATTTGTATTTGGTATTTCATGAGCAAGGTTTGTTTTTATTATTTTTCCAACAGCCTCTACGTCTCCAAACAGTCGCTTCGCTAGACTTTGAGAAAGGATAATCTTGTTTGGCCCCTGAAGGGCGTCTTTGGGACTTCCGGTATTCAGTTCATAGGAAAAAACGTTAAAGATGGTTGGATCTGCCGCATAAACATCTGATTCCAGAAATGCTCTCTCCCCATTGATAAGCCGAATGTTTTCCGATACCCAGAATTGAAATACCCTTGTGTATGCCTCTACTCCGGAATATTCCTCCTTTATAGTTGGACCTAATGGAGCAGGGGTATTTTGCCATCCAGCTACAATATCCCGTTCGTGCGTCTTGATCGATGTTGTTGTTATGCGAAACACACGGTCCGCTTTAGAATGAATTGAATCATAATTCAGTTCGAAATCGATATATAACAATACGAGCAGTGCACCTGCAACTCCAACTGTAAGACATGAAAGGTTTAGTATTGCATGAAGAGGATGTCGCCGTATATTTCGAAGCACGATTATAGAATAATTCTTAAACACTATTTTATCTGATTAAGGTGCTTGCAAGGGAATCCTTGATTAAAATTAGTAAAGTACAAACCATTTTGAAAAGATTCCTCGATAAGGATGAAGTTCTTACTGCTCCAACCTGTTGGGGACAAGATAAACGCCAGGCCATCTTCAAACGATGGAACAGCCGTTCCCATATGTTCCAAATTCTTATAAACCTTAGAATTCAATCGAATAAAATCCAGCTTCGATCGCAGCGGGAGCCATCCAAATGTCTGAACCCTGATTCGCTTGATTAAAGGATTGTCAGGATTCGCACATGGCAACCAGATGCTGCAAACGAATCAACCTAATCTCATAAGTGTTACTGGATTATCAAGATCGAAGCACAATCAAGGGAATCCTCTAATCCTAAAAAATCAAGGTTCAGACATCCACGCACAAGCTTGGCTAAATGCGTGCGTTAGGGATAGTAGCGGAAAGCCATCCAAATGTCTGAACCCTGATTCGCTTGATTAAAGGATTCTCAGGATTCGCACATGGCAACCAGATGCTGCAAACGAATCAAGCTAACCTCATAAGTGTTACTGGATTATCAAGATCGAAGCACAATCAAGGGAATCCTCTAATCCTAAAAATCAAGGTTCAGACATCCACGCACAAGCTTGGCTAAATGCGCGCGTGAGGGATAGTAGCGGAAAGCCATGACTTCGCTAAAGCTTCGTGCTTGCGGGGAGCGAACCTGTCTGTCGGCAGGCAGGCCTGCCTGCGGCAAGCGATCCCATTGAATCAACGTGAGGGCTAATCGCGTTTTTAGTGCGCAGGGGGGCTCCAAGGGGATCCTTCGCGGTGTACATTTATTAAAATGAACAGCCGCTCCCGCCTTTTCGGCGGGCGAGGCGGGATGACGGTTCCATAGGAGGATGCGCGACGGTACTCTACTCAAAAGAGGCATAGTAAAAGAGATTGAATTATTCGCCTGTCGCGAAACGAGCTTCCGTATCGTTTGTCGGACGAACGGATGGAGCTACCGTTGGCCAGGTAGCAGAATGCTTGAAGTACCCTTGTGCTTCACAACGTCCCCACGGCAGGTTTTGCATTCCATGGGTCTCGCCCGATTTAATATCGTAGTTCTCATCCAGTTGAAATTCGAGCACGGGCAATCCGGGTGCCTTGCTCGTAAAGATCCCCAACGTCGTTGCAGCACTGTGGCCGGTTGTTACAGGTGCCGATCCTTCACATGAGGTGTAAAGCTCCATTTCCATCCCACTGTCGGGAATGTTTACAATGACATTTACATCTATCTTTTTCAAGTCTTTCGACCATTTATAATAAGCTGCAAAGCCTAAGCCCGGCTGCGTTATAGAAAACGGTACCACACCCTGGCGGTTTACGGCTGTTTCTGTGTCCCTCATGGTACACTTGTCCTTAACACAGGTTGCCAACCGTTGTCCTCCAACGGTAAAGGTACCCGAAGAACCTATCGAGCATGGAAAGCCCAATGACCCTGGAGGAAGTGTTATTGCATCAGGTCGTTCTGTTTTGGGAGGTTCCCCGGGTTTCGAACGAAACTTATGAACATCCGCACGGATCTTCAAATTTAAATGAGCCTCAATCTTGACGCCGAAATCATCCCTGATGAGATGGACAGGAATTGTCCACTCGGACAGCGGCACAACATTGCTTTTGTTGCCATTGATTGTAACAATCACATCCCCCGATGACCCAGGACCTGTGACCGGTAGTTCACAGACGATCTTGTTCGGGCTCCACGAAACGGGAACTGCGACGCCGCCGACAGTTACTGTAGCACCCTCTTTGTCACCAAAGAGACCCTTGAGGGTCATCTTGCTTTCATAGTCATTCATCGTGATGTACTCAATGGAAGGGGTGAGGATGATCTCGGTGGCGTTAACGGATTGGTATGCAAGTTTCCCACCATATCGACTTACTCCGAGGGGATAACCCCCCGCGGTGAAATGTCCCAAGTCATCAAAAATTTTTGCAAAGTCAAACGGTCGCTGTTTTGGATCTTCCGCGCTAATGGTACCGCTGGATGCATTGAGATCAATATTGGTTCCCAGCATACGATCGAAGATAAATCCTGCTGTCGCCTCGCCAGCCACACCATCTGACAAATTTGTCCAGCCTATATAGGTTGCCTTCCCTCCCTTCGCTTTACCCATAATTGATTCCTTGAACGCACTTGCATGCGATGTCATCCCGTTACAGGCATCGATGTATACGACAGCGTTTTCTGCCAAATTCATATAATCATGATTGCGGACAAATTGATCAGTGATTCCGTAGTGCCATTCGTCAACATTCCTATCGTTTTGCGCACCAAGCATATAGACCAAATAGTTACTATTTAGATCAGCTTCATAAAGGGATTCGTTCGAAATGGAAGTCGTATCGGTTGTCCATAAACCGAAGAGTGATTGATTTTCTGATCTTGGTTTTTTTAGGCCAAGGCCACCGTGAGTATCGATATACAAGACACCAAGATCATTCGTGTTCTTAAGATTTTCAATCGAGGCCTCCTCGAGGGTCACGGTATACTCGGTGTCGGAACTCGAAAATATGTTCTTTAAAAATGGCCGGTAATCCCGGAATGCTCTTCCGAGTCCAAAAAACATCTTAACCTGGTTGCTACGCGGCTGGCCGCTTGTTCGTCCTGCTGCCGGCGACTTTTTCTTTCTGGGAGCCTCAGCCGCCTGGCCAATGCGTCCGCCATCATTATCCTCAATGCCAC
>JAICGJ010000232.1 GCA_025923195.1 Chryseolinea sp.
AGGGGTTGAATTTTTAATAATAACGCATTGGGAATCCGTTGACGCAATCCGCCAGTTCGCGGGTCCTGACTTTCAAAAAGCTGTAGTGCCTCCGTTCGTTCGCGATATCATGATCAAGTACGACACCAGTGTTAGGCACTACGAAATTTATGGCTCAGAATTTCCAGCCACTTGAGCAGTGAGAGGTTTTCTTTTGTGAAAGTTCGCGACTTGGTGGTTTACGCGTGTTATACTTTAATAGCCACCAAGGCCCCAGACACGAAGGACCACCAAGAATTTCTCCTTCGTGAATCTTAGGTCTCCGCGAACGTAGCGGTTAAAGCCTGTATCTACTCACTTGCTACCGGTGACTTCGTTGCCTGCCCTAAGCACTTTAAACCTATGATCAGCGTTCTAGTCTTACAGGATAGGGAGTGAAGTCTTCCGGAGGCGTGTGCGCAAACTTTAGATGCACACTTGGATGGAAAACAAAGGGTCTTTTCCGATCCTGTTCGGAGGAATAGAAACCAAGAAAATGGCATAGTTTTTAATATAATTTGTTTAAACAAATTGACGAAAATGAAAAAAGTGTTGGAAAGAGGATGGATGATAATATTAGCTTTCGTGATGGTGAGTGCCATAAGCGTCACCACCGCGGAAGCACAACGGAACGTATCGCTTCAGGTTTTTTATGATGAACTTCAGCCTTACGGAACGTGGATGCACCATGGCCAGTATGGCTATGTCTGGATGCCGAGCGTTGATCGGAGTTTCGTACCCTATGGTACAAATGGCTATTGGATCAACACAGAATATGGTAACACCTGGGTGTCAGATTATTCATGGGGATGGGCACCGTTTCACTACGGACGCTGGTTCTTTGATGACTTTTATGGATGGATGTGGGTGCCTGACACAACCTGGGGGCCGGCATGGGTAGCATGGAGAAGTGGCGGTGGTTATTATGGATGGGCACCTTTGATGCCTGGTTTTGGTATTCACCTGACGTTCGGTTATTACAACCGGATTCCACATCATTACTGGAATTTCGTTCCTTACCGTTATGTTACGTATCGCCATGTATACAGGCATTGCGTGCCGAGACCACGAGTGGTGAACATTATCAATCACACGACGATCATAACGCATAACCATACTGATAACAGAAGACAGACTTACTTTACTGGGCCTACACGCAACGAAATTGAACGACGTGGCGGTGGAAGGGTTCAGATGCATTCAATCCGCGAGACAGATCGCCCAGGCAAGACGGAAGTTTCGCGCAGTACGGCAAATTTCTATAGACCTGAGATCGACAACTCAACGACTTCGAGATCACGGGCTATCCCGACATCCTATGTTCGTAAAGACCGTGCTGGCAACCTTGAGAAGATTGAGGTAAAGGGTAACAGAAATTCAGTTAATCCGAATACTTCGCGTACGGCAGAGGAATGGCGCTATAACACACGAAGCAACCAGGGAGAAAATCCCGTTGAAAATCTTGAGCGGAGAAGATCCTCTGTTCCTGATGAAGTACAACGGAGAGAGTACCGGCCGTCGCGGTCGCCGGTAAACGAAAATCCTGCAAGGACTTACCAGCAGATGCAGCGGGAACCGCGAAACAATGCGCGCGACCGCTATGAAGCGCCTCCTGTTCAACGGGCACCAGCAAACCGTGAGATGCTGCAACGCAATAACGATATACAACGCCGCACCAATATGGAACGGATGCACCAGCCTCAAAAGCAAAGCTCGATTCGTCAGGAAGGCCCAAGCTACCAAAGGGAGCGAATGCCTTCCTACCGCGAAAATAGTTCGCGAAGTACGTCGAGTCAGCCACAACGGTCAATGCAATACCGGAAGAGTGATAGCGGAAAATCGGGGCAGCCTCACATTAATTACGGTGGCAGCAGGTCTGGGGCAACCCGAAAACAGAATTAGTCCACGCTGGACAAAGGGCACTGCGGCAGCTGGGATGTGAACAAAAATAGGTGTTGAAGGTGTAAGATCGTTCACATCCATTGCTGCAGTAGCAATATGCAGGAAGTATCTGCATCAAAAAATAAGCGCATGCATCTTTTCAGAGCATGCGCTTATTCGTTTATAGTGGATGGATTGTTATCTCTGTTTGCGCTTCTTAACGGAATATTTTTCAGATACGGAATTGCCTTTCAAAACGACAAGAACCACACCATGACGAGCCTTATCACCATAGATATTGAGTGATTGAGGATCGTTTATGACTTTAATGTAGTCGATGTCCTCACGGCTGATCTTTTCAAATTGATCTTTGGTAACGATCTTAGCGGTTTTCATGGATGAGACTATATAGAGTGGCTCATTAGCAGCTACATCAAGCGCTGCAGTAACCTCTGAGTTGTCTATGTTTCCCTGTGCGAGGCCCAGCGAACAGCTGCCTATAAGAATGCCAACAATCAACAAATATTTCATTTTCCGTTCAGGTAATTGTGTCAAGCTAATCAAAATCCGACAACATTCAAGCCATAAACTGAAACTCGGCGGAAAAATTGTGAAGGGAATCAAAATATAGAAAATAATGGCGAAAAAAGGGACGCTTCAACGGTTTCCTACTATGCGATGCCGCGATCAAAACTGAAATGGCATTACCGCAACTGTGTATTCGCTGAAGATTGTGACCTTTATTCCACAGTTGACGGAAGCTTTGACTATCAGCCCTGTCAGTTTACTGCCTGCCGAGCGCAGGTGTATTTTTCTCACTATACGGTTTTAGTTCTTTGAACATGCGCTAGTCTATTATGACTGCACTTTCTTGCGACTCCTAGAGCAGTAGATAGAAAGAAGTTGAGGGAATAATATTGTAATTGACTGACTTATCCTCCGGTCTTTAACAACCTTAGACCATTCTTGGAGTCAACGAGTTTAAGAGATGATTTGCTCATCAAATCACTATCAATTTTATCTTTTATGAGTACCCTAAGGTAATCGCGGTCATCCTCAAAGCCAGCATCTAGCAATAATCCGAATTCCCCTATTGCAGTGTCATACTCACAAGTATGAAAGCCAAACTTCATCAGGTTTTGAATGGCCTCGTTGCATTTTTCAATTTCCTGATGCGACAAAATCGTATCGAGCCGGCATTCGCTCATATTCATATACCGCCCTTTCTTAGAGCAATTCTCGTAGTAGAAAACTGTATCGTAAGCCGCATATCCCGTTTCATTGATGGGAATCTTTTCCCGCTGGTTCATGATCCTGAAGATGCTATCGACAACCTGGAAATTGTCTTTGATTACTTCTATCTCCTTCTCTTTAAAGGAAATCTTATTAATATATCTTCCCAGGGGTTTGGCGGGAGGTGGCGGAGGATCATTCTTACAGGACCAGCAACAGGTTACAGCAGCAATGATGACGATAAATCGCATTTTCGTTGTAGAGAAAAGTACTAAATGCATACCCGACCCAAAACCGGCGCTTCGTACCAGTCTCTTGTACGAGTAGCTCTGAACTGCGAATATACTCAGACTATCAGAATCTTACCATAATGAATGATGAGGATTTCCAGACAATAATTTGGAACCGTCTTGTTGGGATGAAACATGCGGCGCCCGAGGACGCCTGCCATCACTAATTATTTTAGCGGTAAGAAAAGTCCTTCAGGACAGTTGGTATGCATGTCGACTAAAAAAGTTTTGGAAAAGGGAACCATAAAAGTCGGGTTAAGTTTATACCAGTTATGATGACAACTACAACCCAACCCGATGTTGAGAAGATGGAGGCATTGATGGAAGAAATGAGCATTACCATCAAGAATTTAGCCTCAATGGCGGCGGCCCATGGGCTCATGGACCCTTATGTGAATCATCAATTGCACGATGCAGTCGATGGTGATCTGAACTCAAAACCTTTAGATGAGATCTTAGGTACCCTGAAAAAAGTTAATGAGGGATCCAGACCTGAATGGTCATTCTTGAATCTGGGATAGTTTTATCCTTGAAGATTTAAAAGGCTTTTGGATGCTAGCTTTAGAAGCTATTGGTCTAAAAGCCTTTTTCTTTTACGCCCAGAACTTGCCCAGCTGAGACTGAACCCGTTTTGCGCGATTACGATTGTAAGGTTCGAATTCTTCCTGCCAAAGGCAGTGTGCTCGTCATCTAGGAGGAACCTACGCGGTCGGCAGGATTTTTGGGCCGCGATTTTTTCGTGTCGTAACTGTCTGTCGAAATTCCGTTCGACACGGTACAATCAACATACTAAGTGCTTAAATAACTCTCATCCTCAATTCTAGTCCTGCAAACTTGGCTTTTGCCGCAGTTGTGGGTAAATTAAAACAACTGCTAAAAAGGCGATGGTAAACCCTAAACATCCCTATTATGCCAATCTCCATTGTCAGCGAAAAGAAGAGCATAGTTGATAATATTTTAAAGGCTACAACCGTGTCAGGGGCCCTTCTCGCTACGATTATTATAATCCGCGATATAGACCTCGGACTCCCGGTTTTCAACAGCATATTCAACACCGCCCTGACGCTTTTCATGGCCCTAATTCTGCTGGCAGGAAAATCGATCGACTATGAGAAAAAGACCTGGGCTATTGTCATTGTATTTACGGTCCTTGGTATTAAATCACTGTTGATCAACGGCACCGCAGAGGCGTCCTTTCACTTCTTCATATTTTCCTCTATGGTAGCGCTCCTGATCTTTGATAGATCCACTTCCAACATGATCATCATTGTTTCAAGTTTGGCGTATATCATCATCACCGCGTTGTTCGCATTTAGCGTTATCGAAGCCCTAATCAATCCTGGCGAACTCAGAAACGAGCGAGTCATCTGGTTAGGGCGGGTGGCCTTATATCTCTTCCTCCTATTTATTGTCATCCAGGGGGTGGGCAGGCTGCAACGTTCGTTCCTCCAGTCCATACACGAACTGAATGAATCAAACCACACTCTGAATCAATACAACGAAGAGCTCATCAAGCAACTCGAATACACGAAAGAGATGGAAAACAAAGTGACCGAGAAAGAAATAAATTTTAAGAAGTTGTTTGACGAAAGTAATGATGGTATTATCGTGTGCGATGCTGAAGGCAGAATCCGAGAAGCCAATCAAACCATTGTTGCCTTGCTCGATTATCCAAGAACATTCTTGCTGGGAAACCGGGCGGCGGACTTCGTCGTTCAGGATGACAAACGACTCATCAATCAGCTTATGATTGATAAGATTCACCCGGCAACAATACGTGAACTACACATGGTGACTAAACAGGGAACCCGAATTCCCGTGGAGGTAAATTACAGCATCATCTTTTTCAATGAACAGAAATCAATACTTGCGACCATTCGCGACATACGCGAAAGAAAACAAAACGAGCAGAAACTTCTTCATGCTGTCATACAGGCTGAGGAAAACGAACGCTCAAGATTTGCAAAAGATCTTCATGACGATCTCGGACCAATCTTATCGACCATAAAAATGTATGTTCAGTCCCTGCGCCAGCAGGAAGACTTGCCAGCTAAGAAGGACCTGATCAATCAACTGATTTCGACTGTAGATGATTCGATAAAGTCGATCCGCAAAATATCCCACAACCTGAGCTCCCACTTGCTGCAAGACATGGGACTGATCAACGCCATTCAGACTCATGTTGACCGGATTAACCAGAGCAATACCTTTACCGTTGTATTTAACCACAATTTTGAGGATGATTACCGATTATCATCCAATATCGAAATCGTTACGTACAGGGTGTTGCTGGAACTCATCAACAATTCCATCACGCATTCGCGTGGAAACCTGATCAACATCGATCTTCTGATTCACACAAATGAATTTGTCATTCTTTATAGCGACAACGGTACTGGTTTTGACTTCGACAAAGTCCTACTGGACAATTCAAAAGGTATTGGACTAAAAAATATCCTAAGCAGGCTGAATTCAGTCCACGGATTACTTCAATTTGAAAAAGTCAGGAGCGGGTTTTCTCTTTCTATTGATATCAGTCTATAGTATGAGTAAAATCAAAATTATCCTGGTGGATGATCACCAAATGTTCCGCGACGGACTGAAATTCGTGTTGAACCAGATTCCGGAATTTGAGGTCATCGGTACTGCTGCCAATGGCCAGGAATATCTGAATCTTCTGGTGACAACTTTACCTGATGTGGTACTTATGGATATTGGTATGCCCGTAATGGATGGCATTGAGGCAACGAAAAAAACCACCGAAAAGTATCCAGGTGTTCATGTGATTGCTCTATCCATGTATAGCGACCAGGAATATTATCATAAAATGGTAGCTGCAGGCGTAAAAGGATTTCTTATCAAAGAAGCCGGTATAGATGAACTAGAAAAAGCAATTAACGCGATCCATCAAGGACGTTCCTATTTTTCACAGGAGCTTCTGCGCAACATTATTGTCAGTATATCGAATCCAAAGGTAGCCTTCCGCGAGGGTCACCATCTTACGAAACGCGAAGAAGAGGTGCTCCGGATGATCTGCAAAGGATATAGTACAAAGGAAATTTCGGATCTGTTGTTCATTAGTCAGAAAACGGTTGAAGGACACAAAACCAATTTGTTGTCTAAAACAAATTCCAAAAATACCCTGAACCTCATGTTGTATGCATTAAGAAACAAGCTGGTGGAGTTCTAAGGGTTTTCCCTTGGTTAATTCAAGAAGACCGTTTATTAAATCTGGTAATCTTCCTGTAAAACAAATGATCGTTAAGGGCGACTTTTGCACCGCGAAAAATGGCTGATTAGGCAAGAACCAATGGGGACCGGTGCTGATGACCACGCCTAATTACCATTTTACCTAAACTGCATGAGTCCACCTTCTCCAGCCTCGGCTGCCGAAGGATGGCTCTTGCGGCTAAGCCAAACCGACTTGTAATTGCATACTAACTATTATCCATTACATGATGACGATCGACTGGCTTACCAAAAAGAATTCTGCAAATCTGCACGAATGTATTGAAGAAGTTTTTTTTCGGGCAATGCTTATTGTGGGCTTGATCGGTTGCACCGTCGCAGTTGTTTTTGACTTGCTGCTCACGAAGAACCTGGCATACATCGTGCCAGCCAACCTGCTCGCAGTTGAAGTATTGTTGCTTGCCCTTTATGCCATCAGGCATGTGAGGTTCCACCAGGCTGCGTTGGTCAGCCTGGCCCTGCTCAACGGGGTTATTGCTCTCCGGGGATTTGCCTATCCTGAATTCCATCACGCAACCTGCGTCCTATTGATCACTATTGGTTTTATGTCGTCCCTGGTGAGTCGGGGTATTCTCGGGAAACTGGTACAATGGAGTATCCACGTATCCTTCGTGGCTTCCCTTGTCAAGGAATATAAGCACGTTTCCCTAATAGTCGTGTTTCGTCAAGCTATACCCTACCTAGTGGTTTATACGGTAATTACCATTCTCACCAGCCTCTTAAAAGAACGATACGCTAGGAATCAGGGGAGGCTCACTGACCTGGTCGCGATTCTCAACCTGAAAAATGTCAAGATCAGGGATCAACATGCAAAATTGCAGTCAAGTTATCAGCAGCTTTCTGAGCTCAACAAGGATTTAGTGGCTATTATCAAAAAAAAGACAAGCCGCATTGCAGAGAAGAATAAACAGCTGGCCGACATCGCCTATGAAAATTCACACTCCCTGCGCGCTCCGCTTGCCCGTATGTTAGGTTTGCTGCACCTGATCAAAGTAGACCCATCGCAAAAGGAATATTACATCTCCAAGCTGGATGAACAGGCGTTGGAAATGGATAGCCGGATCTGTATGATCAGCAGGTCTATCGAGCGAAATCTACATGAATAGAACCGTGGGATTGCAGATTACAGATTTTAGATTTTTGATTGAGATTTTCATAGACGGGATCGATACACGTTCTGAAAGGCCTGGGGGATGCCGGCCGCGCAGTAATTTTTTTTGTTTGATCCGTCCCGTGCCAGGGTTTCCCATGAAAAAATCCAAAGTTCCGGGCCTAATTTGATAAATCAGATTTAAACCTTTACTCGATAAGTGTTATGATAACACCCGCAAGTCAACGGATTTAAACGTTGAATTAAAGACGTAAAAATTAGTTGGAAAAATCGCAAGTCGGGTGCGCAGGGAAACGTCGTACATTTTAGACGTCTATCCAGAAGGCTACTGAGCAGTAAAATTTTTCGACAACGTTCAACAAAAAAACCTCCTACTTTATGACCACTGTCCAACCCGAACTCGAAAAAATGGAAGCCCTTATGGAAGAAATGAGCATCACCATAAGGAACTTAGCCTCCCTTGCCTCCGCCCACGGTCTTCTGGACCCTTATATGAATCATCACCTGCACGATGCTATCAACGGCGACCTGCAGTCAAAACCTTATGATGAAACGATGGGGTTATTGAAGAAGGTCAACGAAGGTGTAGCTCCCGATTGGACGTTTCTGCACGTGGGGTAGATGTCTGCCTTCGGCAAAGGGTTTAATTACGACAGAAAGACGCAAGGCACGAATTCCTGTGAATTTATATACTGGCGTAAATGATGTGAGTCAATGTAACCCCATCGCCTCTTGGAGCATGAATATCTCCTTTGCGTCACCGTGGCTTTGCGTTAATGTATTTCCACTGGTGGCAACCGTTTTATACCGCAAAGACAGAAAGATCCAACGCAAGAATGAATTTCTCTAATTCATTGAATGGTACTGGCCCACTCTTACCACCTCGAGATACGATTCATACATTTAACCGCATCATTTGCTTCCTTCCGCTCGCCTACTTACTACTTACTACTTACTACTTACTACTTACTACTTACCACTTACAACCTTACCGATATACGCGAACAGATCAACAATCAACAATCAACAATCAACAATCAACAATTAACAATTA
>JAICGJ010000233.1 GCA_025923195.1 Chryseolinea sp.
AATTTTGATACGCAGTATACAACGTTTGGGCGCATCCGGCCGCTGCATACGAATGCCATCATTTTTGCGTTCGTAGGCAATGCCATGTTTGCAGGTGTATACTATTCTATGCAAAGGTTGCTGAAGACCCGTATGTTCAGCGACATGCTTAGCTGGATTCACTTTTGGGGCTGGCAACTTATCATTCTTGCCGCGGCGATCACACTGCCGCTGGGGATGACCACCTCTAAAGAATACGCAGAGTTGGAATGGCCGATAGACATTGCCATCACCATCATATGGGTTGTATTTGGTTGGAATATGATCGGCACCATACTGAAGCGTCGTGAGCGTCATATGTATGTCGCTATATGGTTTTACATCGCGACATTCGTAACGGTAGCGGTACTCCACGTCGTGAATTCTTTTGAAATGCCGGTGACGCTGTTCAAGAGCTATTCTTGGTATGCTGGCGTACAGGATGCCTTAGTACAATGGTGGTATGGACACAATGCGGTTGCCTTTTTTCTCACCACTCCATTTCTGGGGCTCATGTATTATTTTCTGCCTAAAGCGGCAAACAGGCCGGTATATTCCTATCGCCTTTCCATCATACACTTTTGGTCCTTGATTTTTATTTATATCTGGGCCGGACCACATCATTTGTTATATACTTCGCTTCCAGACTGGGCGCAATCGCTCGGGGTTGTATTCTCGATTATGCTTATCGCACCGTCATGGGGCGGGATGTTGAATGGATTAATGACGCTTCGCGGGGCATGGGACCGCGTGCGGGAAGATCCAGTTTTAAAATTTATGGTAGTTGCCGTAACAGCATACGGTATGGCTACACTCGAAGGTCCGCTTCTGTCACTTAAGAATGTTAATGCCATAGCACACTTTACCGACTGGATCGTTGCTCACGTGCATGTCGGGGGTTTGGGATGGAATGGCTTCTTGATATTCGCAATGTTGTATTGGGCTGTACCGCGCATGTGGAGGACAACCCTGTATTCTACAAAGCTTGCAAACACACATTTTTGGCTTGGAACCTTAGGGATTATCTTTTACGCACTGCCCATGTACGTCTCTGGGGTCGTGCAAAGTCTGATGTGGAAGGAATTCAATCCCGAGGGTTTCTTGGTTTATAAAAACTTTTTGGAGACCACTGTCCAGATTCTTCCGCTGTACGGCTTGAGAGCGATAGGTGGCACATTCTATCTTATTGGTGCCATCATCATGACGTACAACCTCATCAAGACGGCGTACGCCGGAAAATTTGTGGCCAATGAGGAAGCAGAAGCAGCGCCTT
Organism: Chryseolinea sp.; assembly: GCA_025923195.1. Taxonomy (GTDB): domain Bacteria; phylum Bacteroidota; class Bacteroidia; order Cytophagales; family Cyclobacteriaceae; genus Chryseolinea. The sequence continues at coordinate 1,292 of JAICGJ010000233.1, forward strand.
TGGTAAGTGAATATGTTGCGTCCAGGAATGCAGGATGGCATCACCGCGTTCTCGAGCATAAGCCAATAGTCTTCACTGTTTTGACACTGATCGCAATACTTGTCGGTGGTATCATTGAAATGATTCCGACATTTCTCATCAAATCTAATGTTCCGACCATCGCTAGTGTGAAGCCTTATTCTCCTCTTGAATTGCATGGTCGTGACATATACATACGGGAGGGCTGTGTGAATTGTCATACTCAGATGGTGCGGCCTTTCCGTTCTGAAACGGAGAGATATGGAGAATATTCAAAAGCAGGTGAGTTTGTTTACGATCACCCGTTTCTCTGGGGATCAAAAAGGACTGGACCTGATCTTCATCGGCTTGGTGGCAAGTATTCAAACAGTTGGCACTACAACCATATGTTAGCGCCGGATGCCGTGTCGACAGGATCTATAATGCCTGCGTATCCCTGGTTGTTTGAACAATCCATCAATATAAATGATACGCCAGGGAAGATTAATGCGCTTCGAAAAATAGGAGTTCCGTACGCCCCCGATTATGAGAATGAGGCCAACGAAGATCTCGAAATGCAAGCTCAGGAAATAACGAAATCACTCCAGGCCGATGGGATTGAGGTGGCGGAAGATGCTGAAATCATCGCCCTGATTGCTTACCTACAACGTTTGGGCAAGGACATCAAAGGGCAAACCCTTGCAGAGAAGCCGGCCGCTACAAATCCATAACAAGTATAACATTACTACTATGTATAAGAACATCCTCCAAAGCATTGATAACATCGCCATCTGGCCAGTTATTTCCTTCGTCATTTTCTTTATCTTTTTTGTAGGCCTGCTCTTGTGGGTGTTTACAAGGGACAAGGAGTTTATCGAAAAAATGAAGGCGTTACCAATTCAGGAATCCAGCGCTGACGAACCAGAGACTTCTAAATAGCAACGTTATGAAAAGAATATGCTTAACCACTATGTTGGCGGGCTTAACGGTAGCGGCACTGGCCCAAGAATCTACAAATGATTCTTTTTGGGATGATCCTGCGGGTCATCCCCTGCTACCGGTTTACGCAATCATCCTTTTGGTATTCATTACCGCAATATTAACTGCCGTGGTAGGCATCTACCTTATCAAAATATTGAATCTCCTTGCAACACAGGCCGAACATGAGAAAGCCCGCAAGCTTGGAAAGGTATATGTTCCAAAAATTACGTGGTGGTCTGCCTTAGTACAGAAACTCAATGCTTCCGTGCCTGTAGCAGAGGAAAAGAATATTGAGCTTGACCATAATTACGATGGCATTAGGGAATTGGATAACCACCTTCCACCTTGGTGGAAATGGCTATTTTGGGGAACAATTGGTTGGTCAGCTATTTATCTTTTTGTCTTTCATCTATCGAAAAGCCTTCCGCTTTCTGAAGCGGAATATCAACATGAAATCGCGTTGGCTGAAGAGCAAGCACGAAAACTTAAAGCTTCTCAGCCGGTAACAGCAATCGATGAGGCTGCATTGGAATTCACAAACGATGTTACATTGATAGAGAAAGGCAAAGTAGTATTCATGAATAATAACTGTGGATCATGCCACAGAAATGATGGAGGCGGTAATACCATCGGACCTAATCTCACTGATGACTATTGGCTGCACGGTGGCGACATAAAGAATATCTTCGCGACAATCAAGAACGGAGCTATCGAAAAAGGCATGCCGGCCTGGGGCAAAGCGATGAAGCCTGAAGATCTACGGGATGTTACATTTTTTGTGATGAGTTTAAAAGGATCGAATCCTCAAAATGCAAAAGCCCCTCAGGGCGATTTATTTAAACCAGCGCCTGAAAAATCTGATACCACTGACGTTCAAGCGTCGCTATGAAATTTTGATACCGAATCATATAGGAAATGGATGGAACTGTAAGAATTGATGTACGGAAGGAGAGATTGTCTAAGAGTACAGGCAGTCCGTTGGATTCATATGCCGATGATGAGTTCCGGGATAGTATCGCTACCGTAGATTCAGAAGGCAGACGGCGATGGATATATCCAAAAATGCCGTCGGGAAAATATCATAACTGGCGAATTCTGGTTACGATCGTACTGCTTTCTCTGTTGTTTGCAGGACCGTTCATAAAGATCAATGGTCAACCCCTGCTGCTGATGAATATCATCGAACGCAAGTTTGTCATACTTGGTCAGGCTTTTTGGCCCCAGGACTTTGTTTTGCTAGCTGTTGTGCTGATGACATTTTTCGTATTCATAATACTATTTACCGTCGTTTTTGGTCGTATCTGGTGTGGTTGGCTTTGTCCGCAGACCTTGTTTATGGAGATGGTATTTAGAAAAATTGAGTATTGGATAGAAGGCGACGCCACATCCCAGCGCAGACTTGCAAAGGAGCCCTTGAGTTTCAAAAAGATAGGTAAGAAAACGCTTAAACATTTTCTCTTTATCTCTATCTCCGTACTCATTGCGCATACATTGATGGCGTATATCGTTGGCATTGAGAATACACTAAGTATCATAAGCAATTCACCTTCCGAAAACATCGCTGGATTCATCGGAATAACTTCCTTTTCGGGCATCTTCTATGGCCTCTTCGCAAAGTTTCGCGAGCAGGCATGCATCGCTGTATGCCCGTATGGGAGATTGCAGGGCGTGCTTCTGGGAAAGGATTCAATTGTTGTTGCCTATGACTGGATTCGAGGCGAACCCCGCGGACATTTAAGAAAGAACCAGAAAGCAGACGCCCCCCTCGGTGATTGCGTCGATTGTAAGTTATGTGTCCACGTGTGCCCTACTGGCATAGATATACGAAATGGAACGCAACTGGAATGCGTAAATTGTACAGCTTGCATGGATGCCTGCGATGATGTAATGATTAAAATTGGCAAGCCCAAAGGGCTGATACGCTACGCCTCAATCAACAGCATTACGAATGGAATACTTAATTTGATAACGCCAAGAGTAATTGGCTATTCAATTGTGTTAGTCGCTTTAATTGGATTGCTGAGCTTTGCATTGATCACCCGCTCAGATGTTGAAACAACAATCTTAAAAGTTCCTGGCACGTTATACCAGCGCGAACCGGGTTTCATCACGAATCTCTACAATGTGGAGTTTGTGAATAAAACATTTGGTGAAATGAATCTGCACCTTAAGGTGGAATCGCCTGAATTTGCGACAATTATGAAAGCAGACGGCAAGGCAATCATTGTACCGGCTGAGGGACTTGTAAAAAGTGTTTACTTCATAAAGATACCTGAATCAAAAGTTACAAATGCTAGAACCGTAATTGAACTAGGCATTTATAAAGATGACAAACTTATTGAAACCGTAAAGGCTAAATTTATCGGACCGGTTAAGAAGGCTTCCGACGCAAAACGAGAATAAACAAGAAATTATGAATTGGGGTAAATGGATTATCGTATCATTTGTATTATTTGCTGGGTTTATTGGGACTCTGGTTGTCGTCTGCATGCGCGCTGACGTCAGCCTTGTGTCAAAGGACTATTATAAAGAGGAACTTGAGTTTCAGAAACAAATCATTAGGATCGAGAATACCTCTGCATTACCAGCAAAGCCTGAGATCATCGTTACGGGAGAAAGTACAATTCAAATCACTTTTGATTCGTTCAGCCGAATTGAGGCAGGTGAATTGAATTTATTTAGACCGTCGGATTCAGCAATGGATAAGAAATTTACCTTGCGTCCTTCCGAAAGTATGATACAGGAATTCGAAACAAACAGACTCGGCCGGGGATTGTACCGGGCTAGAATGCTATGGACAATGGATGGAAAAGAATTTTTTCATGAACAAGTAATTTTTATCTGACATGGTAGCCACTGCATTGCTGATGGGATTTGCGGGTAGCTTGCATTGTGTTAGCATGTGCGGTCCGCTTGCTATGGCAGTGACTCAGTCAAACGCACGAGTCGTCCTGAAGAGACTTCTCTATCATAGCGGAAGAATTCTTACGTATGCTTGCATAGGAACCATCGTTGCATCGATTGGTTACCTTCTTCCAATTTCAAGGTTTCAAAATCTATTTTCAATCCTTCTGGGTACTTTGTTGTTGCTGGCAGGCATGGGATTACTCAAAGTAAATAGTCATAGAATCTTCAAACCAATTGGAAACTTTTCAGCTCTTGTCAAGGCTTTCTTCAGTCAGCTCATCAACAAAAAAAATTGGTTATCGGTCTTGCTACTAGGCGCCTTAAACGGACTGCTTCCATGTGGGCTGGTGTTGATCGCGTTGTCTTACTGCCTTACCTTGTCGTCGCCAATTGAAGGTTTCGCTTTTATGGCTTTCTTTGGCGCTGGCACATTACCTGCTATGCTTGGCTTCATGGGTATCCTACCCGTGATAATAAGAAAACTTAAATTCAATGTTCGTTACGTAACGAGTGGAATGCTTCTGTTGTCTGGAGTACTCTTAATCGCTCGGGTCCTGGTTCTAAACCATTCGCAGAATTTGTCAATAAAACAAGGGCTTATTGACACGGTATTGTGCCGCTAGTGGCGCGGATCCTCCCAATATTACTCGAAAAACCATTCAGGCATGAAACGCTATCTTGCGACGTTCCACCGAACCACTTTTTCCAGTTTTGCAGGCTGAACAATTTTTATTTTTGCCCCTTCCGTTTCTATCAGGCCTTCATCTTTAAAATCCGATAAAACACGAATTACCGATTCAGCAGCGGTTCCTACCATTTTAGCCAGATCGTCGCGTGAAATAGAAATAGCCGACTTCGAATCCTTCAAAGTGTCAGCTTTCAATAACGCCTCGGCTGTACGCTGCCGTACGGAATTGTATGCGAGATTGAGAAGTTGCTTCTCACGATCGACGACTTTCTTGCAAAGAAGGCTGATGAAACTCTTCGACACGTCTGGGTGCTTCTGGATCATTAGCATGAAGTCGTACTTCGGTATGGTTATAAGTTCGGTATCCTGCATGGTCACCGCCGACTCATTATAATTTGTATTTTCAAGAATGGCTTCGAATCCAAAAAAATCGTTGGTCGCGTAGAGATTCATGATGAGTTCCTTGCCATCAGGGTTAGACTTAAATGTCTTTACGTTTCCTGATTTGATAAAAAAAGCATTCAGCGGCAAGTCGCCCTCTGCAAAAACCTCGGTTCTCTTCTTTAATTGCTTCACCTTTCTACCTTGTCCCAGATCCTTAATATTCAATGCGTGCTGTGCATCCTTGAAAAAATTTTCCAGTCCTTCGGAAGTGGCATCATAATTTGTGCGCTTCATAGCGTTCTTTCTCAGCCTGACCTCAATAGCATTCAACAGATCCGTATCATCAAAAGGTTTAGTAAGGTAATCATCTGCACCCAGAGTCATACCCTTCCGAATATCTGCCTTTTCCGTTTTAGCGGTTAGAAAGATAAATGGAATGCTTGCGGTTTCTTCATTCTTGCTGAGAATGTGGAGGACTCCATAGCCATCGAGCTCAGGCATCATGATATCGCATATGATGAGATCCGGTTTTTCATGCTGGGCTAGTTCAACCCCTATTTTCCCATTTGGTGCAGTAATTACATTATAATTGGCCAATGAGAGAATTTCCTCAGTGTTTTCGCGTACATCCGGATTATCCTCGATCAATAAAATTTTTTTCATAACATATTATTAATTGGCAAAATGATCGAAAATGTGCTGCCCTTGCCGTATGTGCTCGTGAATGAAACAGATCCTCCAAGCAATTCCACGTAGCGCTTCACAATATTCAATCCCAGGCCCGTACCTTGCGTATTACCGGCATTGCTTGCCCTGAAGAAGCGGTCGAACATATGCTTGAAATCTTCTTCGGGGATACCGATGCCCTCATCGCGTATATCAATTTTCATTTTTTTGTCATATTGAGCAAAGTTCACGTAAATTTTCTTATTCACGTCCGAATATTTGCTGGCATTTGATATCAGATTGAACAGGATATTCCTTAGTATACGAATGTCTGAATTTATTTGGTCAATCTCTTGGGGACAATCAATTAAAATATCTTGTCCTGCCTTCAATGTTTCCGAGAGTTCTTCCCTAATTTCTCTAATGAAATCAACAAGGGGAATCCATTCAGTCTTGATCTCTACCCGACCTTCTTCCAGTTTACCTAGTGATAAAAAATCATTCAGGATGGAAGTGAGGTGGTTAACCGATGATTTTATTCTTACAACATGCTTATCAACTTTTTCCAATTCTCCTTTATCCTTATACTGATTTATCAATGACGCAGAACTTAGTACGGCGCTCAAGGGCGTTCTGAATTCATGCGATGCGATGGAGACAAATTTGGATTTCAATTCATTTAATTCTCGTTCTCTTTCAAAAGCCTTACGAACTTCCTCTTCCGCTTTTTTTCGTTCACGAACTTCATCCTCCAGTCTTGCTATAGTATTGTTCAAAGCGCGAGTTCTCGCCTCAACTTTTCTTTCAAGTTCTGCGGCATAAACTAGCAATTGTTCCTCGCTCTGTTTAAGTGCTTCCTCTGCCTTCTTTCGCTGCGAAATATCGCTGATGAAGGCCATCACCAGGAGTTGGTCTTTTACTTTTGTGAAGCTCAAACTTATCTCTACTGGGAATTCCGTTCCGTCCTTCCTTAATGCCTTAAGGTCACGACCGAACCCCATTCGACGTGGTTCAGGATGCCTGTTAAATCCATGTCGGAAACTTATATGGCGGGTGCGATAGCGGGCAGGCAATAAATTTTCAAGTTCAACTCCAGTCAGTTCATTTGCTCCGTATCCAAAAATTTGCTCTGATACCGGATTAGCGATGACAATTTTTCCACTTTCATCCACAATGATGATCCCTTCGGACATACTTTGAAAGATTTCCTTGAAAGCGTTAGTATCGATAAACAAAAAGGAGCGGTGAGATGACATAAGGTCTGTAAGATAATACACTGAAATAGATGATAAAAATCATTTTTGCCGTTGATCAAAGTTCGAACTTTAATGATTGTCTGTCTTTAAGTTTGAAGGGTAATAACGTGGTATTTAGTCATGGCGGCTTCAGTTTTATGTGTCATAGATCTCTCCTCGTCTTCAAGGAAAGCCCTCCAATGGGCCATCGCCAATGCACGCAGAAACAGCGCACATCTCACGATCTTATATCCATACCGCCTTATTCGTGGCGAAAATGGCGAAACTGTCAGGGATACGAGGAGAAAAATAGAAGAAAAGGCCCAAGAGAATTTTGGAATCCTCGAAAGGGACTTTCTTCGCGGAGGAAAAGTGTCTTATGATTTCAAAACAGAAGTTGGGTTTCTTGCAGACCGTGTCGAGGAGCACACTAAGAATAACCCTATTAATTTCTTAGTGATCAACAAAAACCTAAGGTCGGCTCACAAAGAATCTTTCGACGACCTGGTTGAAAATAGTCAGGTGCCAGTAGTTATCATCCCATAGCCCCCCATTGCTTTCACATAAATGCTTTTTTTACCTCGATGGCAATCTTGCCTAAGACTCTTTTCTTCTCCTTAGCTTCAAAAGCCTCCTTTGTCTGCTGCAATGTATAAACGTTCGCAATGTTCACCCTTAAAACACC
>JAICGJ010000234.1 GCA_025923195.1 Chryseolinea sp.
GTCTGGTGGGTCGGTATTGGTCACGCTGGTACCCTCATTTCTGCTATCCTTTTGTTGTTCCGACAAAAATGGAGAATGTCAATTAACCGCGCCGCTGAAGCCATGACAATTTTTGCAGTTATTTGTGCTGCAACGTTTCCCCTAATGCACATGGGGCGTTTGTGGCTGGGCTTCTACTGGGCATTGCCTTTACCAAATACGTTTGGTTCACTGTGGGTCAATTTTAACTCGCCTTTGTTGTGGGACGTTTTTGCGATCTCAACTTACTTTACCGTATCTCTTGTGTTCTGGTACATGGGTCTTATTCCTGACTTTGCTGTGATCCGCGACCGTGCCGTCGTGCTTGGCAACAAGACCAGGGCTTCCATCTACAACATCCTGAGCTTTGGATGGCAGGGAGGCGCCAAGGCATGGATGAGGTATGAGTCCGTTGCACTCATTCTCGCAGGGGTTTCCACTCCCCTCGTGTTGTCCGTTCACACAATCGTATCCATGGACTTCGCAACATCGGTAATACCAGGCTGGCACACAACTATTTTCCCTCCCTACTTCGTGGCAGGTGCTATCTTTTCGGGATTTGCGATGGTGTTGACCTTGTTGCTGGTGACCCGAAAAGTGTTTAAGCTCGAGGATTACATTACCATCTATCACATTGAGCTGATGAACATCATTATTATTGTCACAGGTTCGATCGTAGGTATTGCCTATATCACTGAGCTGTTCATCGCATGGTATTCAGGCGTAGAATATGAAGGATATGCGTTCTACAATCGGGTACAGGGGCCATACGCATGGGCGTATTGGTCAATGATGACCTGTAATGTAATTTCCCCTCAGCTTTTCTGGATCAAGAAAATCAGGACCAGCATCATGGCGACTTTTATTCTCTCGATCGTCGTCAATATCGGAATGTGGTTCGAGCGCTTCGTGATCATTGTTACATCGCTGCACCGCGACTACGTGCCGTCGAGCTGGACCATGTTTCATCCGACCATGTACGACATTGGTGAATACCTGTTTACGTTTGGATTTTTCTTTACTGCGTTCTTATTGTTTGCCAAATATTTCCCGGTCATCAATATGGCGGAGGTGAAAAGCATAATTAAGTCTGATTCTGAAAAAACAACGGGTGAGAAAACTCACCATTAGTTATCCCATTTTAAACATACAGCAATGGATGCAGATAAAAACTTTTTAGTAGGCGTATTTGATGACGAGGAACTTGTGATCAATGGCGTACGAAAAGTACGGGAAAGCGGCGTTAAGATTCACGAGGTTTTTTCACCTTTTCCCGTTCATGGTCTTGATGAAGAGTTGGGGTACAAACGCACCCGTCTGCCCATTGCGGCTTTCATGTTTGGTATGTTGGGGACAGCACTTGCACTTATTATGCAAATGTGGATGCTGGGTGTCGACTGGCCCATGATCATCGGAGGTAAAAACTTTATTTCATTGCCTCCTTTCATACCGGTGACTTTCGAGCTTACAGTGCTTTTAGCCTCTCTGGGCATGGTGGGTACCTTTCTTATCGTCAGCGGACTGAAGCCGTATGCGTGGCCGCGCCAGTTTGACCTCAGGAGCACTGAGGATAAACACATCATGGCCATCGATCTGGCTTTGAATAAGGGCAAGAGCAAGGAAGAAATTGCAAGCATCCTGAAGACGGCTGGAGCGTCGGAAGTAAATGAGAAGAATTTTGATTAATCAGAGGATATCTATTATGCGAATTGTTACAAACATATTCCTGGCATTTCTCACTGCAGTGCTCCTGACTTCATGCGGGGCAAGCGGTGATAGACAGGGTACTGAATATGCGCCGAATATGTATCATTCAGTTCCGTATGAGCCTTACACACAAATTGTGGACAAGGATGCCGGAAGTTGGTTGACCTCGATTGACTATGGTGACGGTCATGCAGAATTTTATAACTCCAATCAGTGGAACCCTAACGCAATGAATATGCGCCTGCCGCCGGCTAATACGGTAAGTCGGAACAAGCATGGCTGGCTGCCATACCGACTGGGTAAAGACAGTCTCGCGTTTGCCGCGAGATCGCTTAAGAATCCGCTTGACTCTACTGCCGCATTAATCGCCGAGGGGAAAATTTTGTACGACACGTATTGCGACCATTGCCACGGCGCTACTGGAACCGGTGACGGAAAGGTTGCTGCCGGTGTGACTGTCGAGGAACCCGGCAGGGGACAAGTTCAAAAGGGCACTTACAACGGCGTGGCTAACTTGAAAGGCGACGCGCTAAAGAATATTTCGGAAGGACATATTTTCCACGTCATTACGCATGGCAAAGGGTTGATGTGGGCGCATGGATCACAGATCAGCGTAGAAGATCGCTGGAAAATCTCCAAGTACGTAAAAACGCTGCAGAAATAAGAGGAAACGACAACCGACAACGGATAATGAAATAACAATGGCTCATCAAGTAGTAATTGCGGAAGAACATTATGAATTCAAGGCAGAGACCCGAAAGAACCTCTTTATCCTTTTAATAGTAGGTGTTGGGTTGTTTGTCCTTGGCGTCATCCTGGCGGTGACCGTCGATAGTCATCACGAAGAAGGACAAGGTGGGCATACTTCATTGAATACAAACGGGCTAGTCGCCAGTGCACAGCAACATGCAACTGCCGCTGAAGAACATGCGAATGAAAGTCACGGAGTGGAAAAGGCGCCATGGATCAAACGAATCATTACGTCGCTTTGGATGAACAATGTGTTCTTTGCAGGTCTTGGCATTATCGGCCTTTTTTTCGTTGCGATCCAATACGCAGCCCAGGCGGGATGGTCGGTTGGAGTAAAGCGTGTCGCGCTCGCCATGGGTACCTGGATCCCGATTGCGGGAATTTTGATGCTGGCCCTATGGGTGTTTACAAACCATGATATTTTTCACTGGACGCACGATTATTTGTATGGGGATAAGTTGGACAACGGTGCACCGAACCCCGACTACGACGCAATTATCACAAAAAAAGGACCTTTCTTTTTTTGGCCTTTGGAAGGTGGTACATTCCCTATTTTTTTCATATTCAGGATGGTTTTATTCTTCGGAGTTTGGTATTGGTTTTTTATCATGATCCGTAAGAACATGATGGCGGAGGATCTTGAACCCACGACTTCTTTCTGGCACAAAAATGTTGTCTTATCAACAGTATTTCTCATCTTTTTTGGGATAAGCTCATCCATCGCCGCATGGGATTGGGTGATGAGCATCGATACGCACTGGTTTAGTACCATGTTCGGTTGGTACGTCTTTGCGAGCTGGTGGGTCTCCGGACTGGCCGTGATTACGCTAATTGTCGTGTACCTGAAAGGGGCTGGTTATTTAAAAATTGTTAACTCAAACCACTTGCATGACCTGGGCAAATTCATGTTTGCCTTTTCGATTTTCTGGACTTACATATGGTTTAGCCAGTTCCTTCTCATTTATTACGCACATATTCCTGAGGAAACAATCTATTTCTTCGAACGGATGAAAACCAGTCCCTACAGCTGGATATTTTATCTCAATCTTATTTTGAATTTTGTTTTGCCTTTTTTGTTACTAATGACAAGGGATGCGAAGCGTCAGATGTCAATGTTGAAGTTGGTTTGTCCAATTATTATCGTAGGCCACTGGTTTGATTTCTTTAACATGGTTACACCGGGTGTCATGAGGCAAAATGGTGGTCTCGGTTTTATGGAGATAGGAATTGCATTTATATTTATCGCAGTGTTCCTTTTGGTGGTACTTACTAACTTAGCCAAGTTGCCATTATTTGGCAAGAATGATCCGATGCTTCAGGAAAGTCTTCATCACCACATTTAATATTAGAAACTGATATGATGAGTTTGATTATAGTTCTGGGTATAGTTCTAATTCTGGCGATCCTTTATATGATCTTCCGTGTTAGCAGCCTCATTACGGTCGCAAAGGGACCAAAAGACGATAAACCCGGAACGGCTAACAAGGTGAACGCCGCACTTTTTATCGTTTTCATGATAGCAAGTATTGGAGGTTTCTTCTGGTATTCAATAGCCTATTTCGACAGCTATAATTTGCCTGTTGCTTCTGAACACGGCACATGGACGGATACTCTGTTTTGGATCACGATGGCCGTTTCCATTGCCGCCTTTGTTATTATCAGCATCATTGCTTTTGTATTTCTTTATCAGTACCAGTACCGCGAGGGTCAAAAAGCAAGATACTATCCTGATAACCATTACTTGGAACTAGCCTGGACGATCATACCGGCAATCGTGCTTGCAATTTTAATTTTCACCGGTCTCCGTGCGTGGAATGACATAACTGCTCCAGCGGCAAAAGATGCTGAGCTTGTCGAATTAATCGGACAGCAATTCGCCTGGACCGCGCGATATCCTGGCGTAAAAGATGGTGCTCTGGGAAAAAATAATTATAGACTTATCGATGACGTAAATGAATTTGGACTTGATCTTACAGATAAGAATTCATTCGACGATTTCAAGTCTCTGGAATTGCACCTGCCGGTCAACAAGGAAATATTGCTGAAAATCCGGGCAAAGGATGTTCTGCATAGCGTTTTTTTACCCCATTTTCGGGTGAAAATGGATGCAGTGCCGGGTATGCCAACGCAATTCAAGTTCAAAGTGACAAAGACAACGCAGCAAATGCGTGATGAATTAGGTAATCCTAATTTTAATTATGAATTGGCTTGTACGGAAATCTGCGGACGCGGGCACTTCTCCATGAAGATGGCTGTTGTCGTGGAGGAAGAAGAAGCATACGAACAATGGAAGGCTTCGCAGGAAGCATGGTTGAAACAAAATCCGGACTATCTCGAGAGAGTACCTGATGCGTTGAAGGAAGCGGCAATGATCAATGCGGGATTTCAAAATGATCCCGGATCCACCGTAGCGGAAAAAAATGATCAGTAGAATTTAAGATTATCAGCGACATGGCAACCACCGACATACACATTCATCAAGACGTTCACCATCACGATGACCATGAACATGAACATCACGAGGGCAACTTTTGGACGAAGTATATTTTTAGTCAGGATCATAAAGTAATTGCCAAGCAATTCTTGATCACAGGAATCTTCTGGGCATTATTGGGAGGGATACTGTCTGTAATATTTCGTTTACAGCTTGGCTATCCTGATATGAACCTTGATTGGCTGAAGCCCGTCCTCGGCCAATGGATTACTCCGGAAGGAAAGCTGGATCCTGAATTTTATCTCGCGCTTGTAACGATGCATGGTACTATCATGGTGTTTTTCGTATTGACGGCGGGTTTGAGCGGCACGTTCGCCAACTTTCTCATACCCCTGCAAATCGGCGCCCGCGATATGGCGTCCGGATTTCTTAATATGCTCTCCTATTGGTTCTTTTTCCTCTCCAGTGTCGTCATGTTTACATCCCTGTTCCTATCAACAGGGCCTGCTTCCGGAGGCTGGACCATTTATCCTCCGTTAAGCGCATTACCTCAAGCGATAAAGGGATCGGGCGTGGGTATGACTCTTTGGCTGGTAGCCATGGCGTTATTTATCGTCAGCTCGTTGCTGGGTGGTATTAATTATATCACCACCGTGATAAATTTAAGAACAAAGGGAATGTCATTTACTAAAATGCCACTTACCATTTGGGCCCTGTTTTTTACGGCAATTATCGGCGTCCTTTCTTTTCCCGTATTATTCGCTGCGGCGTTGTTGTTGATTTTCGACAGAAGCTTTGGTACGAGCTTCTATCTCTCCGATATCTACATTGGCGGTGAAGCCCTAGCGCATGACGGGGGTAGCCCGATTTTGTTTCAACATCTATTTTGGTTCCTGGGTCACCCCGAAGTTTATATTGTATTGTTGCCCGCCCTGGGTCTTTCGTCAGAGATCATTGCAACGAATTCGAGAAAACCAATATTCGGTTATAAGGCAATGATTGGCTCCATGTTATTCATAGCCATTCTTTCATTTATTGTGTGGGCCCATCACATGTTTGTAACGGGTATGAATCCGTTCCTGGGTTCGATCTTCATGCTGTTGACGCTGATTATCGCCGTGCCCTCGGCAGTAAAAATATTCAACTACGTCACTACACTATGGAAAGGCAATATCCGATTCACACCGGGAATGTTATTCTCGATCGGCATGGTATCATTCTTCCTAACAGGCGGAATCACCGGAATATTCCTCGGTAATTCGGCTATCGATATTCAGCTTCACGATACTTATTTCGTCGTGGCGCACTTTCACCTTGTGATGGGTAGCGCCTCATTCTTTGGAATGCTTGCAGGCATTTATCACTGGTTCCCGAAAATGTTTGGACGGATGATGAATAGTACATTGGGTTCGATTCACTTCTGGTTGTCATTTGTCGGTGTATATCTGGTATTTTTCCCGATGCACTATATCGGTATCGCTGGCTTTCCGAGGAGATACTACTCCTGGACGAACTTTGAGACATTTAGTGGATTCGCGGACTTGAACATGCTGGTGAGTACCGCTGCTATTCTTACACTCGCTGCGCAGTTTATATTCTTGTTCAATTTCTTTTACAGTATGTTCCGCGGTCGTGTGGCTCCAGCCAACCCGTGGCAATCTAATACGTTGGAATGGACGACACCGCGCAATCCCGGACATGGCAACTGGGTGGGAGAAATTCCTTCAGTTTACCGCTGGCCATATGATTATAGCAAGCCGGGTTCGAAAGAAGATTACATTCCTCAACATATACCGTTCTCCGAAACTCCTGAATCTAACCTTCCCAATGAAAATGAGCTAATCAAGCTTGAAACATCAAATGGCGAAGGTGCGATCATCGTGGAAGGGAGCAAGCATTAATATGCTTCCCATCCAGAGGTCAAAGGCGACTCCCTGGATAGACTATCTTTCATAAAAACGGCCGAAATCAGCATATCAACTAAATATGCGTTCATTCCGAAGGCTTACGATATCGACACTGATTGCTGTATATGTCTTGATACTCGTGGGAGGGATCGTTCGCAGTTCCGGCTCCGGCATGGGATGTCCGGATTGGCCCAAATGTTTTGGCCGTTGGATTCCTCCAACATCCGTTTCAGAACTCCCACCCAATTACAAAGAAGTATACGCTGCCTATCGTGAAAAAAAGAACATCCGTTTTGCACAATACCTGACCACGTTTGGTCTAAAGGAGACAGGCGAGAGAATTTTGAACGATCCAGGTGTACTTCAGGAAAATGATTTTAATCCAACAAAGACCTGGATAGAATATTTCAATCGAGTGATCGGAGTGATTATTGGCCTCTTGATCTTTGCAGTCTTTATGGTCTCACTCAGGTTTCGAAAATCTGAGTGGAAATTGACTTTGGTTGCATGCCTCACCTTCCTGTTGGTGGGATTTCAAGGCTGGATAGGTTCGTTTGTTGTTTCCACCAATCTAACACCATGGACAATAACCGTGCATATGTTTTTGGCATTGCTTATTGTCGCGCTGTTGATCTATTTGGTGCATCAAAGCAGCTTCGAAAAAGAAATTGAATCGTCATTGGGTTTCTGGTGGTTGACAGCATGCATGGGTGTACTCCTTGTTCAAATCCTGCTAGGAACACAGGTACGGGAAGCCGTCGATCAGGTCTCGGTTTCAGTCGCGAGAGTTGAATGGGCCCGCAACCTCGGTAGCGAGTTTGTTATCCACAGATCCTTTTCCTGGATCGTACTGATTCTTCATGTCGGATTAATCGTGAGATTGTACAAAACTGAGGGTTCAAAATCTTTCGCACTTACCTTAATCCTGCTAATTTTGGGGACAATTTTAACGGGTATCGGGATGGCTTATTTTGGCTTCCCTGCCTTCCTTCAGCCGCTGCATTTGCTGCTGGCTACGGTGACATTTGGAGTACAATTTGCATTTTTGTTAAGGCTGAACAGGAGACCCGATACTATATTAGCGAGATGATCGTAGCGAACATAAATGATCTCACAGGTTCCGATTTCGTGTTGGCAAAAAGCCGTGCCTTTTTGGAGCTTTTGAAATTCAGGTTGTCTTTCCTGGTCGCCTTCTCCTGCGCCTTTGGATTTGTTCTTGCATCACCAAGTACAAATTGGATTACACTGGCAATGCTTTTTCTCGGTGGCTTTTTGTTGTCGGGTTCTTCGGTGATCATTAATCAAATCATCGAGAAAGATTTGGACAAACTCATGGTCAGGACCATGCACCGCCCATTGCCCACGGATCGAGTGACAGTAACGGAGGCAGCTTCCTTTGCAGTAGCTTGCATGCTTGCTGGGGTATCCATACTGATTATGTACACCAATGTACTAACCACGATACTTTCGCTTGTCTCCTTGATACTTTATGGATTTGTTTACACTCCGCTCAAACGCGTTGGACCTGTGGCAGTCTTCGTCGGCGCGATTCCGGGAGCCCTTCCCCCATTATTGGGATGGGTGGCCGCAACGGGTGGGATATCGCACGAGGCTTTGATCATTTTTGGGATACAGTTCATCTGGCAATTCCCCCACTTTTGGGCTATTGCATGGGTTTCAGATGATGATTATAAGAAAGCGGGATTCAAGCTACTGCCTTCGGGAGGTACGAAGGATCTGAATACCGCTATGCAGATCATGATATATACGATGTTCCTGATCCCGCTTGGGTTATTGCCGGCTACATTTGGTATCACCGGTCTAAATTCAGCAATAGTCGTAACGGTATGCGGGGTTTTGTTCTTCGCCCAGACATTTTCATTGATGAAGTCAGGCGACCGTCGGTCTGCCTTGAAAATTATGTTTGGGTCGTTCATGTATTTGCCCGTAGTACAGATTGCATATTTATTAGACAAGATTTGAAGGGATGA
>JAICGJ010000235.1 GCA_025923195.1 Chryseolinea sp.
GACAGCCTGCAGGTACCCGAGGGATCCGGTTTTAACGCAGAGTATCCCAATAAGAAGGTGATGTTCTGGTGGTGATAACTTTGAAGGAAAGCCGCTTGCACCAGGATACTGCATGCGTCGTATTAATATTTATGTTCTTTTTGTCTTGACCGTGCTTTCGCCGACCGCGTGCGCGAAAGCTATAGCGGGCGCAAGCGGCTACGCGCAGGCAGGCACAAAAAGAACCAAAAAAGTCAAGACCCAAATATGCCTGCCTGCTGGAGCTTTAGCGTAGGCATGGCTTCCGCCCATATGCCGGACCACCCCCGCATTTGGCTCGGGCCAACGCGCCGGCTCAGAATTAAGTTCGCAACACGAATTAACCCTATTACTGCGCTAGTTATATAGAGGGAAAGGCAAGTGGAAAAACTACCCAGAGGAATACCAGAGGCATTCTGAAATATTTTGCAGAAACGTAAAATTTAGCACGACACCTCGCTTTCCTTTGCGCCACCTGCCGAAGGCAGGTTCATTTCTCCCTTTCTCTATTAAGGTGTTCAATTTTTATTTTGACCCTTTGCGAATTCACCTCTGCGCCCTTTGCGTGAACCAGTGTTTTTTTCTATAGAGTTATAGAAGACGCGATGCCTCAAAAAAATTAGTGATGGTATTAGCTCCGTGTACGTTCGTCGGCCTTTGGTGGTGGGGTGAAAAACAATAAAAAGGGAAAACTAGATACAACCAGATGATTAAATGATTACTACACATTGAGGTATTGGCATACTTCAACACTTCGCACCCTGCACTTCAACACTCAACAATCTACCTGAATTCGTACGTCACACCAGGCCAAGGCAGAAGTATCCTCGATTTGTACGAATCGATACAAGGCATGTCAAAAAATTTGGGAATATCGGTTCCCCTGGCAGTCTTGGGTTCCTTAGTATACTTCCGGAAAAAATCTTCCCAATGTATCCACACGATTTCCCTCGGGTTTAAAGCCTTCACAACCTCGCATGGATAGCCGGGCGAAAAGTGATAGGATACAACGCCTAGAAAGGCTACATCAACTGGTCTGCCTTCAAGGAGTTTTGGTGCAGGTATCCCGGCAGGTGGGTTACATGATGAGGACTGTATAAAGATCCGGAACTCAATCTTTCCCGTTTGATCTAAGTAATCAATAAGAAATGAAAACACATTTCCTTCAAGCCAGTCGTTGGCCCTCGTCTTGGCATAGGCATCTGTAAAATAGGGAACAGCTTGCGTCTTTGTTCCACTGAAAAATTTAATGTTTCGAAAATGCGGATTATGTTCCGAGAGGATGGGATAAATATGAATTTTACGGTCCTCATTTTGAAGTTCAATTGGCATACGGTTTACCTCACGGGTCGTCATATAGTTTTCGAGGATCTGCATCTTTGAGGTGTCAATGACATTTTGACAAGTATTATATCCCGAACGGCTAAGATAGATGACTGGTTTCTTATCCAATTTGTTGAAGACGGCGGGAACGTCCAAAAGGTGATCGTAGTGGCTATGCGCAGACAGAATAGCGATGATTTTATCCAAGGATCCAACCCGGCTTGACAACGCTTGCATTCCGACCTCGACCATTTTAGGATCGGAGGATATTTTTCTCTTCCCTGATTTGCCACCAAAAACAGAGGAGCCGATGCGCATTACGCGCTGGTTTGAAAAAAATGGATCAAGTAAAATTGCACTGCTGTCCTTTTGAAGGTACAGGCCGCCACATCCGGTATATTGCACGGATACTTTTTGTCCTTCAGATCCAGCAATGTTTATAGAAGTATCGCGACTATGGAAATTGATTCCCTTTTTTTTTAGTGCGCTTAATGGACCAGGCCCCGTGGCGCAGCCTGCTACCAGCAAGGAAACGATGACTGCAAAATATTTCATGACGCAATGCCAGTCAAGCAAGCGTAACATGGTAAACATCGCGCGGGTTGCGCTGAATATCCTTGACAAGAAATCCGCCGGGCTGAGGAATTTCCTCAATTAGGTCAAACACTGTACAGGACTTTGGCAATGCCGAAAAAATGAGTATGAAATTATGCGTGCTGTTATCCTTTATGATCGTCCACAATGGTGCTATAGAAATGTTTTCTGCATGAATTAATTGTGACTTAGCGCCGGAACCACGATCAACCAAAAACGTCGTTTTCCAAATGCGGATAAGAGCGTCTTTCCAGGAATTATCAAACGAGCAATGCACATATACAAATGAGTCCTCCAGGATGGATGGTTCTATCGCGGCCAGCACACTGTCGCCAACGACAGGTTTAACCTTAGCCGGTGGGTCCTGGGTTATAATTTTTGGACCGCTTGTCATACATTCTATGTTCATATTTTATAGCTACTTGCGCAATTTTACAGTATCCTGGCATTCGTACTCATAACATCTTGCCAGTCAATGCGGTTTCCCGGATCGAAGTCTTTGTACACAATTTGCCATCGCCCTATACTGGTGATATACTGCTTTCCAGATATGACCTTTCAGCGCTGTTTTATGCTCAGGCTCTTTATCGAGCCCGCCCGGGTACCATTCACCATGCTCATGATCAATAAGATTAGTATCAATATACTGCCACATCTTCTTAAACTTTTCAAAATATTGGCGATCGTCATCAGGAAACTGATCTGCCATAATCAATAATGTATTGAGACCTTCTGCTTGTGCCCACCAGTTCTTCGTGTCTTTAATTATAGTGATATCGGGCTTATCTTTAAAATAATATCCCTCGTCATAGAAGCCACCGACGTTGTTATCCCAGCCTTTATCGAGTGAATGATCAACCATCTTTTTTCCTATCTCAATAGTACGTGAATGGTCTGTGATGCCAACGGCATGGGACGCTTCCAGCATAAGGTACGCTGTCTCTACATCGTGGCCGAAAGAAACATGATCGAGGTTACGATGCTTCAGGATAACGGCTTCGCTCGAATCACGAAAGGATACAGGAGTCCAGTCGGGTTGGAAAAATAAAACAAGAGAACCCTTTTCGTTAACGATCGTGTCGCGAATCAAGGTCAACATTTCTTTCACCCTTTCGCCGACAAGGCTATCGGGCCAAACCTGGTAAAGCTCGGTGAAAGCTTCGAGCAAGTGTATAGAACTGTTTTGATCCTTATAACCAGTGTCCTCGGTAGACAGCTCGTTGCTTTCGCGTTTGATCACAGACCCATCTCGCTTCATGTGTTGAAAGTATCCCTTATAGATGGGATCATGACTGTGTTCTTCCAACCACATGAATCCGTCCTGCGCGAGCCTCAGCGCGCCGGTATCCCGTGTGGCGTGATAGTATGCTGCGAGCGCAAAGATTGCGAATGAATTCCCATAGGCAGTTTTCTCTTCAGTAGGATTGCTTTTGACGTTGCCCTGGCGGTCCACGAGCTGATGAAATCCACCATAGGTTTTGTCCCACATCACGTCTCTGAGGAAATTATATCCATGGGTTGCACATTCCTTGTAATGCGGAACATCTTTGTATACTTCCGACGCCTTAGAGGTCGTCCACACATGACGCGATTGAGAAACGATCATTTTGTCCTGGGCACCCGTTGGTTTAAAGTCAAAAGTCCATGCACTAATAAATCCTCCAAACTCTTTGTCCAGCGCAGCGGGATACCACAGGTTAAGAAGTTCAGTTGTTATCGATTTTTCTATTGCCGTTGCCAGGGCCTCCCGCTCATCATTTTTTTCGGATGTACATGTGCTGAGACATATGATAGCCAGCAGAAGGAATGGAGCTTTTTTCATTTTAGAACTGATGTTGATTTAGGTCGGTAAGGCAAAAATAGTTCTCAAACTTCCAAATTTAAAATGAATTTTTAGCCTGTGTAATTTCACCAAATGCAATTCAATTTATTAGAAATGAATTGGCAAACAGACAAGGTATGAAATATTGTCGCACGCCTAATCTTACTTCTCAACTTACTTGAATTGCTTTTGGCCTGGGGTGCGGTATAATAGACCAAAGCAAATACGATATTTTAGCGTCATAGTCATAGGACAAATGTTCCAAAAAGCTGGAGGAAAAAAAGTGAAGACGCAGGAACGAGCTACAAAGTGTATCGCGAGCATGTTCATACCAGACCTCAGCCTATCTTTGGCCCGGCAGGGGCATGCGCGGATAGGGTGCAGTCTGGGATGAACATGCGGGGCCCGCCGGCCCTGGAGGCGAAAACTTAGGGTAAGGAAAACTTAGGAAACGGACAGTACGTTGTCGTTACATGTTAGCGTTATCAAAGTTTGTAAGGCTCCGCAGCCGCATGGCTGCGCTTTTGGAACGCAACTGAATTTTATCCGCACGTGCCCCTGCCAGACCAAAGACAGTGTCCGACTTCTGGCGGATAAAATTAGGTTGCTTCCCGATAGTTATCGGGACCAAAAGCTGGAAGAAAGGTTGGTGCCACTCGACGCAGTCTCGAAAAAATTAGTGGTTCAGCTACGCTTAGTAATCCGAGTGCTTGAATGCAGGTCCTAAAATTTATAACTTGACAATGCCTGTAGGACTAATCTTGATCATCTTAATCAAAAGACGGTAAACGAATGCGGTTGATGATAGTGGGTACTTTGATTGGTAGTTACAATTCATTGTTCTTAAGTGCCTCACGGTCGCTTGCGTTACCTAACTTTCCCAATGATGCCGCCGATTCACTTTCATAACCTTTCTTCGTGACGTTGCCACCCGGCACGGCGTCTGGAAGCAATTTGTTCGCAAGACTCATCAACACATTCATCCACCCCGGAGCAATGCCCTGAAGTATCGTTGCTGCTTTTGCAGTAGCGGAAAGGATCGCTTCTGACTCGCCCTGTTCAAGGGCATCAATGATACTTTTTGCCGCTTTCTCGGCGGATTGTGACAATAGAGGAGAGGCATCAGCCATTTTGAATAGAGCATATTCAGCTTCGTGATTGCCTTTAACATCAATGTTTCTCGGGCTGCCCGTGTTAACCAGATTCGGTACAACGGTCGTGACCAGTATGTTGAACTTCTTTAGTTCTGCATGCATTCCTTCCGACAAGCCAACCAAAGCGAATTTGCTGGCAGTGTATGGAAGTAAATGAGGTACGGCTATTTTACCGCCAATCGAAGTGACGTTGACGATCTTACCTCCTCCCTGTTCTTTGAAATATGGTATTACGGCGAGCATGGTGTACAACGCTGACCAGAAATTTGCCTTCATCGCTTGCTCGTATTCGTTGATGCTCATATTTTCTTGCGGACCGAACTGAATTATTCCCGCATTGTTAATGAGGACATCCAATCTTCCATAGTGTTCGAGGATATCTATGATCATCGCCTGGACCTGCCGTTGGTCAGTTACATCCACTGTCATGGATATAACTTCTGCGCCCATACCTTCTAATTCGACATGGGCCTCGCCCAGTTGCTCTGGTGTTCTGGCACATATCGCCAGACGTGCCCCCTTAGCCGCCAATTGTCTGGCCAACACCAAACCCAAACCTCGGGATCCCCCGGTCACCAGCACTACCCTACCTCTGAGATCGTAGCGGTTCAGGGTTCTGTATATCGTGTTTGCGATTAGAAAAGTACCAGCCCCGATAGCGGCCCATTTCGCTATCTCCTGAATCGAAGATTTTCCAGTTCCTGTTGTCATGATGTTGATTGTTTAGTATTACATTTCATTCAAAAGTGGGCCAAAATAGAATCATTCTCATATTTGGCTGTCAACTATCTACTGATAAGAGGGGTGCTCATGGAACTCCCGCGAACGTCTCCGGTCCTTTCCCCCAGGTGTAGACCTTTTTACACATAATGCTATGAATAGAATTCATACAGTGACTTGAAATAAACCTCACTCCAGCCCTGTACAATATCGTCATAATCCTGATCAGGGATATTTGTATGTCTGAGTTCTACCGACGTTCCCTTCTCGTGAGGATGTAATTTTATAGTCACAATGGATGGTTCTACCTGATCCCCAAAGTACCATTGCTGAATAATTTTCTTGCCATCTTCAAATTCCACGTTTTTGCCTGCTATACTACCATCCCACAACGAAAATTCGGATCCCGGTTCCGTGGACATTTCGGCCGGTTCGCCTGACCAAAGATGAATAGTTGAGGGATTTGTCAGTGCCAGGTAAATTTCCGCCGGCTGCGCAGGAATAATATAGTATTTTCTAAATTCTCTCATGATTCTCTATTGTCTTGCGATAAGCTAATTTTTTGGTTTTACTTTGTGCGCAAGTGGGCTTTCAGGATTACTACCATGTACAAATTCTAAAATCTACGGTAGTAATGTCGCGATTTTCACCGAATAGCGTTACGATTAAAACTATTTTGTCACGGAAACTACAGCAAGCGTGTTCTTTATCACTTATACAATTATCGGCGTAACTGTTCTCGTTAGCATGCTAGCATTTAATCGTCCAGCGATGCTCGCTGAATTCATGATGAATCCCCACAAAGTAAGCACACGCGGGCAATATTATCGGTTTCTAACGTCTGGATTTATTCACCAGAATCATCTGCATCTGATTCTGAATATGTTCTCATTATACTTTTTTGGCCGAGTCATTGAAGTCTTCTTTAGGATGATCTTCGGGGATTGGGGTGCGGTTTATTATATCGCATTGTACCTTCTTGCTATAATCGTTTCTGATTTGCCCAGCTATTTTAAACACAAGAACAGTCCTCGATACAATTCCCTGGGCGCATCCGGCGCTGTGGCCGCTGTCATTTTCGCAAGTATTATTTTCCAGCCATTGCAGAAGATCTGTTTATTAGTTGCCATATGCCTCCCTGGTTTCATTTTGGGGATAGCTTACATCATCTATTCTTATTTCCAAGGTAAAAAAGCGAATGACAATATCAATCACGATGCGCACTTATATGGAGCTGCATTCGGCTTCATTTTTTGTGTCGTACTTTACCCGCCTTCAATAGCTAATTTTTTCAAGGAGATCATGGGCTGGAGGATGTTTGATATGTAGGGAGGACTAGGTATAGGGTATAGGGTATAGGGTATAGGGTATGGGGTATAGGGACGTTGCTCGACTTGTCAGTTTAGAGAGGCAATATCATGATGGTAATCGAATTGCAGGTCTTCAGGTAACTGCTTCAAAATATCCTTGATCTTTTTAACCTGTTGCTCATGCATGTTATACAACACCGTACTGGAGCGCAATGGCACACCGGCCTCTTTAACCTTCGTGCAGAAATAAAGTCGCAATTCTAATTCGGATTGTTTATTTCCCGAATACTTGATGTGCTTGTTAACAATCCTGAGAACTTTCCTCAAACTTTTTTTTATATAATAAACATTGCCAGTAGGAAGCGAATGAAATAGTTCGTCCATTTCAGATTTTATTGCGCTAACATATCCGGATTCATCATGCGCTTCAAATAACAGGTAGGATAACAGCTCTTTGTTTTCTTTTTTGTATTTCGCCAATCTCATGCATAAAGCGTGGATAGACTTGGTATCCTGCTCCAATAGTTCTTTTTTTATCTCATTCAAAGAGGCTGCCTTCATAGTTTTCTAATAAAATCTAACTTTCCAGGTACGCGTCCAAACACTCCCTCTAAATAGTTTTATAATACCTTCCTTGTTCACAAGTTGTTGGTCATGCGATTCAGAATCGGCAATGCCACACCAAGGTTCAATGCAAACAAAATCAGCATTCGGCGCTGACCAAATACCAAGAGAAGGGAATCCTTCAAAAGAAAATTCCAAACCATGATCGTGTTTTTCCGATCGAAGGTAAATTTTCTTTGAGTGAATATCCTTAAATACCAACGCATCCTCAACAAAAAGTTCATGTCTCAACTTGATGGTCAACGCTTTCGACAAAAAAGGAATGGATTGATTTTTTATTAACCCATGATTGTTGATTGGCCAGCGCTCAGCACTTTCAACAACTTCGAATTCCAGAAAGTGGTCTTCGAACGCTGAGCCCTCCACCAGTGGTACCTTGAATGCGGGATGCGCCCCGATCGAGAAATACAACGGTTCATCCTCTGTGGTTTGAACGTAGTAGCCGACGGCCAGCTGATCCCCATCTATACTATATCTAACTTCAAGTTTAAAACCGAATGGAAACTTTTCACGAAGGGCTTCATTGCTCGAAAGCACAAAACTTGCTTCGTCGCCTTTTTGGTCGCTGACTTCGAATATCATATCTCTGGCAAATCCATGCCTCGTCAGAGAATAGGATCTTCCTTTGTAGAAGAATGTATCATTCCTGAGTGTCCCGACAATTGGAAATAAGATAGGAGAAATCTTTCCCCAAAATGCCGGGTCACCACTCCACATATATTGCAGATCGGTTTTTATGTTTTCTACACTGCGAAGTTCAGCTCCCTTTTCATTTATTCCGACTCTCAGATAATTATTTTCCAGGACCACGCTCATGTTGTAAATTAAGTTTGCAACAATGCCATTAATGGAATTGTGTTGTGCATTTCAATGACAATAGTTGTAATATCACAATTCTGCATAAAGTAAATCTATTGAACTGAATTCACAATAAAGTATACGATATGAATCGAAGGACTTTCATCGCTACCACGGCTGCTGCAGCGGCAGCTATTAGCCTGGGACCTGAGGCATTAGCCGCACGAAAAAAAAACAAACTTCCCCAATGGAAAGGATTTAACCTTTTGGATTTTTTTTCGCCCAATCCCAACAATCCAAGGCCAGGAACAAGTGAAGATCATTTCCGATGGATGCAAGATTGGGGATTCAACTTTGTCAGAGTTCCTATGGCATATCCATCCTATTTAGATA
>JAICGJ010000236.1 GCA_025923195.1 Chryseolinea sp.
AATGCCTGACAAAAAGATTCATTAACCCATTGATCCGAAAGAATGTATCCACTGATACAAAGCTCAGGAAACACAATAAGATCAGCCGCCGCCGTCCTGGCGTGCTTGATCATATCCAACATCTTATTAATATTATGATCTATTTTTCCCGGAATAACCTCCATTTGGGCCAATGCGATTTTCATTTTATACAGTGCGATAATAGTTCAGTTAAAGCTAAGCAATAACTAAATTATGTGTTGAACACTATTGTCCTTTAAAGCTACACGTAATTTTTGTCCGTCGAATTACTTTGCTGATGCACAGCGTGCGAGTGACCGCTTCCCTTGATTTTCTTTGCTACACTCAGCCGCCCTTAAGATTGATTAATATCCTTTTATTTTCTGACTTTCATCATCCACTTGCTTTCTCTATAGGGTTAGTTTTGTTTAGGCACATCGACTGAAAGTTAAAATATTGAAAAATATACCTGAACCTTGTTATCCTCATGTCAGTACTAAATTCTCAGCAACTTGAAACATATGGCATTTAATGACATTGCGAGGGACTGTTTAGGTGATGGGTGAAAAAAGAAGAGGCTGAAAGGATTGCATGGTCATCTCCGGGTATGCGTGTAGTTGATAACATAGCAACATCGTCGTGTAATGAACGATTTACTGACTATAGGATTTGCTGGTGATGTGATGCTAGGCAGAACACTAGACAGAATCATTTCGGCACGCGGCTATAATTACCCCTGGGGGAATGTCTTACCCCTTATGAAAACCATGGACGCCAATATCATCAATTTGGAAACAACTTTAACCGGTAGCACAAAACAATTAATTAAAACTTTCAACTTTAAAGCTTCACCCGATAAGGTACGGTCACTTATAAATGCGAATGTTACAATTGCTAATTTAGCAAATAACCATATTTTGGATTATGAAAAAGAGGGGCTGCTAGAGACAATTGAAACACTGGACAAAGCTGGAATCAAGCATGTTGGCGCAGGAACGAATAACGAGATGGCTACCCTCCCACTGCTAATATCTAAAAAAGACATTCGGATCGGTGTGATAGGACTTACCGACAACGAGCCAGAATGGAAAGCGAATACTGGACCGGGTACATTCTTTATCAATGTTGAAGACAAAACCGATCGGGAAAAGGTTCTTGACAAAATAGAGAATCTTGTGGAAAAAACAGATATCGTTATTATTTCTATCCATTGGGGACCTAACAAGCGTGAACAACCAACGCAAGAATTTATACGCTTTGCACATACCATGGTCGACCACGGAGCTCATATTATTCATGGGCATAGTGCTCACATTTTACAAGGCGTTGAAAACTACAACAATAGGTTGATCCTGTATGATACCGGCGATTTCGTAGATGATTATGCTGTGGATCCAGAACTTCGAAATGATCTTTCTGCTTTTTTCATTCTGACCGTTAGCAAACTTGGACTAGTCAACCTTACCATTGTTCCCGTACGCATATTTCAATATCAGGTAAACCTAGCGCGCGAAGGGGATTATAATTGGGTAATAAATCGTATGAAGCGTTTGTCATCGTCTTTTAAGACAAACATCGATGCCGAGGGTAAAATGTATTTCAATTCTACTTTATCTGCCCAGTGAATTAACGTCACGCCAAATACTAATTTCATGTTTAAGAATCGAAAAGACGCAGCCGAAAAATTAGCACATGCCTTGGACCGGTACCGAAATACGAACGCGTTAGTCTTAGGTATACCGAGAGGCGGTGCTGAAACAGCCTACTATGTTGCCAAGTATTTGAAAGCCGAATTGGCCTTAGTTATTACAAGAAAGCTAGGATATCCTATTAATCCAGAAGCAGCTTTTGGTGCCGTAGCTGAAGATGGCAGTATGTACATTTCAGAAACAGCCAGACAGACAATTACAACTGCCGAAATGAATGATGTACTTGAGCAACAAAAGCTAGAGATTCAGCGCAGAATAGAAAAATTAAGACGAAACAAACCACTGCCGAACCTAAAGGGTCGAACAGTTATCATTACAGATGACGGTATCGCAACCGGAGCCACCATTTTAGCAACTATAGCGCTATGCAAAAGATCCGAAGCTGGAAAAATTGTTGTAGCCGCACCCATTGCCGGTAAAAGAATCAATGATGTTTTATCTGAAAAAGTTGATGATGTCATTATTCTTGAAACCCCGCGTTTTTATAGAGCCGTTTCGCAAGGCTATGAAGATTTTTACAATCTTACCGACGAGGAAGCGCTAGCATTCGTAGATAAATGGGAAAAGGAGCACTCAATTCCTCCAGTCTAACCGATTGAATTCATTCGGGAATGTCTTCAAAAGTCGGTCCTTCGTGCGTATCTGGAGGAAAAGCTTGCTCAGCTTCTTCCTTTACTAGGTCACCGTTTTCATTAAACCTCAGCAAATGAATAAAGTCGTCCTTAGACACCTCGACAATGTAATTCAAATGTTTACCTAGTTGCTGAACCTCTTTTACTTCAAACAAAAAATCTTCTCTGAAATGTTCTTTTATATAGTCAGAGATCTTGTGTGGGATCTTTTCAGTATGGGCTTTCATATTCAATTAGTTTAAGTTAGTCATAAGTCAAGCTTTTTTGCAGCTGCTGACAATAAGCATTAGCTGCCAGTAAATAATTATTACAACGGCTTCTCCATTTTTGTTCATCGGATCGATATCTTTTCTCCAATAAATGATGAATCGAGAGCTTCCCTCTCAGGAACGCCCGTTTAGCCTTGTAAAAGGAGATTAATATGTCTGGTATTTCATCGAGGCTCTTTTCTTTATAAACGCTTAGAAACAACTGACCGATTGTAGTTGATCCAAGCATCTCGCATTCCAACGCCAGAAAAGATAGCTCTTCTGCAACATCCATTATCCTTAAGTCTTTGTTAAATTCTATCCTGTCGATAATAACAAGGTTTGGCGCAAGACAAATGTGCTCTGGCCTCAGGTCACCGTGGGCTTCAATGAGTCTCCCATCAGCTATACGCTGATCAAAAAGTTCAGCTTGTTTTGTTAAAAATTCCACAAGGACTGTTGTGATAGTAGTGATCAGAAATTCCTGCAGTTTGAATTCACCCTTGAGAAGCTCCTTGCCGATTTGCTCAATATCTCTCAATATATTTTTTCTGTACTGCTGCGAAGCCATCCCTATAGGTGGAGATTTGATGTAAAAATCTGCCAACATTGCCGCCGCTTGGCGCATCAACTCATTGTGAACATTGCCTTCTTTTATTGCATTATGAAGCATATGCTCCTCAGGTAGTCGTTTCATCTTAACTAGCCAATCAATCGGCTCACCTTTCCCGTTTAATTGCATCACTCCCTGATGCATTTTAAGGGCAACAATACCCACGTAAGTATCGCCGGCTAAAGGTTGGTTGATGCGCACCTCTTCCATGCAATAGTCGTATCGTGCCTCCAATGTTCTGAAATCTAAAAAGTCATAGTAAACTGGTTTCTTCAATTTGTAAACATATTGATCTGTAAGAAAAACCCACGACATATGCGTCTCCAATGCGTCAACATGCGTAGCGAAAGGATACACTTCCGGGCGCTTAAGAAATTCGACTTTCTCATTTAAAGAATAAGATTTGTCATGCCGGATCGGAGTTTCACTTGTCATAAAAACATTTATTCAATATCCAATAAGGACACTAATGAGCCGCCCCTATGCAATCGTCGGATAACCTCTGCAAAAAGAGGCGCAATATCTAAGACGACAAGCTTTTCTTTTGCTAATGTCTCGTTTAATCTGCTCGTCTGAATTGTATTAGTGACTACAATTTTTACTAGGGCTTTCTGCTGAAGCGCTTCATTTGCCTTTGTGAGAAACGCGCCATGCGTCGCTACTGCATAAACACGCAATGCGTTCATCTTATTACAGGCTGCCGCAGCTCGCGCTATCGTGGTTCCACTACTGATGAGATCATCCAAAATGATCACTGTCTTTCCTTCGACATCTCCTACAACAGCCTGCCCGCTTACAACGTCCTTGCTTCTAAACTTCTCCATGAAAGCAAAATCCACGTATGCCGATAGCGCAGCTGACAATCTGTCGCGGAATTGTTCTGCACGTTTTACGCCTCCAATATCCGGAGACATGACAACAACACTCTCATCTGACTTAATGATGCGTTGAAAATATGCTATAAATAGTTTTTGTGCCTCAAGGTGTATGGTCTCACAACGAAATGAATTTTGAAAAGCTTGAAGATTATGCACATCAACAGTTACAACTCTGTCAACATTTACACCTTCAAATAGCGATGCTACATAGCGCGTAGTAACAGGATCGCGCGCTTTCGTTCTTCGATCTTTTCTGGCATAACATAAATAGGGGACAATCGCGGTGATACGTTTTGCACCTGCATCCCTAAGCGTGGCGATAAAAAATAAAAGCTTGCACAATTTATCATTAACACTTTGGTCTTCCTCACCGTACAACGAATGTATCACATAAACATCCTCATCGCGAACACTGACAAGAGGACGGATCTTGTGCTCGCCGTCTTCAAAAGCACGCTCTTCAAGCGCATCGAGGGATTGATCAAGCGCAGCGGCAATTTTCTCGCCAAAAACATGACTGCTTCCAAGGGCAAAAAGGCGCATAACTATAAATTTATAGTTTAAAGTACCGTAATATTTATTCTTCGGATAGAATAAAAATCATTAATAAAGCAGACTTTCTTCAGGATGTAATTCTTCCGTCCTAGCCATCTTCAAATAATTCGGAATTTTTAAACACGAAAGTTTCGTAGAAATATCAGCAGTCCGTCCATGCAACCTATTATCTTCACAAATAGTGACGAAAATGCCACGCGCCGTAAGTGAACGAATGGGTTATGACTAATTGTAAAAGCTGTCAAACACCGAAAGGAAAAGTCTCAGGCATCTGATTTCCCTCAGGAGAAATATGAAGAGCATGCAATGCTTTGGTTAATGTAAAAAAAACAAATGCATCATAACGCTCCGGCAAGATACTGGGAACGTAGTTACCAAACCTTTCCGCTTCAGGGTTATAGACGACACCAATAGCACGATGGCTAATTTCATAATTCAGTAATCCCATAGCCTTAAAATCCTCCATCAACAAATAACCATTTTGAATCCCCGTGTCTCTCAGAATATTCTCCCAGCTCCCAGGTAAAGCAGCTGGCACGTTTTTATGTTCCGGTTTGGCACTCCACCGAGGGGCAGCGATAACGCTACCTTTATAGGAGCCAAATCCAATTAAGAAAACATTCTTGTCTCCGTAATACTTCCGCGCCAGCTCGCCTATATTATGCATTCCTTCAATTCTCATGTCTGTCGCTCGGGCGTCGCCTATATGCGTGTTATGAGCCCATATGATTGCTTTAGCATTTTTTCCGTGAAATTTCAAAATACGGTCCAGTGTTTCTTGCATGTGCGTATCGCGAATATTCCATGACTTGATTCCTCCATGCAACATTGCGCGATAGTATTTCTCCGCATTAAAAGCGACTAATGCATTTTGGTGCGTACTGAAAACATTCTCTGGATCCGAATTGTATTGTGGAGCCCTATTTTTAATCTCAGACAATAAGTTAACAACTTCCTGAGTGCACAATTCAGGTACGACTAAAGAAGCATAGGCGTACGCGGCTCCTTCTTCCCGTTTGTAGGGCTCAAAACATTCAAATGCTTTTTCTGCGATTGGAAGCGCTTTGGGATCGGTTTTTTTTAAGTAGTTTACTATGGCTTCCATCGATTCCCACAGACTGTATACGTCTAATCCGTAAAATCCTACTTTTTTGTTAACAGGTAATGATCTATTGTGATCACATAACCATTCGGATAGTGCAACGATCTCCCAATTGGCCCACATCCACGTGGGCCATCGATCAAAGCTATGTAATACTTCAAATGCGCTTGTACCGGCATCCGAATAATTCTTAATATATCGGTTAAGTCTGTAGCAATCGGGCCAGTCGCCTTCTACAGCAATAAAGTTGAAGCCTTTTTCACGGATTAGACGTTGTGAAATAGTTGTTCTCCAGGTGTAATATTCATGAGTGCCATGAGAAGCTTCTCCCAGCATCACAATTTTTGAATCCCCTACTTGATCTAGAAGTGAATCCAGATCTACAGATGTTTGTAAGGAATGAAAATGTGGTCGTATATAATCAGCTACATTTTCCGGCTGTCCCACAGTCGCACGTATTTCCATTTTGAATATCTCTATTTGACTATGTTAGAGTAGAATTAAGTTCCGTTCGCTATCCCAAAAATGTCTTTTGAATAATTGACCCTTGCAAAAGGTTATGAATATAAATATGCAACCAGCACGTCAGGCTGGCCACGATGGTTTACACTAAAACTGGATGATTTTAATCATCTCGGCAGTTTATATTATGTTCTTGCAACTTTCTTAAGAAAATTATCAAGCAGGCCGGGTAAATAATCTCAGCATCAAATTGGTTTATATCCTCAAACCTTACCGATAAATATCATTGCAAGGAATAGAAGATGTCAAGATTTTTGTGAAAAGAAGGCGTGGAGGAGGATTGCATTACTCGGAGGTACTATAGAAATATCATGCTATTAAATAAACATCACAATGAAAACTAATCTGCCTTTTGACTCACATGTGGCTGAGTATGAAGAATGGTATCAGGAATTTCCTTTTGTGTTTCAATCTGAGGTTGAAGCGCTTAGAGAAATGCTTCCTGAAGGTGATAATTTGCGTGGAATTGAGGTTGCTTTAGGAACAGGAAAATTTTCTGAAGCCTTAGGCATCAAAGAAGGAGTTGAACCTTCGCCTAATATGCGTGCCCTTGCCGTAAGTCGGGGAATTGAGGTTGTGGACAGTGTGGCGGAAAATTTACCCTATGGAGACCTCAAATTTGACTTCGTGCTTATGGCATTCTGTATAAGTTACTTCAACAATCTATCCATCGTATTCAGAGAAGCCCACCGGGTCCTTAAAAAGAATGGCGTGCTAATTGTCGGTTTTATCGATCGCAACAGTATCATCGGAAAATATTATGAAGACCGTAAGCCCGAAAGCACATTTTACAGGCAAGCTAATTTTTATACCGTGGAAAAAGTACTTGCCGAATTAAAACAGTCTGGATTCAAACATTTTAACTTTTGTCAAACATTATTCAACCCGCTACCGGAAATCAAAGCATTTGAACCTTCAAAGCCGGGCCATGGACAAGGCTCCTTTGTCGTTGTGCAGGCAATGAAGAAACGAAAAAGGAATACTTAGTTGTATCAAATATTCGTTTTTTGAAGAAGCATACAATGAATTCAACTTACCTCATGAACTGCTGAAAATCATTTTTTATACTAACAAACGCCATAGACTTACCCTTCTAGCCCGGCATACATTAGTGTAATAAAATTTTAAATAACCAAAATTTTAAAGCCTTATGAATTTATCATTAAGACCATCAGCTCGTTTGCCCAAGTTTATATCTGATTGGCCGAGCACTATGCTAAATCGCGATTTCCCTGACATCGAATCCGATCTTTTTCCTTCCCGACTTGGTATCAATGTCCCTTCGGTGAATATTCGGGAAACACCAAAGGACTATGTTTTAGAAGTAGCTGCTCCTGGTCTGGAGCGAAAAGACTTCAACATCGAGGTTAAAAACAATACCTTGAGCATAAGCGCTGAAAAGGAAGAAGAAAAAGAAGAAAAAAAGGAAAAGGATGGTTATTCGCGAAAGGAATATTCATTCAATTCTTTCTGTCGCTCATTTTCTTTACCAGAGGACGCAAAAGAAGGAGACATTGACGCTAAATATGAGAATGGAATTTTGAAAGTGACCATTCCGAAAATCAAGGAAACTCCAGCTAAGCCCTCAAAAAAGATTCCGGTATCATAGCTTCAGTTAGGACCTTTGCGATTGGATGGATTCAGGAAGGCAGCATTCACATTAAGTTGAAGAGCCTGGTTTTGATTTAATGCAATTCAAATGACACGGACTGCCTTCCTGATCTATCTTATCGATTCCATGAATTAAAATAATCTGTCTACATAGCCATTCAAGTATGAAAAACAAATTAACCAGTCTAAGCGAAGTATTAGCTTATCAGTTAGAGGGAATGTATGATGCAGAAAAGAAATTGCAACATGGTATTCCTATTTGCGTTGAGAGCATCAAATTAGAAGCTCTCAGGCAGGAGGTGAAAAAGTATGGGGAACTTTCGACCGATAAAAGAACAAAACTCAAAAGAATCTTCAGCTACTTGCTTGTAGAGCGTTTTGGAAGAAAAAACAAGGTCATAGACAGCCTCTTGAAAGATACACAAAAAATGCTAAGCTATGCTTCCACAGATCATCTCCGCGACGCAGTGGCCTTAGCTTGCATCCAAAATATAAATCATTACAAGATTGCCAACTACAACACAGCCCTGGCTTTTGCCATCGAATTAAATCTGGAAACGGTCTCAGACCTACTCCATGAAATACTTGCCTGGGAAAAGGAAACTGCAGCTGTACTAACAAAAATAGCTTTCGAAGAACTAAACAAGAAGGAATCGTCTTTATTACCATCGTAAATTAAAGATCTGGTAACAAGGGCCTATGGCAAATGATGTCACACATTCACCACTAGATAGATAGATAGATAGATAGATAAACCTTATGCAGACTGAATTTGACAATTATGCCGTTAAAGGAAACGAATTTCTGGCCAAGCT
>JAICGJ010000237.1 GCA_025923195.1 Chryseolinea sp.
CCGTAGGGGAGAATGGTAGTCGGTGGTAGTCGGTAATTAGTAATCGGGTAATCGGGTAATCAGTAATCGGGTAATCAGTAGTCAGGTAATCCGGTAATCAGTGGCCTGCAACAATCAATGCCTTTTTATAATTTGCAGCTCGTTGCGTTGTGTATAATTCTTTATAAAATGGAATATGTTAAGAGTTTTAGGGACTTGGAAGTATACAAGATTTCCAGACAGTTATCCAAGCAAATTTTTGAAGTCTCGAAGAAGTTTCCGAAAGAGGAAATGTATTCACTCACAGATCAAATTAGGCGATCGTCTCGATCTGTTGGAGCCCAAATAGCTGAGGCCTGGGCTAAGCGGAAATATGAGAAACATTTTGTCAACAAGCTCACGGATGCGGACGGAGAACAATTAGAAACTCAACATTGGCTAGAGATAGCAGCAGATTCTTCATATATCTCGGGCGATTTTGCCGGAGTGTTACTGAAACAATACGCTTCGATTGGAAGGATGCTGAATTCAATGATCAATCATGCCCCATCATTTTGCAATAAGCAAATCTCACAGAAGCACTAGTTTTCACATAGCCTGCACCCGTTCAGATCAGCACCGATTACCCGATTACTGATTACTGATTACCGATTACCTGATTACCTTCTTACTAAAGGGACTGCAGGAACCTCATCGTATCCACTCCATCTGCATAATCCCATAACTCAGGTATCTGAGTTTCGCCAAACTTAACAAATGCAGGAGGAAAATTTCCGACGATACATTGGAGCTTATCATTCACAAGGTTCAGCATTTCGTTAAGGTGTTTTTCATTGTCGTAATATTCGTAGTAAATCACTGCGATGGGAGAGACTAATTTTTCGTTTTCTTGTAAGATCACAAATCCGTTGTCGAGATGGGCTATACCCGATACGGTCAGAATAGATTTTTGATAATGATAATTGTTGTGGTATTTGTGATGAAAAGAAATGTCTCTATATGATTCCCAGCTCTTAAATAAGACGTGAAAATCAAAGAAGTTTGGGAGGAACAACTTTGAAACGTTTCTGCACCCTTGGCCAAAATAGGTAAACACATCCGAGCCGAGCGCCTCTATTTCTCTTTCATTTTCACGCCCATTCAAAATGGCCACTGACGTTCGGTTTTTACGTATGATATGGGGGTACTTTCCAAAGTAATAGTCAAAATAGCGCGAGCTGTTGTCACTACCTGTAGCAATGACTGCGTCGAAATTTTTGATTGGTTCGAACCTGATCTTACAAGCGAATTCTTGATTAATCTCAACCAGTTTCTCGGTGATGAATTTAGTTAGGATCGAATCTTTCGAACTGACCCTGATGAGTGCAGCATCACCGTTGATAAGCACACATAGCAAATCATGAAACCCTACCATCGGAATATTTCCGGCCATGATAAGCAGGATGACTTTTGACGGTTTCTCCTCTAGTGTGTAATTTCTCAGCCAAGCTCGCAAGTTGGTCTCGTCGAGATATCGCGCAATCCCACTAACGGCCATTCGTAAACTGGATTCAGTAAACCATGGATTTTCAATCCGGATGCTTTCTGCTAACGTTTTAAACTTTTCTGAAGTAAGGTTTTTAATATATTCACCTAACTGGACAAATGTCTTAACCCTGTCATCAATTGTCATTGCGATTAAACTTTTCGTAGCGCGTGTCCGTTAAGTTTGTTTGATGTATTTTTGTAATGCAATTAATTCAAAAATAGGAAAAGCATGGCTATAATGATTACGGACGAGTGCATCAACTGCGGTGCATGCGAACCGGAATGCCCCAATACAGCTATTTATGAAGGAGGCCAGGAGTGGAACTGGGCTGGGGGGACTAAATTGGAAAAAGTTGAATTAGAGGATGGAACTGCCGTTGATGCTAAGGCTCCGCAAGCTCCGGTCTCTAACGAATTCTATTATATAGTTACCGGAAAGTGTACCGAGTGTACTGGTTTTCATGAGGAACCTCAGTGTGCGGCTGTTTGTCCCGTTGATTGTTGTGTTCCTGATCCTGATAACGTAGAGGAGAAAGAGGAGCTGCTGGCTAAGAAGGCATGGTTGCATCAGGAGGTTGTTCAAGAATAAGTGAACGGTAATCGGTTGATGGGCTGAATGTGGCCGGCATTTTACAGATTAGTGCTCTCGCCTTGGATGGTTGTGTGGGACGTAGCTCGAATCCAGGCACTCTTCCAATCGAAGCACTTGAATAATGTACTAATTCCAGAATATAGAATATAGATTATTTAGAAGAAGGGTAGATGTCCAAAGGGCATTCATCACGCTATGCCACTACGCACCACCCCCATTACCTACCTAACGCATCCGCGCTCTTTTTATCAAATACGTCTGAAGTATTAGATTAAAATCGCTTTGGATGTCTGCCTCGATAAAATCAATTCGATATTGATTGCAGCGCATTTTTAAGGCCTTGTGAAATTGTAACGCCGAAGCCTTATAGCTGTCTTTCACTTCCCCCGGATTTAGCTTGAGCCGCTCCCCAGATTCAAGGTCAACAAATTCCATCGGACGGTCTTCAAAATTGAACAACAGCTCAGTCTGATTATCCATGACATGAAAGACTATTACTTCATGTTTGTTATGTTTCAGATGCTGCAAGGCTTTGAATAAATCATCTAAATTTTCAGAATTATCAAACATATCACTGAAAATAACGACAAGTGAACGCTTGTGAATTTTTTCAGCGAGTTCATCCAGTACTTTAGCAACATTGGTTTTCTTCGGAGCGGATGACTGCTGTTCAATATCATTGAGAGTCCTCAACAATTTATCTAGATGATTAGACGTAGATTTGACCGGTGTTATGGTTTGGATACTATTCGAGAACAAGCACAAGCCCACCGCGTCTCGCTGGCGATGCAGCAAATAACTGAGTGCAGCCGCTGCAAATTTCGCAAACCGTATCTTGCCCTTTGTATGCACCGGGTAATACATAGAGGTTGAGGTATCGATCGCGATCATACATCGTAGATTTGTTTCCTCCTCATAGCGCTTTGTAAACAACCGGTCGGTCCGGGCGTAAACCTTCCAGTCAATATGCCGCGTGCTCTCACCCTCGTTGTGAAGACGATGTTCAGCAAATTCTACCGAAAAGCCATGATAGGGAGATTTATGAAGACCCGTTATGAAGCCCTCAACCATTTGCCGGGCAAGAAGTTCGAGGCTGGCGGTCTGTTTTAAGTCGTTTTGTGTAATCTTCACCGTGAGTCAAAGAGGGTTTTTTAACGTATTTTCAAGGTTTTTAGTATAATTTTTAGGGTATTAAAAAATATAAAATACGCAGTTATTTGCAATCCTTTTCCAAAATACTACCTTAGACTAAACCAAACTTAAATCTAACCTTAAATTTGAAGGATTGTGGAAGAAAATAAGACAAACGGCAGGGACGAAATTTACTCCGAGAAAGTAAAGGCCGGTAAAAGAACATACTTTTTTGACGTCAAGTCTACGAGATCTAACGACTACTACTTGACGATCACAGAGAGCAAGAAACGTTTCAAAGAGGATGGATTTACGTATGAAAAGCATAAAATTTTCTTGTATAAAGAAGATTTTAATAAGTTTTTGGAGGCACTCTCCAATACAGTAAATCACGTGAAGAATGAGTTGATGCCCGGCGTGGATTTTACGCAATTTGATCATGCGCACGAACGCGAGGAGGCAGAAGCGTCACCCAGCAAAAATGGGCTTGACACCGAACTCAAATGGGAATAAGACTTACTACCTAATCTAAATCTATAAAGAGCCCCTGAGACATCAGGGGCTTTTTTGTTGGCTTGAGAAAGTCAACAGTCGACAGTCCACAGTCTTACAATGTAAGTGACTCCGCTCTGGTTCTCAGAGGGCGGACTGTGGACTTTTTATATATTTGCGCCCTTAATAATTCTAACCATGGGCCTTAAATGCGGAATAGTAGGACTTCCAAATGTTGGTAAATCGACATTATTCAATGCGATTTCAAATAATAAAGCGGAAGCCGCGAATTTTCCGTTTTGTACGATAGAACCGAACATTGGGGTGATCTCTGTGCCTGACAACAGGTTGAAGATTTTGGAGGACCTTGTAAAACCTCAGCGGGTGCTTCCGACTACCATCGAATTTGTAGATATAGCAGGGCTAGTGAAGGGCGCGAGCAAGGGCGAAGGGCTGGGAAATCAATTTTTGGCAAATATCCGGGAAGTTGACGCTATTGTTCACGTTGTACGCTGCTTTGAAAATGATAACATAGTGCATGTGGACGGACGTGTAGACCCCGTTTCAGACAAGGAAATTATAGACACTGAACTACAGCTCAAGGATCTGGAGTCGGTTGAGAAAAAGATATCGCGCGTCGAACGTTCCGCGAAAAGTGGTGATGCAAAAATGAAAAAGGAGCTGGCAGTCCTGCAAAGATTTAAGGACGTGTTATCAAGCGGCAAGAACGCCCGAACGGTAGCTTTGGATGAAGAAAGTAAAAGTGCTGTCAGCGACCTGCAACTATTGACCGGCAAACCAGTTATCTATGTGGCGAATGTTGACGAAGAATCCCTGCATACAGGCAACAGGCACGTGAAGGCTTTGGAAGCTCATGTAAAAGATGAAAATGCTGAGATAGTGATTATCAGTGCTGCCATTGAAGCGCAAATAGCAGAGCTGGAATCTGAGGAGGACCGCCAGGTTTTTTTGAAGGAATACGGCCTTCGTGAGTCTGGTCTAAACAAGCTTATCAGGGCATCATACCACCTTCTGGATCTTATAACATATTTTACCGCTGGAGAAAAGGAGGTGCGGGCCTGGACCATTAAAAAAGGCTGGAAAGCGCCTCAGGCAGCAGGCGTAATTCACACGGATTTCGAGAAAGGATTTATTCGTGCTGAAGTCATTAAGTTGTCTGATTATCAACACTTTAAGACCGAACAGGCATGTAAAGAAGCAGGTAAAATGGGTGTAGAGGGCAAGGATTATATTGTAAATGACGGCGACATCATGCATTTTCGATTTAACGTCTAAAGATTCCACCAAATACTTTAGAACCAATTGGTTTTTTTATTAGTTTTATAAACTACTCATATTCAATATTAAGCAGGTTTTTATCTGTGGTAATTTTTTAACCCCATTTTAAATTTTTTGGGTTTTGAGAACCAGAATCATTTTTTCGCTAAAGAACCGGGGGGCCTACGTTCCATTTCACCATCAGTACTTGCTAGCTCAGGTAATAAAAGGTTTGTTAATGTTCGGCCCGCAGAAGGAGTTTTTGGAGTTTAACCAATACAACTTTTCCGGCCTAAAAGGACAAACCAAGGTAAGCCGAAAAGGACTTCACTACTTTTCAGCAAAGGTAACGTTGGTGTTTTCGTGTTCCGACAAGCGCTTCCTGGACTATTTCTTGGCACGAGTCCTGGAACAAAAGGAAATCATTGTCGGCAATCTTCATTTGATTCCAGAATCTACCGAAGTAGAGGAGCCGGTTAAAATCAATGACGAGTCACGCTTCCTTTGTATTTCTCCCATCGTTGTTATTCCGGCTACGTTCAACGATGAGTCCAGCAAGAAATTTGTCTCACCCGAAAGCGACGAATTTTCGGATCTTTTGTACGAATCGACCCTGTCGAGAATGGAGGCTACTGGTAAGTATACCGCCGAACAGCTCACATCTTTCTATAAGTTTCAATTGGTGGCTGATCATGAATACATTCAACGCATCCAGGCATCTCATAAGAAATTTGCCAGGATCTACCCGCTTTTTGACAAGGACGTAAAGTTTGAGGTAAGGGGTTATACTTTTCCTTTCACCTTGTACGCAGCGAAGGAGGTACAGGAATTTATATACGAAAATGGCCTCGGTTACTTCACACACAAAGGATTCGGTATGCTTGACGTTTCGAACAATGATTCGATTCAACGAGCAACTCAGCATGATGTGAATTACGCTTAGCGGGGATTTTTGTCTAATCTTATGTAGCCAATTAACAAATCGGCCCTGGGCTGATAGGGCTTGTGGTAAACAAAGATCTCATAATAATTTTCCGTTTCAAAGTGACTCCCTTCGAAGTAATAATAGGGCAGGTCAGGTGATCGAACGAGATATTGGTAATCATACCATCCCTGCTTCAATAAGATCCGTGCAGTGTATATGTTGTTAGCGGAGTCATAATGCATTCTGTTTACATCGTCCAAGTTCCAATTGTTAAACGCGCCGGCGACAAAGACGTCTCCATTAACGGGTGGGCTGGCTAACGCAAAATTTACATTGGCATAATTGGCAAAGGCCAGATCTCGATAATCGAAATTGTCGATATTGAAGGCTCCATTTAAGTCAAGGTATTGACTGTAAGCTTCGTGGCCTCGAGGCTTATCCTTCTCGATGTAGGCTTCAAATGGCTTCACAGTCTTTACAACTGTTGCTACGTTCCGGCCTGGGTTTTCCAGCGATCGAAGGTCAAAAAACCTGAACTCACTGCCGCCGCTGAACATCTTCGACTCCTCGAAAAACCGATACTCCAATTCCTTTTCAATTTCACGCACAAAACTGGGCTTTACATCTTTTATTTCGTTGTCCCACCTATGGTTTTGGCTGATGTTAACATGAACATCTAATAATGGATTGAGTATTGTCAGGTCTTTGTAATTGATAGTGAAATTAATTTGCTGATTAAGGTCCGCCAGGTAACCTGGTCCCAGCAAATTTCCCTCGCTTGTAAACGTGACTTGATTCGCGTACACCATAAATCGTTTTGTAAGTATAATGTCGTCCTTATTGCTTCCTCGATAAACAAGCAACACGTAATTCCCAGGTAGCTTTACTGGAGGAAGAGGAAACCAATAGTGCACATAGGGTATATGAGTATCGACAGAGAACTCATTGTTTGTAATTGGAAATTCGTTGTACACCGTCATGAAGTCTAGGTCGGGCAAGTCTGATTTTGTCCAGTCATAGTTGCAATGAATCACTTTTGCATAATAGGTGTCTCCTTGAGTCCTTAAGTCGTCGAACTGAAGTAGCAGGTCCCACTTGCCAAATGGTGTTACTGCGGGGAGTTGAGGCGCGTTCTCAGGGTGCAGCTGGATGGTCTTAATCTCTGGTTCGTAACCGATATCAATAAGTCTAAGGGCCTTAGGATTGCTTTCAGAATTGAGCGAACTTTGTGCTAAAGGTGTGCAGGAGCCAACCAACAAGACGACGGTTATTGTTAAGAAGATGTATTTCATAAAACGCGAATATAGGACCATTTCCAACCTTTTTAATATGGAGTGTGTCTAATCGCTAAGACGACAGCTTAAATCGGATTCATGCTCAATGAGGACGAGCTAATAGAAGGATGCCGTAAAGGAAACAGGGCTTCTCAAAAGGCTCTGTATGAACGCTATTGTCGAAAAATGCTGGTGGTCTGTCTCCGATATTCCAAAACGACGGCGGAAGCTGAGGATACGCTGCAGGAGGGCTTCGTGAAAGTTTTCAATGGGATAAAGGAATTTCGCCAGGAGTCAAAACTCGAAACCTGGATCACGCGCATCATGGTAAACACCGCGCTCAACGTCCAACGCAGAAAACTGTATTTGCTTCCCATGGTGGATGTTGAAGAAATTAACCTGCCAGATACTGAGCTCTCGGTGTCAGGTATTCATTTCAGTCAATTGCTGGAGATGATTCAAACATTGCCGCATGGCTGTCAGATCGTATTCAACTTATTCGCCATCGAAGGATTTAGTCACAAAGAAATTGCTGAGAAGCTGGGGATATCAGAGGGCACTTCTAAATCGCAATTCGCAAGGGCGAAGAGTCTTATGCAGGCAAAATTAATTAAGGAGTCAACGTATTATGAACGATATGGAGAGGCGAAAATTTGAGGAGTCATTTCAGGAGGCTTTCAGAGATGCTGAAGTTAATCCATCGGAGGCCGTTTGGACTAACATCGAGTTAGATCTTGAAAAGGCGGCTGGTGATAAGATGAAACGCAGGCTGGTTTTTTTCAAGACCCTGGCTGCGGCTTCTATTATTTTTGCATTGTGCATTGGCGGGATAGGCTATTATATATTCTGGGAGTCTGGCACGAGCAGTAATCTGTCGCATGAAAATAGCAGCGTTGAGGGACAACAAGTTTCGCCTGATGAGAACAGCGGTGGCGAGGAAAGCGCTTCGAGTCTGAATAATAAGCCGGAGGTGACTGATGGCAGAGCTGCGGAATCCTTTACGTCGGATGCTGATCAAAATGCACCTGCAACGGATAGCCCTTCCGAAATAAATGCACATGACCAGTCGCCCATATTAGATAGCAAAAAAAATAATGGTCAAGCCAGCGATAGAGTAATCAATAAAGCCGAACAACAAAGACTGGCGAATGCTGGGCCAAATGCCGGACAAACCACCGACCTGGCAGCTACAGAAAAAAATCCTTCGGTTAACGACCCTTCAAATTCAGCGACGTTAGAACCAGACGCTTCAAAAAAAGCTTTTATAATTGCTGATAAACCTCAGAATACGAATAACATAAGTACTTCCAAAGGTAAATCCTCTTTAACGCAAGATGAGCTGTCGGTACAATCGGGATCAGAAGGACTTCATGACACCGGGCGTGGACTGCCTTTATTTTATGAACCGAAACTTCCCGAGTTGCGGCTCCCTGAATCTGTTGCAGAT
This sequence comes from Chryseolinea sp., assembly GCA_025923195.1. Taxonomy (GTDB): domain Bacteria; phylum Bacteroidota; class Bacteroidia; order Cytophagales; family Cyclobacteriaceae; genus Chryseolinea. The sequence continues at coordinate 8,646 of JAICGJ010000237.1, forward strand.
CCCGGCATGTTATTGCTA
>JAICGJ010000238.1 GCA_025923195.1 Chryseolinea sp.
AAGTTGTGATAATTTTCTAATGTGGTCACATTATGCTAAAAATCATACCGGGGTATGCATTGGATATAGCAGCATCCATTTACATTCTAATACGGGCGCTGGTCTTGGCGAAGTAAAATATTGCTTGGATTTACCGGAAACGAAACCTTCCCCCGTCAATCGAATGAATGAGTTAATAGGGCAGGTTCTAACAAAGGCAGATTGTTGGAAGTATGAAAATGAATACCGGCTGGCATATTTTGAGAAAAAATCGCTTTTTGACATTCAGCCTGAAGCAATCAAGGAACTCATTTTCGGGTGTAAAGCATCTAAAGAAGACCTAAATACAATTTCAAAATTAATACGGAGCGATGCAGCGTTTAAGCATATCAAAATGTTTACAGCTATTAAGGAGCCATATTCTTTCAAGGTTACAATTCAGGAATTGCAGTTTTGATATACCTTTTTACAACAGGAATTCGTGCGACGCATACTCCTAGTTTCCTAGAGCTAAATGCATTTATCTGTTATGTCCTACCATCTCTTATTAGCGGTGAATAAATAGGGACATAAAATTATTTTGCGTGCGAACATTTTTTTGAATACCATTCAATTCCTCTCGAATCTCCACCTAACGATCATCCATTCCGTAGTTTTGTCGTTTTCCGAAAAACTCAATAGTCTTGCTTTGATAAGTAATTAATTTCGCTTTTCACTAGCTTAGTATTAAAACGTCATCTACAAATGGATCAATACCGTTGGAAAAAGGAGCATGCCTATATGCTGAGCTTGTTAAGTGGGTATGACAAAAAGGATATTAAAGAATTCTTGGCGCACGGTGAGCTATCTATAATATTAAAGGACTTTTACACTCCGACGCGTGTGACCCGAAAAATTTTGAAAATTTCGGTAGACCCGTACATTTATAGGAAGTATCATACGATGGTGCCGTATTTTACAAAGGATATTGGTAAGCTTTTTTCTGAGGTAACTCAAGTAATTCTTTATAAGGAGAAAGCAATGCCTGACCTAGAGAAATTCCACATTTTGCAGAATGATATAATTACCGTAATTACACCTTGGGAGGAAATTAACAAATCACAAGAGGACCTGCTGCGTCTGCTACGTACTTCGTCAAATACATTGGAATATCAGAACGTTGGAAACAGTTCAAGAGCGATCATGCAAAAACTATCTGATATCATCTTTGACCCAAATAAACATATCGCACAAGGCATTGATCTGTCGCAAGGCAAATTTAAAAACCGTTTGCACACATATATCACAATAGAATTGGGTAATAGCCAACAAGAAGAATTAAGAAAATATATCGAAGCAATTATTTCAGCGACTGAAAAAGGGATTGACCTTATGAACAAGGTTACGCATGACTTGAACACAAATTCCTTTTATGCGGAATCTTGTGTAATTGGAGTCGTGACGTCAATTGGTTTGATTAACCTTGTGCGAAATATGCCTAAGGATTGACGTAACTGCATCTTTACTATATTACCTGTCTATACCTGCCCTTCAAAACCTTCATATCCTCACTCACCTTCTTGTCAACAATCTTAGCATAGTGCTGAGTGGTTTTTAGACTTTTATGACCCAACATCTTACTCACAGTTTCGATTGGCACCCCGTTGGTCAAAGTTACCGTGGTAGCAAACGTGTGCCTGGCGCAATGAAAGGTAAGTTCTTTTGAGATTTGACAAAGGTCCGCTAGTTCTTTCAGGTAGCTGTTCATCCGTTGGTTGCTCATGATCGGAAGAAGTTTCCCTGAATTTGCTGTTAGAGGATGGCCTACGTATTTGTTAACGATAGAATTCGAAGTTGGCAGCAATGGAATCTTCGAAGGTGTATTCGTTTTCGACCTGCAGGTAAAAATCCATTTATCGCCATCCACACCGTTGACAACATTCGCCGTAGTTAGTTTGGCAACATCACAGTAAGAAAGGCCAGTGTAGCAACTGAAAAGAAAAATATCTCTCACTTGTTCTAATCGCTTGATTGTAATTTTCTGCTCAGCAATCAGCAATAGTTCTTCCTCATTTAAGAAAGTCTTATGCGTTTCATTTACTGACATCTTAAAACCTACAAATGGACTTCTCTCTATCCACTTTTTAGCGATGCACTGATTCATGATCTTCTTCGGTTTCGCCACAAATGCCTGCTCGCTGGGCCTGCAATGATGTCCCAACTTAATAGGTGAGCCGAGAGGCGGCAGTAAAGTGGTTTCGCCTGCACCTGTGAACTTTATGGTAGTGTTGTAGCAGGCGGCTAACCGCGACCGACGGACTTACTTTGCTTTCTGCAAGTTCGCAATCATCGTAAACAGAATCTTAGAAAGCTCCTCGCCCTGGTTGTAGTAGCAGTTGAAAATACTTTCCTCGACCATACCTTCGTCTTTCAACACATCCAAAATGGCGATACATTCAAAAATGGAACTTCTCGCAATGATATAGAAATTTCGTCGATCCGGTTTACTGAACCGACCAGAGCCTTCGGCCAAATTCAGAACAACACTAAACGCAGCTCTTCTAAGTTGATCGTTTGTAGTATTGTCTAATCTTGTGGCCTTGATAAATTCCCGAATACCTGCATTAAAGCTTTTTGCTTTCTGGTAGACTGTGAGTTTTTCGAAATCGAACATAACGGATTGATTAAAATTGACAATAAATACAACGGTTGAGTAACGTCGAACGCACTCTGGAGCCAGTATTAGCCTGTATCGCGCTCTCGCTCCCGCTCTGCCTAAAGTGTGGGTGTCAGTGCGAGAGTGAAGAAAGACAGCGTGGATGTGTTCGCTCTCGCTCTCACACTCACGCTGACTGAAGTGTGAGTGTCAGTGTGAGAGTGAGGAAAAGACAGTGTGAGCGTGTTCGCTCTCGCTCTCACGCTCACACTGTCTTTGTAGCCCCGGCAGGAATCGAACCTGCATCTTCAGAATCGGAATCTGAAATTCTATCCATTGAAATACGGAGCCTGGAAAGTGCTTAAGTGTTTAGTTGTTTAAGTTGTCGGTCCGAACGGGTTGCTATCAGATTGAGATTCGTGCTGTCAGTATGGGCTGGCAGACTAGCTCAAAGTAATCGCAACAATCATCCCAACAGTGTGTTTGACCGTTTTCGCATGCAAAAATAGGGAAAGGTTGCAGTGGAAAAAATTTTTGTTGGTTTCTTCGCTAAATTCGGCATTATCGGACCGCATCCAGGTCAACGTGGTTAATGGGAATAAGGTTGACGTTAAATTTCTTCACAAACATATTCATCAATGGATCATTCTTGATTTTTTCCATCATCCTGCTGGTCTGCGCCGTATCGTAGCCCATCACCATCTGATCCAGCAGGTGAAGGTGCTTCACAGCATAATAAAACCCGGCGATTACATAAGGTCCAAATGGTGTGTGGGGAATATCAAAAGATGTCCCGGTCATATTAAATAACGTGTTGGGCAGGTATTCGCCCGTGTGCTTGATCCCCTTTTGTGTCATGTAGTAATTCGCAGCCCGGATACGGGATGCCTGCCGCGGGTCGCTCATCGAGATCAACCCTGCTAACGGCGTCTGCTTTTTCGACTGGTTGATGAGAAGCTGGTGTGCATGCCGGTCATTTTGAGCGTGCTTGCGAACCTCCAGCTGAACCGTATCCCAAAAAGGTACATGTGGCTCGCCATCATCGACGCGAATCAGCGAATGAATCGCATAATCCTGGATACCGCACGTAATTTGAATCTCAAGAACCTTTAATTCCGGATCTCTCGCGATCGCTTTTTCAAGCAGCGTGCGTTGATGCCGGGGATGTGTCCTTAACAAATCAATACTCGTGATCCAGTCTCCGGCGAGATAACCATCATATGCATACACTTCACTCAGAAGAAGTTTGATACTTGTATCGTTAACGATCTTATAGGTCTTCCCCTTTACTTTGATTTTTGGTTTCTCGGCAACGATCATCTCCTCGATCTCCACTCCTACCGCAGAAGCACCCAGCATACCACAGTTCAAGGGGGAACCGTCGACGATATGCAAATCATGAACGTGACTGATATAGTGATCGTTGGATTCTTCTGTAAGGTGTCCATGCGTTTGAATGTGGACGTAATATCGCATCCGGACATGTTTTTCGTTATTCCGCTGAGCCTGCTCGAAAGTGCGTTTGATATCCATTACCACATCGGGTGTTACGAACGATCCTGCGGCCCTGATCACATGCATTTCAATATCGATCCCTTTCTTCCGAAATTCATCAGTGGTGTTTGCAACAGCATCCAGCTGTGTCTGGCTGAGATCGCGTGCATCGGCACAACCTATCAGTATATGAACCTGCTTTTCTTTGGCGGTCATAACTTATAAGGTACGTGAACGTCCATAAACTTCTTGCGCGTAGTATCCCAGTTGCCTATTACCTTTCCGCGAATGGTGTTAAGCTCCTCAGAGGTTTTATTAAATGTATTCACGGCCTTGTTATACTCGTCGATCGACTGATTAAAAGCATTTATATCATCTTGTGTCCTGCGGTTCGCCGGTTTTGCCTCAAAGGCTTTCCTTATTTTTTCAAATTCCTCCTTCTTCATTAAGAAGTCGGTCATGTAGCTGGCTTTGCTTTCAGCTTCTTCTTTCTGAAATTCCATGACTTTACGGCAGGCTGCAATAAGCGAACCGTCTCCCTTAAATGGTTTCATCGTGTCCAGCCGCTCAAGTCCTTCTGTCGAAAACCTTGACAGGCTGTTTTTGCTTTGCTCAACGCCGTTGACATCGTTGTTCTTCAATGCCTCAAGCATTAACTCCTCTTGTACATTGCTCTTGAAAAATAACAAAAAGAGTTTGTTCATGTAACTATTGACCTGTCCAGCCTGATTAAGCCTTTGTGAAAGTTTCGTGGATTGCCCCTCCGTAAGCCTAACGTTATGCCTTGCAGCAAATGCTTCATAGGCGGGCCCGACTTTGCTGTGCGCTTCATGGAGCTTTTCGCTTGCCTTTTCCTGGATAAGTAAGTATTCCTCCATGGCATCATATGAACGCTCTGCAATCTCTTCCATGTCCACGATCTTATGATAGTCTTCCTTAAAAATTGTTAGTAAGACTGTCCAGTAGTCCTTGAAGGCTTCGCGCAGTGCCGCATCACCTTTGTAGGGTTTCAGCTTCCCACCCTCCTGGATAGCCTGGTTAATGGAGGCTAACAAATCAGTCCGACGTTTTTCCATCTTACGCGCCTTTTTTCCATGCGCAACCTCGCTCATATACGACAAATACTTCTTTTGCAAATTTTCTTCCAGCTGATTGAGGGCATTCATGTGATCCACGGGACTCTCTGACATCTGTGCAACCAGACCGACATGAATCGTCAACATCAACACAGTTCCAACGAATAAACGCCTCATAAATTAATTTGCGGAACTTACCGCGATATAGTCACAAATAATAAAAAATGCCTCTTCTAACGAAATATCACGCATCAAATTTTTCATCCATCCCTCATTTCGCTGCCTTACAAATTCGTCAACCTGCATGCGTTGCTTTTCGAATGAGTGGGCAGCTACGGTAAAAGCAGATGTAGCTTGGTCTTCGACTTCTCTAAGCACCTTGAAAACCTCTGCTTCCTTTTCCACCAACGTGTTATACTTTGTCCAATTCAGCGGGATGGTGTCAAGTCTTTCTTTCGCTTTAACCACCTCCTCGCTGTACTTCAGGGTCAAGTTAAATGCACTACTCCTAGCAACGCGTTCTTTGCTTTTTTGTCTGAGCTCCGCCAGAGGTAATGATTTCAGCGGACTATAGTATGTTTTCTTTACAACAGAATCCGGGGCCAGCGCTCCCGTTGCGTAGGCTTCGCCAAATTTCAGGTTGCTGTATATGTCGGGTAGTAGAATATCAGGTATAACGCCGGTCTTTTGAGCCGTCTTTCCTGTTACCCTGTAGATCTTCATCGCCGTTATGGTTGAAAACCCCCATCCTGATTTCATATCCAGGGAACTGTCGATCTCGTTCTTACCAGGTTGCATCGGTAATATTCTCTGGCCGGTAGCCTTTCCGTAAGTCTTGCCACCAACAATGATAGCGCGATTGTAGTCCTGCAGGGCCGCAGCCAGAAATTCTGAAGCCGACGCGCTAAGTCCGTTAACCATTAACACCAGCGGACCATCGTAAACCGTGCCGCGGTTCATGTCCTTTACGGAAGCAACTGCCTCCGACTGATCCCTCAGGAGGCCCATGGGCCCGGCATCAATAAAAATTCCTGCCATCGCTACAGCTTCATACAAGGATCCACCTCTGTTAAATCTGACGTCAAGTATAAGGCCATCAATATTTTCTTTCCTCAATTTTAAAATTTCCTTCGCCACATCATTCGCGCAGCGCGCGCTCTCCTTATCTCCCCATGCGCCATAAAAACCGGGGAGAGAGATATATCCAATTTTTCTCTGGTCATCCTGGAGCAGAAAACTCTTAACAGCATTTTCATCCGCGTCCATCTTTTCCTTCTTCAGCAACACGGTATTCTGAATTCCGCCGGCGCGAACCAACATAAATTCCATGACAGTCTGGTGTGAATCGAGCAGCAATTCGTTCATTTCTTCCCTGCTCATATCGCTGACCTCTATCCATGCGTTTCCACCCCATCGCACTTGTTCAATGACATCTCCGGAATGCACCTTACCTGATTTCCACGCCGGACCCCCGGGTGTGAGTTCGTCAACAATAATTTCCCCCCGTTCATTCTCAGCAATAGTAATTCCAAAATAATAGCCCTCTGTACTGAGCGATGTCATGTAGGCTTCCATTTCAGTAAACGAAAAATGCGTGCTGTGAGGATCGAAGGCAAGGCCGATCGAGCGCAGGAAGAGCGACTCCATGTAATTTTCGTATCCGGTAGGATGATGAAGAATTCGGCTGATCATGCGAAGACTTGATTTCCTGGCCCGCTGTCTCGCCTCCCCTTCCTTCTTCGCTAAGAATTCTTTGTCAGAAACGGAGGCCATACTCGCGCGCAGCCGTATCAATTCGTTCAAGGTCTCAAATTTCAAGTGAATTCTCCACCGGGTTTCATTTTCAGACGCGTCCAATGCCGGGATTGTATCGGAGCGATAGATCTCATCCTTGCCAAAATCAAACGGTTCTGCGGTATGCTTGATTACAATTTTTTCAGACCGTTCCAGGTTCTCCTTAAATTTTCTCGTTACATGCCCTAGAAAATTCCACGAGATTCCGTCCAGCTCGTCATCAAGTTTAGTCTCAAAAGGCTTCAGATCATTCAGATCCTGCTTCGAAAAGTATAATTTGTCGGGATCCAAAGAATTAATAAACCGGTTATAAACATCAGCTGAAAACCGATCGTCAATTCGCCTGGGGCTGACATGGTACTCCAGCAACTTCTTTTTAAGCTGAATCGCCTCCTGCTGGACTGATACGGACGATTGTCCGAAAGTGCCTAAAGCCGCGATGAGGAAAAGTAAGCTAAATGTGCAACGCAACATTGATTTTGATACCCCGCCGGATTATACTCGCCAATATAAATGTTTCTCATCAGATGAAAAGTTCGTTTTACCTTCAGATCCTGCATCAGATCAAGGAAAAGTCAGGCAAACCCACTCAGCATACATTCCTTGACAGCTACTTAGGTAATCACCATCCCCGTTATCCCATTAGTGCACCCATACTTCGCGCCTTGGCCAGGGAATGGGTCAGAGCTCATCGCGACTTTCCTGCCGTAGAATTTGCATCTTTACTTACAGAATTAATTCAAGGTGAATCATCAACCGAAAAGTTTATGGCAGGAATATTACTGGACTATTCTTTGCCCTCACAGCGGAAATTCAATCCAAAAATATTCGACGAATGGCTCAACCACCTGGAAGGCTGGGCAGAGATTGATGCTGTCTGTACCAATAAATATACACGAACTGAATTGGTGGCGCAGTGGCAAAAATGGAAGCCACTGCTATTGAAGTTCTCAAAAAGCAAGAATATCAACAAGCGACGTGCTTCACTTGTACTTTTTTGTTCGCCTTTGAGTCAGTTGGAGAATAAAGCATTGTCAGGAGCCGCATTGGAAAATGTTGATAGACTTAAGAGTGAGAAGGAAGGCCTCATAACGAAGGCAATTTCATGGGTACTTCGTAGTATGGTAAAATACAATCGAAAGGCGCTTGAGACTTACCTCAGGGAGAATGGACACACGTTACCTAAAATTGCATTACGCGAAACCAGGGTGAAACTTGAAACGGGAAGAAAATCGAATCCAAAGTCCACATAGGTTGCACTTCGGGCTATGTGATTTCGGACCTGACTAAGAAGCCGAGTTGTAATTGCTCTGATAAAACTTTATTTGGACAACCTTTGTGTTTCTTCCTGTCTTTGCGTCTTCTTGGCCCTCATTATCTCGTTTTGCCACAAGGGCACAAGGAAACAAAGGAATCGCGAAGAATACGAATAAATTGGTCATAATTTATAAAGAAAACTTTTAGTCAGCCCATCTAAAATAATCATCGCGGACGCGGCCCATAGTGCGGCAGCGGCTGCCCCGATTCAAGTGCACCAAGATCCG
>JAICGJ010000239.1 GCA_025923195.1 Chryseolinea sp.
ATGTACCCGAACAAGTTTCATTCGAAAATCTTGTCCCCTGTCACGCACCTCAAAATATCCACCATGTTCTTCTGTTTTCTTTTGAATGAAGTTCTTTATTCCTGATTCGATCTCTTCGATGGAAACTTTAGTCGCATTTTTTTTTTGCTTCTGCACACTCTCTTCTTTCTTTCCATGACAAGAAGCCAGGGCAAACATCGTGAAACCCAGGAGGATAAAATAAAATGTTTTTTTTATCATAGATTAAAGTTAAACAACTCGTTAAATTGAAAAAGGCCGTATCAGTCCTTGAAGATAGAATTTTTCGTCTACACCCTCACACGTTGTTCACTCTGCATCGTCACACTCGTTAGAGAATCGGGAAAGCCTTGTCAAACGTTATGCTCAGATCGTCGGACGAGAATTTGTCGACGCCCTGTATTTGTTTATTTGCAGGAAGTGATTTGCCGACGCATGACAAACACAAAGATTTTAAAGGAGATTTTGCTCGCATGGACGCAAGATGATTTAATAACGAAATACCTTAACAAAATGGTAACTTAATCTACTAACGCAGTCTAATTTCATGACCTCTTTGATTTAGATACTAACGCTTATGAAACACCTGGTATTCACGCTCCTTTTGGCACTATTCAGCTTCCAATGCCGCCAAAAGAATGAGACCTATATCACGCAGTTCCCAGGCAAGCCTGAGGTGCCATCAACAATATTGAAAGAACACACAGATCTTCTCAGCCAAATGCAGGCATTTACATCCTTCAAGGACAGCACAGGACAAGTAGCAAGAAGACTCTATGAAGTAATGCAACATCATTTTGGGGAAGAGGAAGATTTTGTTTTGCCACCGCTGGCAGTGCTGCCATTGCTGGCCAGCGGACAAGTTCCGGAACGACACGAAGAGATTCTTTTATTGACAGAGAAATTAAAAACGCAGCTGTCCCATATGAATGCCGAACATCAAATGATCAAAGTGCACGTGGGAGAGTTAAACCAAGCTGCTGCTAATGAAGGTCATTCTATACCGGCGGCATTTGAAGAGAATCTTCGCCGGCATGCGCAGACGGAAGAGGAGATATTTTTTCCGGCGGCGATTCTTGTAGGTGAATTCTTAAAGCTGAAGTCCAATAGGAATCGGTGAACAGTTGTGAGGACATCAAATTCCTGGTGGCTTAGTAAGTTGGACTTGTATGCCTTTGTACAACCATTTTTTTGGCTATCCAAATGTTGGAACTCCACTTGCAAGAAAAGTGTCAGCCCTCTCACTTACTAAAAACCTCAATTAAGAAATCAACACCCTCTTCCATTTCAATGGTATAATCATTTTTATCATTCGGACGTTGACGCGAGAACACGCGCTGATCTTCTATGCTTGGTGATTGGTCGCGTTTTCGAAGATGCTCACCCCACTCCTTTGCTTCGTGCTCCGTGAGGGTTCCATTGCGTTGCTTTGACATCATTTTGATCATGAACGGATCGCGGGAATTGCTCGTCCAGCGGGTAGCATCTTGCCTTACTTCAACGCGATATTTGCCCTCAACGGGCCCCTGATTACGGTTCACGCTGAATCGCCCCAATTCTCCGGTTCCGGTGTTGTTCATATAGACGACGACAGGCGGTGCCTCCGGATTGTCAACTGGCGTAAAGATCACCATCCCTTTTAAGAGCGGCGCACGATCCAATTTGACAACACCAGTAATGGCGCATCGTGGCTTGTCGGACAGGAATCCGCCTGCAGTCATCCAACTGTGCATGAGTATTGGCCATTCGCCTAATACGGGATCGCCAAGCGCAAAGCCGGATCCATGTACGCCATTTTGAAAGAAATGTGCTTCAACCGGAGCACCTGCCTTAAACAAGTGTGAATAGAATTCGATCATTCCTCTCAGGATACCTGCGTCTTCCTGCGTACCATATAAGAATGTCGGCGGCAGACTTGCGATCGCAGCGGAATCAACATTTGCCGGAATCTGCATAGCACCATAGGCCAGGATCATAAAATCAGGTCTCGCCGACAGACGATCCAGCGGATCTGGTGCGTTGCTTTGGCCTGGCTTTGCGTTCAGTGTCATATCAGCGATTAGATTGGCACCAGCAGAAAAGCCCACTGCACCGACCCGGTCAGGGGAAATGTGGTACTGATCGGCATGTGCTCGGATGTATTGTATTGCGCGTTGTCCGTCTTTAACCCAATCTGTTCGTGTATAAATAGGTCTTAGCCGATAGCGCAGCACAAAAGCGGTAATACCCCGCTCTTTTAACCATTGGGCTACCAACACTCCTTCATGATCCACAGCACGTATGGTGAATCCTCCACCCGGGACTACCAATACTGCCGCCCCATTTCGTTTAGAGGCTTCAGGTATGAACGGGATTACCGCTGGTTTATCCTCATCGGAAGAACCAGTTGCCCCGGGCGCACCCTGAGGCCACAGAAGAATCGGGTCGGCATGTTTCTGAGCAATTGCACGAGGCGATAGCATGATGCATGTTAAGCAGACGATCAGTGTGTATTTCATGAGTGGTTAAGACAGGTGTTAGTTGAAGTTCATTTCTCATACGATTTAACGTTATCCAACATTTTTTCAAAGCATCCAGCCACGCCGTGATGGAATTTCCACAGATGGAAGAATTCGAATGAACAATGTCTGTAAACACGCCGGAAGCTGACAAAAAAGTTAGCTGCAATTTCTGATAAAATCTATTTGGAGCTCCTTCGTGGCTTCTTGCGGGTCGCTCTGAACACCTCAATTTGCGACAGACCCAACGACACAAAGGAATCACGACTAAATACCAATAAAATTGGTGTGGTAATTTTGAGCGCAACCTTTTTAGACAGCCTTAGCGTAACCAAATTCTCTGCAGATTCTGCTAAATTGCTTTATGGATATTCGCGACCATCTTTTTTCAGCTGATTTTTCAGCAATAAATAATGTCTTGCATAAGCAACCGGAATTAGCCAACGAAGGAATTTCATTACCGGACAACCCAGCAGTGGCACACCCGTTGCATCGAATTTGCGATGGAGCCTTCGGCAGGTATTATTCAGAAGAGCGTGGAATAGAATTAGCCAAAATATTCCTAAAGCATGGAGCGCAGATTGACGCTGACTCTATCAATGGTAAGGATTCACCACTGACCGCCGCCTGTAGTTTACGTTGTGACCAACTGGCGCTTTTCTATATTCAACAAGGAGCCAACATTTCGCACCGCGGCTGTCATGGCGGAACAGCATTGCACTGGGCTTCTTGGTGTGGCCGCGACGCCATCGTTGAAAAGCTCATCGACCTCGAACCTGATGTCAATCAAAGATGCATCGATTTCAAATCGACACCATTGTTCTGGGCTATACACGGGTATAAATTTGGGGGCAAGGATAACGTCCACCGGCAGGCCAATTGTGCTCGATTACTCCTGGATCACGGAGCAGACCCCACGATTCCGAATTTTGAGGGATATCTCCCTGTACAACTTGTCGAGGATCATGATAAGGAATTCATTGAGTTATTTCGAAGTCTCTCGAAAAACTCAGACTAACGCCACCCCTGGATAAATGCATTTGGATAATGCTCAAATCAGGCAAGACAAAATCGCGTAAAGCTGCATCTGGCATTTGAAGGGCACTAGCTATTTGCCCTTCTTTTTTGAACCGGTCACCTTCCTATTCGATTCCAGCGCTAGCTGTATCCACCATTCGAATTCTTGCTTGCTTTTCATTCCCTCCGGCGATACCAATAACCAACCCTTCATGGGTTTCCCTGTGAGGTCAAATGGGCGTACCCCTTTTTTCGATAAAAGTTCGTCGTTCATCTCCGGTGTGCACCGGATCATCAGATCATTTTTATCGACTCCAACACACATCTTGTCGTTGATCATAAAGGCGATTCCACCAAACATTTTTTTCTCAACAAGTTTTTTAGTACCAGCCAAAGCTTTCCTTATGCGATCCGCCGTTTTTTCATTGTATGCCATATGTCAAGGGGTTATTTTGCTTCAACGTACGATTTGAGACCAGCAAAAAATTTTTTTATTCCGGCGTCAGACTGCCGCCGGATCACAAGGATATCTAATAGCCAGCCCAAAAAGCCGAACTTCACAGTGTACTCCATAATCTGACTCACTTTCGTCCGTTCACCTAAATTCTGAAAACTGTAACTGTGTGTGAGTTTATGAACCGGGAATGAGCAAGCGGTCAACTCATACGACAGTGCTTCATTTGGACTGTACACCGTTATTTCTTCTTCAAACCAGTTTTTGCCATCGAGCATATCGACTCTTCTCTTTGCTCCGATATTTGTTTTCTCTAAAGAAATGAGGGAAGATTTTCGTACTGTTGGATCGTATCGTTCAAGTAATTCAGGGCTGGCCAACACGGCCCAGATTTTTTCCAATGGCGCTTGAATGATTACTTCGTTCTGTATTTTGCTCATCCGATATTTTTTTCAGTTAACAATCTGATGTTTCGCAGAATCTGGTCCTGAGCTTTTGAAATCATCCGCTTCATTAATAACCAGTTCATGACTTTTGCAATCGCGTTCGCAGGTTTGTAATGTGTTTCATTCACAACCTTGGTCGTGTGATCTGATATCTTTTCGAGTTTGAAAATGAAGCGAGAATTCGAAAGCATTTTGCTCATCCCCATAGTGTCACTCTCGATTGCCCACACGGTCTTCCTTTGAGGAACGATTTCTACTAGTTTTTCAACCATCCGTCCCCGTCGCCCGCGGTTATCGATTTCACAGGTTCGCGTTCCTTTCTGAATGTCCATGCGCCCGGTAGCTTTGATTACTCCGGGGTTAACTTTGGGCAATGCCTCAATGTCTGTGATGACAGCCCATATATTCTCGACTGAACGTTTATTATGGTCTCGTTTCTTGCTTGTAGCGTTTTCATAATCTGGCTTTGAATAATGAAACGAATATAGAAAAAAGTACTTGCAAAATGCAAGTGATTTCGCTACTATTGTGCGGTGAAGAAAAAAATTGAGTTTCGTTCGCAGTGCCCGATTAGCACCGCTCTGGATATTTTCGGCGATAAATGGACACTTCTGGTGATACGAGATTTGCTGTTCAATGGAAAGAGGACATATGGAGAATTTCTGGAGTCAGAGGAGAAAATTGCTACCAATATCCTTGCAGATCGGCTTTCAATTCTTGAGATGGCGGGCATTATTTCCAAAAAAAAACATCCCGACAGTAACGCAAAGATTTTGTATAATCTGACCGCGAAAGGTATTGACCTTATACCAGTTTTGATTGAAATAATAGCCTGGAGCGAAAAGTATCATGACGTACACCCGTACGCAAAGAAGTTTGCCAAACAACTGCATAAGGACAAGGAAAAAGTTGTAAGGCAACTTTTTGAAAACTTCACGAAGAAATAGGTCCATTCTTGAAGACATGTCACGTCGCCATACGGCCATCATTTCCTGACAAAATCAGTAGGGTGCGCTATAATTTAGGCGCCCTTGGGCCTACATTGTAAAGGCGTGAAGTATTTATTTATAAAGTAAGCGTGAATTGATGCATCAATTCCTTTATAAGGATCAGGACGGCGGTGATCAGCATTATCCATCCGAATGACAAACGTAAATATCGAATCGGTATTTTAGGGGTGTAAATGGTACCGAGTAACATCCCTGCTGTTGCCAGGCCAGTGATCATTATCAGAAATAACCAATCGATCGGATAGTTCATGACATCGCCTACGAAGCCAATCAGTGAACTGAAACCGATAACAAGCAACGTAGTCCCTACAGCTATTTTGAATGGCAAACGGGCAAATACGGTGAGCGAGGGCACAATAAGAAAGCCACCGCCTACCCCAACAAACCCAACGAGCATTCCGGTTGTAAAGCTTACCGGAAGTAAAATCTTCAGTCTTTGTTTTCCCTTATCGGTGGAATGCATTGTACGTCTCAGGAGAATCATGAGCGATGCTGTGATCAGCAGGATGGCAAAGACACCCAGTATCAAGGCGCGCTTCGTGATGACCATATTCACCAGCATTACTTCCTCCGGTATGCTAGGTATTATCCATTTACGAGTCGCAAAGATCGCCACGACAGAGCTCGCACTGAAGATCATGCCACATCGCAAGTCAGCCTGCTGTTCCTTTTGTCTCAGTAGTGCACCTACAAGACTCGTGGTCCCCACTATGAATAGTGAGTAAGATGATGCCGTGACAATATCGAGGGAAAACAGGTAAACAAGTATGGGTACCGAAAGTAGCGAGCCTCCCCCACCCAATAGCGATAGGACTATCCCAATGCAAATTAGTGCTAAGTATCCGAAAAATTCCATGCCGATTAATAGTGGGCGCGGTATATCCGCATTTATGGTCATTCAGTTCTTTGAAACGTCTGGCGAATCTGTGTCAACATTATTCATCGATAGATCAAAGGGGACGATCAGTGAGATCAAGCCGCCGCGATGCATGCAGCCATTGGGTTTCTCATTAGAGACATGCTGCATTACAGCAACCTGTACCCTCGCAGATATTGCTTTCGTGATCACCCAATCCGGAGATGTGATTGCCAGACTTGTTGATACAAAATGAGGTGCTCTCTTCAACGAATGAGTATACCAGGCATACACGTCTATTTTAAATTTTCCAATCAGTATAGCTGCATTCATTCTGTTCGCCAGTGAAGGCTGCGAATGATGTCGGATCAGGTTGCCCACGAGCGTGGTATTTTCGAGGGCAAGCCACCTGTTAATCGCTAGACTGACAACAGAACAAACCCACATGTCAGACTTATCATCCATGAACGAATGGGACTGTTTGAAAAAGTAGCCCATATAAGGCGTCAACTTGAGCGACTCACTTAGCTTGAAAGTCCTGAAGACACCCACGGTGGAAAAATTGATATCCGAATGTACATTTGCAATGTCGACAGCCTTGTTAATAAAGGCCCCGGCTTGTTTATATTTATATACCAAACCGATCTCCGCGTTAACATGATGATTCAAATAGAATCCGCTATAGGGTGAATGCCCCGTTGAATGCAATTTTGTAGTCAAAAGGAGTGAGTAGGGCTGCTGTTTACCAACCCTACTCACGGATTCTTGCGCTATGCTTTTAAATCCAACCGCCATGCAGCATAAAAACAATAAATGGCGAACGCTCATCGTAATAATAGAGTTACTCCAAACGTCTTGTTGGATTTTCTGTGACCAGGCGATTATCCAGCAAAAATGTATGCGCAATCGTGTCGTTCGGCGCGTTCCAATGCCCAGATTCCGGCTGGTACGATTTGAACTCCGGGCAGTACACCGCTTACCCATTCTTTCCTCACCGTTTCTGGATCAAGTCCCATTTTTTTGGCTACTATTCCGCTGTAAACCGAGAGGGCGAGATTACAAGCGCAAAACATGGCACCCCTATCCTGCATCTTTTTTATTCCATCAACGCCATTTATAGGGAAATCTCCATCTGTTGCATTGTAGTAAGGATTTCGAGTTGCGGGTGCCTGGGTCCGGTTGTCGTTGATTTGGAACACCTCACCAAGTTTGTACTTGCTCCACAGTTTATCTTCCAGGGCAAACGGTATGGCATTGTGACGGAAAACGCAAACCGCAGTGATGTCGCTGTCGGGGGCACCAGTTTGGTTATTCGTCAAATAGAAACCCCACGTCCATATTATGCCAAAGGCATTATTTGGTTCAGCTGCGTCAAAAACCACCCGGTGATTTCCTTTAATCTTTTTGAACCAGTTTTCTGCCTCGTCAGCGCCTGAAGTGAGTTTCATTGCGGTTCCTTTAAAGGTGGCGCCCATGGCGGTTAATCCCGTAGCTGCCCCAAGAGCAAGTGTTCCAATGAATTTTCTTCTGGTGTTCTCTACTCGTGTTTCCATGTTTTTTGTTTTTTTGGTTAATGATAATTGTGATAGATAGGGTAATTACCGTAGCTATTTCCAGTGATGTGATCAGGTTACGACTGTCATCTTTCACTTTGTGTTCAGGCGCTATTTGTATTTGCGACCTGTGGACAGAAACATGCGGACGGTAATGTGGGCTGTAACGAAATCCCCCATTTTGGGTCTGTTGCAATGATTTTAAACTTTTTTTTAAAGCTTAAAATCTTGTTGAATTGGCTTAAACGAATGTTGCACGGAGGGCATCTTGTTGTTTGTTAAGGTTCGATGGTGTGAATCTCAGCGTCTGTAAGGAGTACCGTTTGAGTCAGAAAGTTTTTTCTTTGCGCCGGGCTTTCAGACCGAGCCAGGTAACGGTTGTGTAAACCTGGCGATTCAAAATTTGGTAAGCATTCATTAATGCTATCTGTATTCCTATCCGGAAATGTCGGGGTTTCACTGATTTTGATCATTGCGCATAATTCGCCAGCCCAATAGATTGTGGAATAATTAATTATTGCTCGTGGCACAGCCTTTGGCAACCATGCATAGCTAAAGTCTTTCAGTCGTGTTTAAGAATTGGATCACTATCGCCTTTCGAAATTTTTACAAGTTTCGTTTTTATACGCTTATAAATGTCATCGGCCTAACC
>JAICGJ010000240.1 GCA_025923195.1 Chryseolinea sp.
CAGAAACAGGCTGAACGCCTGATGCCGAACGTCAGCTGATGCGTCAATGAGTCTACGATAAACTCCTTGAGGGCAAATTGGAGCTCTTTCAAATCATAATAGTTCAAATTTTTTCCGGACATCGTAAAACCGAGTGGACTGATTGCGCTGAAGTAGAATTTTTTATAAAAATCAGCTGGTCCACCATATTCTTTTATCATCCCATAGACAAAGTCAGCTGATAGTTCGGGCTTCTTTCCAAATGGATTCGGAATACCACAACTTTGCTCCAGCTTTATGGGATCTGTAAATGGTATACCTGTTACACCACCGCCGTGACGACCTGGATTTATTCCAAATATAATAGTGCGGTCAAAGGTATCATCGTAGTACTTCTTGTAGAATTGCGAACAATAATAAAATGTGTTCGAATTGTGGTACGGATCTAAAACAGTAACGCCGTCGGGTAGCGAGGATTTGATCCGGAGATTTCTGTAAAAGAGCAACACGCGATCAGCGAATGTCATAGTGTGTTAATCTCAAATGCGCTTTTATAAAATCCCTTATTCTGAACATAATCTAAAAGTTCGTTGTAGAACGGATGAGAACCAAGGGTCGCACTATCTCCGATCATTATCAGTTTCTTCCTTGCACGTGTCATGGCAACGTTGGTCCGCCTGATATCACCCAGAAACCCCACCTCACTTTTCTCATTACTGCGCACAAAGCTGATGGCGATGACATCACGTTCCTGGCCTTGAAATGCATCAACAGTATTGATGGTAATCAAATGAGACAATGGATCGAGTATACCCGAAGAATCCGCAAGCTTGTTAAGAGAATCAACCTGCGCCCGGTAAGGCGTAATTATTCCCAGTGATATTTTTTGGTCCAACCATAGCTCCGGTCCAACTCGCTCAACCAAAGCCTCCACCTGCGCAATCAGCAATCGTGCCTCGTCTATGTTGAACCGGCTTAGTGTCTCCGGGTCCTGGGCCTCGTGATATCCGCAGCCCGCCGTATCGATAAAATCGATGGGAGGTTCATGTATGTTTAATAGCCATGATTTCACTGACTCGTCGGCAATTAGCTCATCATTATAGAAGTAGCGCGACGAGAATCTCATTATATCCTGATTCATACGGTATTGTAGTTTAAGCATAGCGGCCATGTCAGGATGGCGATGCACTCCTTTTTCAAACAACGTTTGAGCTAAGCCCATACGCGCAGCTTCAACAGATTTGATAGTTGGAGGCAGTTGATGATGGTCGCCCGCAAATATAACGCGACCAGTTCGCAAGAGTGGGATCCAGCAAGCAGGTTCTAACGCCTGTGCTGCTTCATCAATAAAAGCCGTCAGAAATTTTTTACCCCGCAAGACTGGATGCGAGGATCCTACCAAGGTGGAACAAATTACTTGCATCGTCTGGAGCAGGTCATTTACAATGTAGAATTCCAACATGTCAGCATCCGCTTTCAAGGCCCTGCTTTCTTGCAACAGAAGTTTTCGCTGTTGCCGCTCGGCATACCCAAAATTACGCCGGTACTTTAAGGCAGCACTTCTTACCTGCTCCATCTTCTTACGCAAAATGCGAAGCTCCCGATAACTTTCGTGTTCCGCGATTCTGGCGTCGAGCGTTTTGCTAAGGGACTGCTCGGTAACGCGAGCGGGATGGCCTATTCTTAGTACACTATGGCCCTCATCGCTAAGTTTATCTGCTAGTAAGTCTACTGCGGCATTGCTGGGAGCGCAAACCAACACTTGTTTTTCCTTTTTAAGAATATGTGTTATAGCGTGTACCAATGTTGTGGTCTTGCCGGTGCCCGGCGGACCGTGGATGAAGCCAACATCTTGAGCTGATATAATTTTTCTAAGTGCATCACGTTGACTTTCATTTAGAAGGGAATCTTGAGGCATTTCCTCCGAACTGTTATAGCTCGCTTTTCCATTTCCCAACAAAATTTCTCTTAGTTCAGCAATTCGACCGTCCTCTGCGTTCATTACCTCCTTAAGAGCAAATTCCATCTCGCGGTAACTCATCTCATCGAACATAACATCTACTCCTAACAGCGTGCTTTCAATCCATTCCGGCAATTCATCAGCATTCAAAGTAATGACCATGGTGTTATCTCTTACATAATTGATGACACCATTAACATGGTCTTTTTCTGGCGTTCCAGCCGCGTTGGAAAACATGCTCACCAATTTTCCGCTTTGGAACGCATGCGGCTGATCAAGGTGACTAGTGCGTTCAATTTCAACGATTAGGCGCTCACCCGTTCCAATGTAATCGCGCTTCAACCGGACAGGATACCACGTTGTGCCTTCTTTCGTTCGCTGCTGAAGGGAGCGCAGCAACACCTTCTGCCGGTAATAATCCAGATCGGCTTGCCGCTCAAGTTTGATCAGCTCAAAGGTTTTTTTCAATTGATCCCGCGTCGACATAAGCCGGCAAAGATAGTCGTAAAGTTTCGGAATTGGATTCGGCGGAGATAAAATTCAATCACCTCATTCGAACCTCATTGCAAGCTTGAGCGCTGCAAGCCCTTTCCTTTGTTGGGAACTGCAACAGTCAAAACATTTTCTTCCAACAACGATTTCAATCTTGCGAGTTCAGCCTGATTTTCTCGGGAATTGATAGAGGTGATGATACCGTACTTTTCCCGCGTGGTTAGACGCCAGCTAAGCGATGCCCGGGGGTTATTGATACGCAGACTATCCATCTTTTGTAAAATCGGAACATAAGTTTCCAATTCATATTGAAGATCCACGCGGTCTATATTGGTCTTTAGCCACGACTTGGCGTGGTTAATTTGCATATCGCTATTTATGTCTTGAAAGTTTTCAAAATTGTTATAGACATTGCTGATGGGCTGAGTCAGAGCATCCAAAATATTTTGTTTAATGCGTGGTGCTATATTTCCAAGTTTAGGAGAGTCTCTAATGGAGATAAAAATGATGCCCGAGGTATGCTCGTCAATCCAATCCTTATATGCGTATACAAACCTGATGGCATCCGAAAGGCCAAAGTTATCTGAAATTCCGGCGTCCATTATTTGAATAGCGGGCTCGCTTGGCAGCGACGTATTTGGTGTTATGTAAGGAAACGTTGCTGTCATTCGTAGCGCCGAAAGAAATCTCAATTGATTACCATTTTGATCTTCAAACAGAGACATAAAATCCACGCCGCTATATTTTGACAAAGCATAATCAGGAGAGCTGGTGATGTCGTAGTTCATAAACGAAACGGAACGTGCCGCGATATAAAGCTTCCGCCCATCGTTTACAACGGTAGGAGAAAGGATCATCATAGGAATCAACCCGCTCAGCTCGGCACTATCGTATGCCTTGATCGGCTTATCCATCATTCGATTTGTGATCAGGTTAAGCTGCTCCTCAAATGTGTAGGCCCGGTCTTTGTAATAATAGTTACCGTTGTATTCAAATTTTGTCAGTCCCACGAATAGGTCGTTAGCCATCAGACTGAAAATAATGGGGTTTAGATTGTCAGTGGAAATCAATTCTCTGTGAGTACGAGAGTACGGATGGACCTTTTGTCCAAGATGCTCTCGCATGATCAATTCTCGAAAATAGCTTGCACCAATGAGACCTCCGGAAGCCCCAGTAATCAGAATACTGTTTTTCATCAATTTACCATCGGTCAGGCTATCTGCCGCTTGAAGTGCTGTCAACGCCCAGAGAGCTGCCCGTTTACCTCCTCCACTGGCACATAAAAAAATCATCTTCGGATTTGTTTCCGTTGGAAACTTTTTGCGCCAGTTCACTAACATCACACGATTGGCCTCACGATCGCGCGATATTCTGGTCGAATCGTTCAAGGCAGCAATCGTCTTGATTGAATATTCAATGGGAGGTACCTGATAGTTCAATCCAAATGCTTCGTATCGCCTGGCTAGATAATTTTCGCCAGCGAGGTAGTTCAGTATAAGAAAAAGAACGAGAGCACTTGTCGTTGCCCAGCCACCAAACCAATAGGAAAAGGCACCGGTAAACATCACGAAAATAGTAAGGAAAATAATGAAGGTTGATGCAGCCGGAAGTTGAAACGCGGGGTGATCCTTAAATATGCCCAAAATCAATACCAGACCAAAAATCAAAAGTTCTATGACGACAAGATTAAAGTGATTTTGATCGAAGACCTGGAGGATAGTTGCTTTATTATAAAACGTTGTGTCCTTAACATGCTTAAATTTCAGATCATAGTCAAGGTAATTGTCAACACGAACCTGCTTCTTACGAACGATGTCAAGCTTTTTCATAACACTCTTTCGTGTCGCTCTGACATTTGTTTTGAGTTTTTCGTCGATCCGGCAGACTACGTACTTAAATATGTCATTGTTTGTAAACCAAAAGTAAACCGACAGAAGACCCGTCATCACGAAATATCCAGTTATCAAGCCGCCTACATTCCAGGCTACATCAGCTCTCGTGGAGTACTCATTGTTAATCTGAAATTTTATGATCTGATAGATATATGTGATCAAGAAAGCGACGGGAATAACACTATTGTTGATTACAAATTTTGTAAACGGTTTTGGCATCGACCCGATAAACGAAAAGCGATGACCATCATTTATGTAGCACGTGATATGAAAGGCGGTAGTAAAACCACCGACAACCATACCTATTATAAAGAAACTGCGAAAATTGACTTTATGCAGATATTCCGGGTCGAGGAATAGGTAAGGTATGCCCATATATTTGCCGAAATTTCCACTGATCATCGCAAATAAGACAACCCAACACAGCATCAACACCAGGTTGCGTTGGAAATTGTTCAGTAAAAGTTGAACTGGAAAAGAATAGGCTACTCTAGGATATAAAAAATAGAACTTTCGCATACTGACTCTCTTCAAGTTATGAAATTTATGAATGAATTCGGCGCACTCTAAATGCTATGTATTTTATTTGTTGCAATTTTATAAAATGGGATATCCTATAAATTGAAAATTCTCGCATCTGAACAAGCTTTTTAACATATATCGATCATCTGCAGGATCCGGAAAAACCAGGACGCTGGCCAAAGCATATCTGGCATTGGCGCTGCGCTTCAGGGCTGATTATTTTAAACATATTCTCGCCGTTACGTTTACGAATAAAGCGACCCAGGAAATGAAAGACAGGATTCTTCATTACCTGCATAAATTTTCTAATGGATTATCTGATGACGTTGCCGATGAATTGAAAAGAGAATTGAAGCTTGATGACGCAACGTTTCGTCAACATGCGCAGGATATTCAATCCGCTATACTTCATGAATATGCTCATTTCTCGATCAGCACAATTGACGCATTTTTTCAAAGGGTTATCCGATCCTTCACGCGTGAGGCTGGTCTAATGGGCGATTATCGGTTAGAGGTCGAGCAGGAAAATGTACTCGAGGAGGTGATCGACAACCTGGTAGATGAATTAGGTAATAATACGGAACTCACCGATTGGGTCGTCGACTTTGCTAAAGAAAATCTGGAAAATGAAAGACCTTGGGACGTGCGATTTAGCCTGATCGAATTTGCGAAAGAAATCTTTCGGGATGAATTTAAAGACATAGAAGAAACGGTAGCCCAACAGACAGGTGAGCGGAATTTTTTTAAACAACTTAGGGAGAAACTTTGGGCGACCAAGAACAGGTTTCTGACACAAATAGAACAACCGGCGAAAGAGGCCATTGACCTTATGCGGTCGGCAGGATGGAAATTATCTGACCTAAATTACGGCCAGTCTTCGGGACTTTTCACTTTCTTTGAAATGTTTGCGCACCAAAAAAATTTAAAGGCGTTCAAGCCCTTTTCCACTCGTATCACAGACTTTTTTGATGTCGCTGAGAACTGGCCCAATAAAGCCAGTAACAGACGCAAAGAGATCGTAGAACTCGCAAGAGAAAAGCTTATCCCAATCAAGCGACAGTTGTGCGAGGCCTACGACAAGGATTATAAAGCAGCGTTGAGCGCCGAAGTAGTGCTGCAAAATCTATATGTGTTTGGGCTGGTGGCGGATATATCCAGAAAACTTAAAGAGTACAAAGAAGAAAACAACCTCATGCTTCTAGCGGATGCACCGAAATTTTTGAATGGTGTTATCCAGGACAGCGACACTCCGTTCATTTATGAAAAGGTGGGGTCGTTCTACAAAAACTATTTGATTGATGAGTTTCAGGATACGTCGGCCATGCAGTGGAAAAACTTCCTGCCGTTGCTTATCAATAGCATGGACCAGGGCTACTCCAGCCTTGTCGTAGGCGATGTAAAGCAGGCAATTTACAGATGGCGCGGGGGCGATTTGAAATTACTGCAGGAGGAAGTCGAGAAGCACATTGGAAAGAACCGGACAGACATACAAGTGCTGAACAGTAACTACAGGAGCTCTAGGAACATCATAAACTTTAACAATGTTTTTTTTGCGGCGGCATCGACTCTGATAGCGATTGAGACCGGGCACCCTATCTCCTCCGAGGCTTACCGCGATGTCGGCCAGAATACCTTCCGCGAGGATGATGGATTTGTACGTGTGAAGTTTTTAGACGATCTAGACGAATATTCATGGAGAGATCGGGCCCTTGAACTTATCCCCACCTATCTTGAAGAACTACAAACTATGGGTGTGGGGCTGAAAGACATCGCGATCCTCGTACGAAGAAATGATGAAGGCCAACAAATCGTCTCGCATTTACTCGGATACAAAAATTCGGCTCAGGCCAATCCGGGATTTAAATATGACGTGGTATCAAACGAGTCACTTCGAATTGATGGAGCCTCGTCTGTAAATCTCCTGTTAGCGGCAATGCGTTACCTGTTAAATCCGGATGATGTGATCGCGCGGGCGGAACTTGGTTTCGAGTTCGCGCGCCAGCAGGAACCTGATCGTCCACTTACAGAAGTATTCGCCGTAGCAAATCAGCTGTTCTTTGAAAGCAACCTCCCTCCTTCTTTCGCAAGGGATAAGGCTTCATTAAAAAAATTACCACTCTTTGAACTTACAGAAACATTAATCGAAATATTTAAACTCGGTGAACAGGTTGGAGAACTTGCTTATTTGCAAGCATTTCAAAATCTCGTCCTTGAATTTTACAGCCGCGAAAGAAATGACTTGGGTGCATTCCTGGAATGGTGGGAGATCAATAAGCAAAAAAAATCCATACAAGTCTCCGGCGAGGTTGATGCTGTACAAATACTTACCATTCACAAAGCCAAAGGTTTGCAGTTTAAATATGTCATAATACCTTTTTGTCTTTGGAACCTCGATCATGACAATTTTCTAGCACCTACGCTCTGGGTTTCAAGCAATGAATCGCCCTTCAGGGAGGCGGGTTTCTTACCCGTAAAGTATTCGAGCACGCTCGACAGAACGTGCTTCCAAAATTTCTATGCGGAAGAACGGACGCGTAGCTACCTGGACAACCTAAATCTCCTTTATGTAGCCCTGACAAGGGCAGAAGCGGGAATGATTGTAATTGGACCAAATCCGATTACAGTTAGAGGCATTAAAAGGACGGTAACCAATTTATTGTACGATGGCATCACAAAATCTTCATTGTTGGCGGACTGGGACCAGCCAGGTCAGCAGTATTTCCAGGGGGTCCTGAAGTCATTTGTTGCCCAGAAAAACGAAAAATCTTCCGAAGCTGTAGGATTAAGAAAATATCCAGCCTTTCGTTGGCGCGATAAATTAGTCATCAAGCAAAACGCCAAGGGTTACTTCAACCACGAAGGGAACGAGAAGCATGAAAGGATAAATTTTGGGAAACATCTTCATAGCATCCTTTCCAGGGTCAAATATGCGGATGAATTGGATGCAGCACTCGATCAAATTGTGTTGGAAGGGCTTATACCTGTCAATGAAAGAATGCCCCTGTCAACGCAATTGAAGGAGTTGCTCGATATACCATTGGTCGCCAGCTGGTTCACAGCAGGCTGGGATGTGCGTACAGAGATACCGATACTGTTACCTGATGGAAGCGAAAACAGAATTGACCGGCTTTTGATAAAAGAAAAGCGGGCTATAATAATCGACTTCAAAACCGGCGATCCTTTAAGATCAGATCAGCGGCAAGTCCTGGCGTACATGGACATTCTGAGAAAAATGAATTTTGTCGACGTGCAAGGGTATCTTTTTTACATCAAACATAAACAGGTGGCTTCTGTAACATCCGAGAAAATCAAAGTGTCGAGGAGAAAAGATGAAAACCAAATTAGTCTGGAATTCTGATCGGATTCATGGAAGTCATTTCACCGCAAAGTATCGTAATAAAAGGCCCTTATCTTTTTACAATAATAACTTTTGTAAAAAGCCCGTTGCATCAAGTCCAGTGTTTAATCGGAGAAGTATCCCAATAAGAAGCTGATGTTTTGATGGTAGTAACTTTGAAGAAAAGACGGTTGCATCAAGCTACTGAATGAGTTGTAGTAACATTTATGTTCTTTTTGTCTTGACCGTGCCTTCGCCGACCGCGCGCTAAAGCTATAGCGGGCGCAAGCGGCTACGC
>JAICGJ010000241.1 GCA_025923195.1 Chryseolinea sp.
GAAGCCCCTGTCTAAAAAAATTGCAGGGGAGGATCGTTTATTGATTTTTTCTTATTAACTTTGAAATACAAAGTACTTTCAAAGTGTTTTAAAATTCATGCAAACGTAAGTCAAAAATGAATAACAACTAGACGTGCTAAACATCATAAGTTGGCTATTTGGCGCAATTGTTTTTGCAATTGGCTTGGTGAACACCTTTTGGGGAAATGATCCCGGTTTCGGAGTATTTCTGCTTGTTCTCGCTTTAGTTTATTTTCCTCCCACTAACCAATTATCAAGGAAAAGACTGGGTTCACCATCCCCAGGATCATAAAAATCGGTTTAGGCGTATTTATTATCCGGGCATCCTTAGGGGTGGGTGAATTGTTCGATAAGATAGATCTTATGATGATGGATTTATAAAACTCTCTGCTGCCCTTTTCCCCAATTTTACAGAACATTATCGATCCGTTCCAACTAAAATAATTCTTTTTAATCCCGCTTAAAAAAGATATTTTGTTAAACATTCATAATTATGAAAACAATTATTGCTCCCGTTGATTTCTCTGATGCGTCGACCAACGCTCTAGCCTTTGCGGCGGAGTTGTCCAAGAGAGCTTCTGCCCGCCTCATTGCAGTCAACATTGTGCAGAAAGGTGAAGTTGAAGAAGAAGCGAAATCAAAATTATCAGATTTAAAAAAATCATTTGGGCCCGATCTAAAGTTCGAATCATTGCTGGTACATGGGAATCTAGTTCCGGCACTAAAAAAGATAATTGCACTTGAGCAGCCCGACCTTATCGTAATGGGAACTAAGGGAGCAAGTGGTCTGAAAAGGATTTTAATTGGTAGTAATACAGTTAAAGTCATAGCAAAAACCACCGTGCCGATACTGGTAATTCCTGAAGTGGCGAGGTTTAAAAACTTTATCAAGAAAGGAAAAAACAGAATTGTTTTGGCTACCGACCTTGACTCATTGAAAAATGACGACGCCCTCGACATTCTAAAGGAGATCGCCTTGTTAATTATTCAGCCAAAAGTAAGAGTGCTGAGTGTCAGGCGGAAAAACAGCAGCCTTACGTTTATGAAAAGAATGGAGCGGGATGCTCTTCTTTCCCGTTTCACTCCGGAGATTGAAAGTGAACGTATTACTATCTTCAGCAGTAATGTGATGAATGGGATTAAGTTTTATCTTAACAAAAATACCGACACTGGATTGATCGCAATGATTGCCCGCGATTCAGGGCAACTTATTCAGAAGCATTACACTAGAGAGATGGCTTCCCACACCCATTTTCCGTTGTTGGTTCTGCATGATGGCAAGAATTGATTTTTACAATGACGCCGGAGTCCCGCCGATGCAAATTGCGTATGGCGAGACCCCGAAGGAGCGTCATGTGTCGGACACATTAACGATGCAGGTTCGAGCCATCATTAGAATTGAAAGTGACCTCTATAAGGAAAATTTCCGGCTGCGATATCGTCCTTAAAGTCCAGTCGACCGGTGACACCCTCGAAAACACCTGTGCCGCTGCCTGCTACAATAGGATGTTGACAACGTCCAAAGATTTCAGCGCCAGCATAGGAGCCGTCATCATTGCAACCTTCATATTTACCCTCGAATTTGTAAGTTGTCTCAAACGATCCCTCCTCACCGTTGTACGTGCCGACAAAGAGTTCCGTCCCTTTTTCGCGGTAAGTTCCACTCGGTGAGCACTCGAACTCTTCGACGAAAAAATAATGACAACCCTGAAGTTCCCCTGTCAGTTCTATAGCGAATGTGGCACCCCCAAGCGAGGAGTTGCATGCATCATTTGGATCATAAAAGCCGATGCCCGATACCTGTGTCGCACCATTCCTTGAACCAGCCCCCTGCCTGCTAGCCTTATCTAACATAGATTCCTGTTCGCTTTGTGCCACCTTCGGGGACACTGCGTCGTCGTTGTTGCAGCCCGGGATAATCAGCGCTAAGCAACAGATGAGGTGAGTGAAAATTTTATTTTTCATAATATATCTAGGTTAAGATTAGTGAATCAATAAAAGACTGCTCTAGAATAGAATACCCTGACAATGACGTGAACAAAGGAAAGTCAGATAATGCCATATGTCAATTACCAAAAGTGGTAGTTTGTCCTAGGTAGGAAGAATGGCTTAAATGCAAGCGTTGCGTGGGAAGAATGAGAGCGCGTGTCACAGCCTGACTTAAAAATCTTGCTCAAAAAAAGAATTAGGCAATGGTAGTAAGGGATATAGATATTTTGTAAACGTTCAGGACAAATCGCGGAAGCGTCATTTTGTGGGAAAGAGTTTTTGATTAATTGCTTTTGCTACAGCTTCCGTCATAGATGCCACATGCAGCTTTTCATAGATTTTTTTCATATGGGCACGGACCGTGTCATACGTGATATTCAGTTTACCAGCAATCATTTTATAAGAATACCCTTCCACGAGCAGGCCAAGTACTTCTTTTTCACGCATGCTCAAATGATAATCTTTTTTTTCTTCGGGCAACATATCGTGAAACTGGTGCAATACTTTCTTTGCGATGCCCGGCGTCATGGGGGCGCCCCCGTTATATACCTCCGAAATAGCATGCAACAGATTTTGAGGTTCGGCATTTTTTAAAATGTACCCGCCTGCGCCTGCTTTTATGGCTGCAAAAACTTTTTCATCATCATCAAAGACGGTAAGCATTAGCACTTGAACGGTAGGGAAATTATTGCGGATCACCCTTACAGCTTCAATTCCATTTATACCCGGCATATCGATATCCATGATCACCACGTCAGGTTTAGTATTCCTTATATTATTCCTCACATCAAGGCAGTCGGCATAACCGCCCACCAGCGTGAAATCTCCTGATTCCCCTAAAAGCATGGCTACGGAATCTCTCAGCGAATCATTATCATCAAATATAATCACCTTAATTCCGTTCATCTGCGATCAATTATGCAAAGTTTGTATTCGTTTCATCCAGTATCCATTACCAAACTTGGTAGTATCCCTTTATAAATTTATAGCGGTAAGGTTAATTGAATTGTTGTGCCCTCATTTTTTTTTGACTGAATGCACAACTTTGCGTTTATATCATTCGCCCTTGCATGCATATTCGTTATTCCATTGCCACCCAAAGATTCACCCTCCGCAATGATTGGATTGGCAACACCTTCAGAAACATCGAAACCTTTTCCATCATCTTTTATTACCATCACTAAATTCTTGTTGTTTACCGAAAATGTTATACAGATGGTCTTACAATCTGCGTATTTCACAATGTTGTGTAGGCCTTCTTTAAAAATGAGAAAAATATTCTTTCGTTGTTCGCCGGTGAATTGTACGCTTTTTAATTCGGCATCAACAATAAAATTGTAGAGAATATTACGGGTAGCGAACATCATCGCTGCAAAGGCTACCATACGGTTTTGCAGTTGCTCGAAGTTATCGTTATTGGGATTTAAGCTCCAGACAATATCGCTCATCTTGTCTATAAGTTCACGCGAGGCAAGACCTATTTTTGAAAGAACTTCATTCGCATTTTCTTTTTTTAGCGTACGTTTTTTTGCCACTTCGCTGTAGATGGAAATACTGCTAAGGGTGCTGCCGATATCGTCATGTAACTCCCGGCTTATGCGCATTCGTTCTTTTAATAAAGCCTCCTGGCTTTCTACTTTTTGCATCAGCTGATATCTTTCGCTCAGGGATTGTTCCAGTTCCATTGTTCGTTTATTCACTTTTTCTTCCAGCTTGATATTTTCTGTCTTCAATTGTCGGGAACGGTACCAGGTAAACATCCATATCATCACGCTAATGCTTACGCCATAGGAAAGGTATGCCCACCATGTATGCCACCACGGCGGCTTAATCACAAACAAATAATTCAACTCCTTGCTCCAATAACCCTCGCTATTTACTGCCTTTACTTTGAACGCATATTTTCCATGAGGTAAATTGCTGTACGTGGCTTCAGGCTGATTGGTAATATTACTCCAGTTGTCATCCAGACCTTCGAGCAAATATTGGTACCGTACTTCTTTGGGTCTGTGAGTCGTAATGCCAATGAACTGAAAGGTCAAATAATTATTGTCGTAATTTAATTCCAGGTTTTCCGGTTGATTGTACCACGGCGTGAGACTGCTAAAATCAAAGTCCTTCAACTTCGAACCATTGTTTAAAATGATCGTACTGTCTTTTTTCGTTGCAGCGTTAAGCCAGTTGATATTTTCATTAAACAATGCAATACCGCTTAACTGGATAATGGGCGGAATAGTATCTGGAATATCGCCTTCAGGGTGGTAATTGGCAACCCTGTCCGTGGCGCCAATCCAAATGTTCCCATTGCTGTCTTGGGTTATAGAATTTTCATAGGTTCCCCCGCCCGAAAATCCTTCTGAAATAGTATATCTTTTGAATAATGGTACCAATGTGTTTTGCGAGGTGCCTGATGGCATTGGCCCGGATCTCAGCAGGTTCATACCATTAATGGTGCCGATCCAGATATTCCCATTCTTGTCTTCTAATACATTCTTAACAATATTATTGCTTAGACCTTGCTCGGTAGTGTACCAGGTAAAATACTTCCCATCGAATTTATTTACACCCATGCCTGTGCAAAACCAGATGTTGTTGTTTTTATCTTCCATCATGCCAACTACCATTGGATGACTTAAGCTATGAGACATGTCGTACTGAGTAAACGTTATTCCGTCGAATGAGTACACGCCCTTATTACTGGTACCAATCCATATAATGCCGTTATGGTCTTCCAAAAGGGAATAGATGGTTTGGCCTTTTAAACCATCCGCAATTGAATAATTGGTAAAAAATTTTCCATCAAATTTGCTGAGCCCGCTTTCGGTTCCAAACCAAAGGTTTCCCTTTGTGTCTTCCAATAAACAGAAAACTGTGTTATCGATTAAACCATTGTCGGTAGAATAATGTGTGAAGTATTTGCCATCATATTTATCAGCACCACCCCTGCTACCGAACCAGATATTTCCATGCCTGTCTTCGATAATCTGGTTAATAAGGGTATTCGCTAATCCTTGTGCGGTTGTATAACGGGCAACAGACCTGCCATCATATTTATTTAAAGAGTGGCCGGCTCCTGTGCCAATCCAGATATTTCCCCGTTTATCTACCAGGAGAGATTCCACTTCTACCTGCCTTAGCGGCACGATATGGCTAAATAACTTTCCATCATATTTGCTTATGCCTGCCGTTGTGCCAAGCCAGAGATTTCCACGCTGATCTTGTAGCATTGCCGTTACCGCGTCATTACCTAAACCCTGTTCAACACCGAAATGAGTAAATGATTTTCCGTCATACTTGTTTGCTCCATGGTTCCAAGTACCTATCCAAATGTTGTCGTTATTATCCTTCATTATTTTTGTGATCCTGTTGGAACTTAATCCTCCTTCAGATGTAAAGTGGCTTATGAATTTACCGTCATATTTATAGAGCCCGTTACTGGTTCCAAACCATAGATTCCCGGCCTTATCCTCAACCATGTTTCCAACTTCGGTATTATCATTCAGGCCAAGGGGCGCACTGTAATTTTGAAATGAATGGCCATTGAACCTGGTCAAACCTCCATCGGTGCCAACCCATAGATTTCCTTTGCTGTCTTCCATTACACCCCTCACAACGTTGGTAGCAAGTCCCTGGGCCGTCGTATAGTGAGTGAACGAATGACCATCATACCTGTTCAAGCCATTTCCGGTTGCAAACCACATGTCTCCATTTTTATCCTGCAGCATGTAGTTAACCGAATTGTCGCTTAGACCTTCTGCAGTAGAATAACGGGTAATGTATCTTCCATCAAATTTATTTACGCCACCAACGGTAGTTCCGATCCAGATGTTGCCGTCTTTATCTTCGAGAAGGCAGCTGACGACATCACTGCTTAGGCCTTGCGCGATCGAATAATTGGTCAGGAACCTTCCGTCATACTTACTTACGCCCCCCCACCACGCACCAATCCATACATTACCTGCCTTATCGGTGCACAACGAGGAAATCTCATTGCTGCTCAATCCATGCGTGGCCTTGATTGAGCTGAAGCTTTCAGGATTATTTTCTTTGATGGAGGGTTCTTTGAGCAAAATGATTTCAGGAGGGCCAGCGATAAAAGGACTATCAATTGCCGGTACAACTTTTGGTAATTTTAAACTTTCTCCTGTAGGTATGAAGAGACTGGGCCTATCTGCCAGTACTATTCGTTTTGCCTTCGCCGGGAAAACATTTGATTTAAGATGCACTATTTCCGGCTTACCAGCTATATTCTTTTTTACACCGGATACAGGAATTACTTTTGGTGGTACTGTCTTCTCAAGCGGTACTTTATAGGCTTTTGCTTCCACAATTTTGGGAGGCTTGAAGACGATTCTATCGATCTCATCAGTTTGTCTTCCGCAGGCAAGGTGCAAAAAGCAAAAAACGATTGGAAGAAAGTTTACTTGGTTTCTCATGAAACAGAAGCATCTCACCGGTTGCAGGCACTACATAAATATAATTAACTATTCCATGATTATTTGTGTATGGCGTGCGGTTATCTTGTTGTTGTCCTACAGCCACAACCCATATCAGAAAGGATACCCTATAGCAATACTCATTGCAGGATTCCAGAAGTTGAAGTCGGTTGCCCATCTTTCTCCCGCCGGTAGGTATGGCGTGCGAATGGTGTAGGCAAAATCGAGTCGGGCTACTAAAAAATCGAAATCCCATCGCACACCCCAACCCATACTTATTGCTATCTCGTCTAAGAAGCCGCTGAAACGAAATTTTCCATTGGGCCTTGACGGGTCCTCACTGAATAGCCAGATATTACCGGCATCCACAAACAACGCACCCTTTAAACTACCTGCTACATCAAACCTGTACTCCAGGTTTCCTTCCAAGCGTATGTCGCCTGTTAGATCATTATATCCTTCACGCGGAACCTCACTACCAGGACCTACGGATCTGGCTATGAAAGATCGAAGACTATTGGTCCCTCCAACGTAAAATTGTTTTATGTAAGGAAGTATGTCCGAATTGCCTAAGGGTACACCGATGCCGGTACTAAATCGCGTCACAAGTTTTGATCGCTGACTGAAATTAAAACTATATCGCAAATCAATTCGGGCGCGCACGTACTGCGAAAAGGGAACTCCAAATAATGTATATCCTCCCAATGAGTCTTTCTTTGCATTTGTTGCAGAATATAGACCTTGGAGAAGATTTCCTGCCAAATCAAATCCTCCTCTGAAGAAAAAGTCATTGCGACTGCTTGCAGCAGCTTGATATGTAAATTCGTACCCTGCTCCGACAATAAATTGTTCATCAAAACTTCGCTGCACACCTGGGTTTTCTTGCAAGTATTCATTGAATTCATCCGACTTCGAAGATTCAGGAATCTGCGTAAAGATAATTTCAATTGGATTAAGGGAATGACTTACTCGGTCGGTCCTACTCCACTGATACCCAAAGTTTGTAAATAATGAATTTAGTCGGTAAAGATCCAACCTGTTAAACAGATTGTATCCGGCTGAAATATTTGTTTTAGGCAGATTTTTTTTACCGGTGTTTAGTAAAAATGACGGATAGAACCTAGGCAGCCTGTAGTTTATTTCAAATCCCATTTCGTAAGCAGGGTTAACTTCGCCATCTACAATCTGAACTTCAAATCTTCCCCGGAGATTTACCTTTAACATTTCGGAACCCTTCTTAAGATTCCGGTCCGTATAACTGAATATGACACCTGGCCCAAAGTAATTGGTCGACCGAAATATAGCGTTGAGCTCAGCCGAATAGGCATACCGTTTTCGCTGTGATAAATAGAGCGCTACGTCAAGTGAGTCTGAGTTACGATGCGGTAAGAATTTGATGTTTGCATTTCTTACAATGGGAAGTGCATTCATATAGCGAATGGTGTGCAAATAATTCGAATTGGCATAAACTTCGCCAGGCTCCAAAAAAATTCCCCGTTGAAGGGCGTCAAAACTCAGCGCCTTGTGTTGAGAGATCAGATAGTAATTGCCGAATGCTAGGGTATCGGTCAATGTATTGTCAAGCACATAATCGTCATGGATAAAGACTTTTCGGATTGTATAGGACCTTCTCGACTCGGGCGGGGTTTCCGGTTTAATAGTCACTGCCGCTCTTATCTGATGATCACCCGTTACCGAATCTGCTTTTACAGTAATAAATTCAGGGTTAAAATAAATGTATCCATCTTCCTTCAGGTTTTGATCAATTCTGATCCGTTCATTCTTTACTGCTTCTAATGTGTAGATGTCTCCTTTTTTCAACAGCGATTCTGGCTGGTAGCTGTTTATCTTTTTTGAGAGGTCGTTGATAGGCTTCGGAAATGCAACTAGATCAAAACGATAGGGTTCCCGAAGTGTGATCGTATATTCATATTTTGCTTTACGTTGTCCAACGTGAA
>JAICGJ010000242.1 GCA_025923195.1 Chryseolinea sp.
ATGTATTTACAAAAATTTTCCGAACGAGTTGTCTTACAATGGTGGCATTATACCCTCCCAGTGTTGATTCTTTTGTTGATCATGTTTTGCACGGTGGCGACGTTAGTGTGGAAAGCGGCGAAAAGCAATCCCGTGGAAGCGTTGAAATATGAGTAAAGTGCTAAGCAGCACAATCGGCGGCTGTAATGCTATACATTTTTCGTTCATTGCTTTAGCGCAGCCTTCGTAAATATATAATCAGGAATCTTCACGTTGAACTTTATATTCGTCATCCGGAATTCGGTACCTTTTCCTTCCTTCAGCATATCCTTGTAAATGACCAAAGTAGGGAACCACCTGCTTTCTATCATCTTAACCTCCTGGAGTTCCATGCGCTTGAGGATTTGGCCGCTCTTGGCAAATAGTTCCTGTCTTAATGGGACGTATTTTTCCGTGTCAATCCAGACTTTTTGTTTGTAATACGCTATATCTTCAACCACTGCCGTGAGTTCTAACACCCACGTGTTCCTATCTCCAATTTTTTCCTCACCAACCAACTTAGCAGCGTATACATCCGTGAGCTTGCGATCCTCCATCATATCTTCGTAAGACAGGTCAGACCCCATGACTGATTGCCTTAACATATGACCAGAGATCTGAATGGTTCTGTCGGTAGTCGGAGAATATATCCAGAGCTGTTTTTCCAGCTTCAACATCTTGGTGCCCTTTTCACTTGCCGGCGAAAGATATTCAGTGAATGATTTTTGACTTCCTTCAGACCAACTCCTGGAGGATATGGAACGGCTGTTCCTTTTTCCGTGGATGGTCATCGTAGATTCGAACATCCTGTTTTCCGAAGACATATTTTGGTCCACTTTGTCAAGAATTTTTTTTGGATCTTGGGCTCTTAAGGCAACGCCCAGGAATACAAAACCTATGATCATTAAAGTTTTCATTCAGAAGTTAATTTTAGCATTGACGTTGTTTGCTTACCGAGTGAAATCATGGCCTACACCTCCAGTTCCTTGAAAAGTTGAGCAGTATTACGCTTATAAATGCCAACGCCTGACAGCGCATTTCCAAGCACCATCGAAAACAGGCCCGGAATAAAACCGATGTAAAATGCGGCAGGCGTTATTGCAGCACGCACTACCGAGGGCATCATCAGTGAAGAGTTTTTCATGGAGCTGCTAATGTCAAGACCGACTACCTGCAGGTAATAGGAAATCCCTAACCCTATGGCAGTTCCCGATATTGATCCTATCGCTCCGATTAATATTCCCTCATAGATCAAGGTAGTGTATACATGTTTCTTATCCTCTCCCAGTGCAAGGCGAATTCCAAACTCTTTATATCGCCTGAGGCCACCCAACAGACCGGCATTCCACAACACAATCGACATGGCAAGCACGAAGACAAAGATCATGATGCCGCCCATGGTTTCCGAGTAATCAATATACTCTGCCATACCTCCCTGATCTTTCAACTTGATCATCACCGGAGCAAATTCGTCCGCTTTATCAGAATGTTTTACGCCGAACGTTGCAACGACACTTGTGGCTTGCTTGTCGTCGTATTTGCCATCATGAAAGAATCCCAACACTTCGCCGGCTGCATCTTCCATGGCCAGTGCATGCTGTGCATCGGAGATATCGATCACGATGGCGCCACGGTCAAGAACAAATGAACCAAAGCGCACAGTACCTGAAACGGTAAAATTCCTGAACGCCATGCCACCATCCATTGTCGTACCAAACAATGTAAATTTATGGCCTGGATTTACTTTAAATTTTTCAGCCAGTTCGTGGCTGATCAAAGCGTCACCTGGTTTTGCTGGCGGTACACCGCTTACTAATGACTCCCGGATGTTAAAGCGTCTTGTTTCTTCCGTAGAAGAGGACAGAAGGTCGATGGCCCATCCTACAATTGGACCTTGTGCACGGGTTTCACCTTTCTCATCAGGAAAATCAATCAGTCCACCGAAGCGAATTCGTTTTACCCAGTCCATATCTGGGTATTCCGATTTTAATTGCGTTACAAGGGAATCAATACCGAGTATAGCCAGATCGTTGGGCATTTGTTCTGACTCTTGCGCATAAGCGTGCGTCATTACCTTTACATGGCCCGTGTTAAAATTGGCATTCATTACAAGCGACTCGCCCATGACTCCCTTCAACCAGCAATTTAATAGCACAGTTAATGCGGCTCCAATGCTTACGACGATGACCGGCAGAACGCTTCTGCTTTTATCATTCAAGATTCCCTTTAATAAAAATCCAATCATTGTATCTTTCCTTTTAGGGCATCCGTTGGATTCATTCTTGAAATTTTCCTCGCCGGCAAGTAGCTCACGATCGTCGAAGAAATGACTACCAGAAGGATCGTGGACAAAACCATACCAAAGCTATACAACGGGATGATACTTTCTGATATAGCGATACCTGCGTCATCTGCGGATTTTGGCATGGGGATTCCTCTTTGATGGAGGTAGGCCAGAACGGGAATGCCATAGAGTGCGCCTAATCCG
This sequence comes from Chryseolinea sp., assembly GCA_025923195.1. GTDB lineage: Bacteria > Bacteroidota > Bacteroidia > Cytophagales > Cyclobacteriaceae > Chryseolinea. The sequence goes on from JAICGJ010000242.1 coordinate 2,507, forward strand.
AGTGCGAGAATGCTGTGTGCGCTTCCTTCAACGGTGAATACTTTCAGCACTTGAGAACGTGTCATGCCCAATGCGATGTATGTGCCAATCTCCTTTTGCCTTCTGAAAATAGACAACACCTGACTATCGAAAATGCCCAACAATGCTATGGACAGGAGCAACCCATAGATGATTTTATTGCTGCCTTTTTTCTGTTGCATGATCTCACCAAATTCCTTCAGCAAGTATTTTTCATCTTTGTAAATCCAGGGTTCTACGGCTTCGTTATTAAGCGGCTCGCGGGAAACGAGTAGCGTTGCTTCATTTGTCATTCCCGTCATCTGCTGCATCTTAGCCAGTGGAATCCAAAACTGACCGTTATCAATGGTGGGAACATTGGAGTCGAAAATTGAAACAATCGTGATTTCCCGGGCGTCGAATGTCCCGTTTTTGTCTCGCCATCTGATCAACACTTGGTCTCCTTTTTTCAGGTGTGCACGGGATGCCATACGTTTGCCAATGATGGCTGGAAGTTCATTCGTGGTTTGGGCTAATGATTGAGTCGGAAGTTCAAGTATCCGTTGATCGGGATCTATTCCCTTTATCACGACATTAAGCATTCGCCCAGCCGGATAGGCAGATGCTTGCGTAATCAGTATCGGCGTTACGCGACCAGCAGCAACCATACTTCGTATGTGTCCGGAAATCCCGCCATGGGAATCTTGAATCGTGAATGGATCGTAACGATCGTAGCTGGCATGCCATAGCTGTCCTTTTCCGATCTCCCAATCCCGCGTGTCATTGATGGCCTGCATATTCCAGCCATCAAGCATACCGTTGTAAAATACGATCACGACAAACGCGAAAGAAAGTACCGTTACATTGAGCCAGGTGCGAAGACCCGCACCGATCAAATTTCTGAAGGCCAATTGCATTGATAGCATAAAATTCAGTTTTCGATATGCCGGGTTAAATCATCCTTTTCCACCATTCCGTCTTTCAGATGGATGATCCTTTCGAGATACTGCATTACCTTTTCATCGTGCGTTGAGAAGATGAATGTAGTTTTCAATTCGTTGTTTAATCTTTTCATCGTTTGCACGATGTGATGAGAATTTTTCGCATCAAGATTTGCAGAAGGTTCATCTGCAAGAACAAGTTGCGGCCGTTTTACGATGGCACGTGCTATGGATACTCTTTGGGATTCACCTCCGGATAGCTGGGCAGGTTTAGAGCTTGCTTTTTCCACGAGGCCCACCCAATCAAGGGCATCCATGACTGCTTTTTTCCTCGCCGCCGTAGATTGTTTTTGGAGCAACAGCGGGAACTCAACGTTTTCAAATACGGTATACACGGGAAGCAAGTTGTAGGTTTGAAAAATGAAACCGATGTGGTAATTGCGCAGCTTTGACGATTGTTTATGGGTCAATTTTGAGGTGGATTGTCAAAGAACTTCGACGTTGCCTTCAGTCGGTCCGTCGAGGGATCCAATAATGTTCAGGAGCGTCGTCTTTCCCGAACCGCTGGGTCCTACCAATCCTGCAAATTCACCCTTACCAAATGAAAGGGTGATGTCATGGAGTGCGGTAAACGTACCGTTGCCTGCCGGAAAACGCTTTGTGAGCTTGTCAATCTTTATAATTGGAGAATTTTTCATACAAATCTTTAATGGTTGAATACTGCCATTATCTGAATACCCCTTCCTGAAAATAGATTCGCTACGTCCTGTTGTTGAGGCAGAAGGTATATGTCAGGATTCCAGTAAGCGATCAGGTAAACGTAAAATCTTTTGAATTGCTTTTTCCAATTCACAATGTTATAGGATTGATCAGCGGACCAGTTATAATAGAACATCGCACTTGCACTATCGAATATACCTATGGGATAAGACAACGATAGAGCAGAGAAGAATACAGGCTGGGAAAATGAAAAGGCATTTTGATCGTTACTGATCAGCAATTGTTCAAAGATGACGTTTAGGCCATTTCCGATGCCGAACGTATAGTCGGTGCCTGCATTTAAAACCAACTGATTCGTTAGCTCACCGATGTCCTTTGTTTTATGTATCCACATGCCTTCGAACCACAACCCGACGCCTATATCCCACTTCGCATCCAAAGCAACTCTGTTCTCGGCGATATCGCCCGGATCAGGAAAAGGCACATCAAGGCCGCGCGTATCAACGAGGCGGTGGTGAAATGAAATTCCGGCTTCGCCGGCGGGTACCGGCGTTTGAAATCTTCCACCAAACTCTGGATATCGCTGACTGGTTTTGCCTACCTCCCACGTTTTAGGATCATCATTGCCATAGAGTCCCCAAAGCCAAATGTTAGAGTTATTTAGAAAGTAGTATCTCCCCAACAGTCCCCAAACACCGGTCGTAATACTTAGTGGATCACGAGGGTCAACCAGTTCAAACCACATTAGCGGTCGAAGAATGGATGCAGAGCCAAAATTTATTTTTTGTAGTCCTGCTCTCAGCTCGAACTGGTTGGTGGAATAGCGAACCCATCCGCGATAGGGTCTAAAACTGCCGTCAGCAAAGCTTGTGTCAAAAGGATGGACGCCGACAGCCCCGTAAATATTAGCTGATACTTCTAAGTCGATCAGCTTTTTCGATGATATATTATGATTGAAATTCAACTGCGGAATATATCTGGCGCCAAGCCATAAAGGCAGTTGATTTTTATGACTATAATTGATCCACGAGGAGAGTTGTCCGCTGAAAACCAGGCTGTCGTTGTCGTTCTTTCTCAACGTATCCTGAGCAAGGACTGTTTGTAATTGGAAAGTAAGAAGCATCATTATGATCCAACCTGAAAATTTCATTTTGCTTCATCTCTTGGCGAGATGCCATAGGCAAAAAAGTTTGATAACTCAATGATAAATTCCTGTGGTGTACCGTACAGGCTGAGCAATTTTTCATCTGTCACCAGCTCCCCCATTTTTTGCGAGAAATAAAAAAGAAATTCAGGTTTAAGGTCTTTTCGAATCCATCCTTCGTCTTGAGCTCCTTTAAAATCCATCATTATAGCATTCCACGATTGTCTCGTTTTCTCCTCGATATATTCTTTCAATCCCAGCTCCCGGTTGCTATAAAAATCCTGCAGGAATTCTTTGCTTATATGGTTAGATCCGGCAATTTTCATTTGCAGGATTTGCTTGATTTTTTCGGACGAGGATCCCTCACCGCGTAAAATCTGCCGGAACTTCTTCAAGCCTTCATCAACTTCGCGGTCGAATACCGCCTTTGCCAGCTCGATCTTATTAGGAAAGTACCGATAGAAGGTCATTTTGCTGATACCAGAAGTCCTGCATATCTCTTCAATGGATATTCTTTTGAAACCGTGCTTCCAGAATAAGTCGCGTGCAGTACCCAGGATTTTATGCAGGTTTTTATTTATTGAAGCCGTCGTCATAGTTGTACGTATACGAAAATACTAAAAAAATACTATTATCGTAATATATTGTTAAAATCGTAATATTTTGTGATTATTGGATCAGCTTGTACTTTGAAATTCAGATACTTATGCGCGTGGCAAAATAGAACAAGGAGTCCTGATGGCTGTGACCGGCATGGAGGGTATCGTCGCACGTACTGCAATCTGTGGTATGGTTTTAACCAGCCGTGCCTTGTAACTTAATTACTATTAAAACTTTGGAAAATGGATAAACTAGCATCGTTAGTAGAGCGCCTTAATGCTTTGATCGTCGAATTTAAATTCGTTGAAGCATTGGATGAGTTGTATGATGAGTCAATCGTATCATGTGAGAATGAAGGTACCCCCATCGTTGGATTAGAAAACTATCGGTACGCTGCTAAAAAATATCTTGATAACATTTCAAATAGCTCAGCGAGTTTGAAGAATGTAATTGTCAGCGATAACATGTCGGTCTGCGAATGGCACTATAAGTTTGATCATAAAGAATGGGGTCATTGGGATAGGGTGCAGCTTTCCGTCCAACGCTGGAAGAATGGAAAGATCGTTCATGAGCGACATCATTATAATTAGCAAATCATCACACGTAGTCATCGTAGTAAGTCAACCTAAAGTTCAGGTCTGTCTCGATAGGTCGCATTCTGCCTGGCTTTTACACTTTATTTTTCAAACGTAACGGTCAAATTTCAGAAATTCTGAGCAGGCCAGCTCCAGCTCTAGGATAGAGAGCTGCCGAGTACTAAATTGAATTTTCTCAAACCTGCAATTCAATATAACTGATGAGCGTTCATCCCCAGGAACCAAGGACTGACGTACAACATCTTATTTCGAAACGACAACGGAAATTTGAAATTGCTGCAGTCGTGTTAACTGGGGTCGGAAAGTTCGTCTTTATGGACACGCTCGATTTGAAGCTACTATTCATTTCTGTAGCAATTATTTTGTGGACTGCATACGTGGTTTACCACAGCAGGCGAATCAGTGGACTATTAAACTATTGGGGTTTCCGGATCGATAATTTCTGGAAAGTGACGAGGATAGTCTTGCCTTATGGTCTTGTCTTCCTCCTCCTATTCTTTGTTGTCGGCTATTATCGCGACACTATTAATATGAGCTGGCATATCATTCCCATTCTAATTCTATATCCGGTTTGGGGGATCATCCAACAATTTCTGCTGATTGGACTAATAGCCGGAAACTTGCAGCACTTACAGGAGAATCGTGAGCGAAAACTTGTCATTGTGATTTTGACGGCATTACTTTTTGGGTTGCTCCACTACCCCTACACATGGTTGATGTTTGGGACTTTTATTCTTGCACTGCTCTACGGTTTTATTTATCTAAGAGAAAGAAATGTCGTTGTCATGGGAATGTTCCATGGCTGGCTCGGCGCATTATTTTTCTATACTGTCGTTGGGAGGGATCCATTTGAAGAAGTCCTTGGTAAATTTTTTGGATGACGGTACTTAAACTTGGGCGTATAGGCAATGGATTGCGCAGAGCTCGCTCAAGCAACTTAATCCTATGGATTTTTAACGCAGTGCTATAAATGGCTGTTTATATATGCCCCAAATTTCTCCGGATCAGAAGGCCCGCTTTTAATGATGTTCAAAAAATCCTTTAGGGTCCCTGTCTTTTGATATAATTTTCTCAGCGAAAAATAGTTCTCAGAATAGAATCGATTTTTTAACAGGTAAGCGTTATTGACGGGATATCCAAATCGATCTTTTTGAAATTGGTCGCCGTGGCGCAGTACCCGTTCAATTCGCTTTTGACATTTAAGATTCAGTTCATTGGCCTTGCCTGGCTTTCGATTTATAACTTCTGTGGTTTTGTTGATCACCTTATAAATCCTTTCGTTTCTGGATTTTTGCTTGTTGATGGATTTTAAATTGGCAGCTTCAAACTGCTGCATAAATTCAATCGCACCGTAGTTTCCAACAACGTCGCCGATCGCCTCTTCGAACTCGTAGGGGATGCGCCATCGAAGATCGCGTATAAAATGGTGTATAAATTCGTGAAGGATTATAAAGTATTTTGCTTCCTCTGGATAAGAAATGAATCTTTCGTTCAGCTCAGCGCTCGAAGTTGCATAGGTCTTATAAACGAACGCATGGTGACCGAGGGCCTCATGTTTTGCCGCCTGTTCGTGTGCAGCTTCTTCGTTTGTGCCGAAACCCGTGTACGTTACCTTAATTGGACTCTCGACCTTGTTACTGGATGATATGTAAAGGTTGATATAGGGCTTGTTAGTTTTGCTCCACCGTGTATAAAAACGCTTACCAAGTTTGAACTGAGATTCGCTAACAATAAACTTTTTTACAGCATCGATTAAAACTGAATCTCTGTTTGCCC
>JAICGJ010000243.1 GCA_025923195.1 Chryseolinea sp.
CACGAGACTTGTCTTCCTGGGTAGGTAAATCTTCTCCCAGAAAAAAAGTGCTTGATTTCTTGAAAAAGTGCACATGCGCACGTTTGATCCTTGGTTTGCTCCCGATCAAAAACTTCACTGAAAATCAACTGGTTACAGTATAACTGTTTGCCCGAACTCACCATTAAGATTGATAAGTTCTATTTCAAATTCAAAAGGGACATAATGTCCCCATTTTAAAAAAAAAGGCCCAGTCCAATGTACTGGGTTTTTTTATGGCTTGAAAAAATGAATCGCTTATGAATGAAAAAACAATAGCTGAAGATGACGCAAATGAATTATGGAAGGATATGCGCAATCCGCTAGGGGCCGACTTTGGATTTAGCGAATTTACCGGTAAGGTAAGTAGGCATTCGCAGGAGATTAGATAACACATTTCAAATCCGCAATACAGAAGCTAATTGATAGGCTATTAAAAAAGCAGTCCGTCATGTTGACATATTTTTATATTGTTGCTAGGCAATAACAGTTGTGTAAGATGAGTCGTATCCAAAAATCGATCATGCAAGACACTTCCGATTTAATGAGCAACGTGATTACTTCAGATCTGATATCTACTCGTGTAGGGTTGTTGGTGAAGAACACGCAACAACGGCGGGGCTTGTGCGATTCGATGGGAACACCCACAAAGGCTAGAACTCACCATTATGACATCAATTTTAGAAAGGGATTCCACATCTAGTGTTAAGTTAGGGTGGGTGAAATTGTATCCGTCCAGTGAAATTACACACTCGCAAAGCGCGCGTGCAACACCAATAAGGGCGGATTGATTTAGTGTAGTTATTGATTAAATTGACTTTTAACAGATGCAGATGAGGAACATTACATTTTGTATTCTCTTTACCGCTGGCCTGGTTACTTCTGTCGAAGCCCAAATCACACCGATCCAACTGCTATGCGAATATTTGGAAAATCCTTCAGTTATTGATGTGCCCAATCCACGCCTTTCATGGGTAAACCTCGCCAATGAAGGAGACCGCGGACAGCTTCAAGGGGCTTTTGAGATCAGAGTTGCCAGTTCAAAGGACAAGCTGCTTAATAACCAGTCCGACTTGTGGTCTAGCGGAAAGGTAACATCAAACCAGTCAACCAATATCAACTATGCAGGCAAGCTATTATCATCCCGACAAGTCTGTTGGTGGCAGGTAAGAACATGGGACAAGAACGGCATAGTGTCAGAATGGAGTGATCCAGCATTCTGGAGCATGGGACTTCTTAACGCCAATGAATGGAAAGCTCAATGGATAGGGGCCCCGTGGCAAGGAGAGGAAGCGTTGCCCAAACCTCCTCACAGGGGACCAGAAAAAGGTGGAATTCCGCAAGACTTACCGCCGCCGGCTCCGTTGCTCCGAAAGTCATTTAATGTTAGCAAAGATGTGGCATCGGCACGTGCTTATGTGACCGGCCTTGGCTTTTTTGAACTCTACCTGAATGGTAAGAAAGTGGGTGAAGATGTGATGATACCTAACGTGACGGCCTATGCGAAGCGTCCAGGCTTGGAAAAGAATTACATATCCCTGCCGGATAATTTCAGAGAATACAGGGTGATGTACTTGTCATATGATATCAAGGATATGTTGAAAAAAGGGGAGAATGCAGTAGGAGCAATCCTTGGTAATGGATTTTACAATGCTCCGATAAGTTGGACGCATTCCTATGGATCTCCACGTTTCTTTGGCCAAATATACATTACTTATACTGACGGAACAGAAGACATGATACTTAGCGATCAGAGTTGGAAGGCCTCTAAGAGTGCAATCGTGATGGACTTGGTTTTTGACGGCGAACATTACGATGCAAGACTGGAACAACCGGACTGGTGTAATCCCGGCTTTGATGATTCGCAGTGGGAGGGTGTTGTCCTGAGAAAAAGACCGGAAGGGAAAATGAAGGCGCATATGTCTCCTACGGATAGGGTAATGGAGGAACTTAAGCCACAAAAAATTGAACCGCTGGGTAATGGAAAATTCCGGGTAGATTTTGGTGAAGAGATTTCAGGATGGCTAAAGTTGGTAAATGTTCAAGGTGAAGCCGGGCGTAAGATTGATATTAAATATATCTGCGAATCGTATATGGGTGCCAACTCCTACACATTAAAAGGAGGTGCTCCCGAATCGTATGCTGCAAGGTTTACCTGGTTTGTGTTTAGGACAGTGGAAATTTCAAATTGGCCCGGTGAATTAAGACCGGAAAATCTTTTGGCGCAGGCCGTTTATTCCAATGTTAACAGCACTGGCAAATTTGAAACGTCAAATGCATTATTCAACAACATCCATAAGATCTGGAGGAGAAGCCAGACCGACAATATGCATGGTGGAGTGGCAAGTGATTGCCCACATCGTGAACGGGCCCCCTATACGGGCGATGGCCAGGTGGCCTGCGTAACAGTTATGCACAATTATGACTCCCGAGCATTTTATACCAAATGGATCCAGGATATTCTTGGGGCACAAAATCCGGAAACAGGTTACGTTCCTAACGGAGCACCATGGCAACCTGGATGTGGAGGCGGTGTCGCGTGGGGCGCCGCAATCAACATCATGCCGTGGGAGTTCTATTTGCACTACGGAGATATCGATATGCTAAAAAATAACTATGAGGGCATGAAAGGATATATCAAGTACATGCTCACATGGACGAACAGCGAAGGAATCATGTTTTCACAGGCACCTGATCCGGCGAAACCAAATCAGTGGCTAAACCTCGGTGATTGGGCGCCGGCAATAAAATTACCGCCGAATGATATGGTACACACGTTCTTCCTGTGGAGATGTGCTGACTTTACAGCTGAGGCAGCTAAAGTATTAGGAAAAAACAATGAGGCAAAAGAGTACAGCAAGCTGGCAGAAAGAACAAAGGCAGCTTTCCAGAACAAATATTATCACAAAGAAAAAGGAACCTATGGCCCCTATGGAGGTAACGTATTTGCATTAAGAATGGGTGTGCCTGCTGATCAACATCAGCGAGTCGTTGCGGCACTAAAGTCAGACATCATAGCTAACGGTGGTCACCTCGATACAGGAATATTCGGAACGCAATTCTTCTTTGAAATATTGTCTGAAAATGGTCTTCATGAGATGGCGTTTGAGGCAATGAATAAAAAGACGCAACCGAGTTATGGCTGGTGGATCGAACAAGGTGCGACAACTACTTGGGAACATTGGAACGGGCAAAGTTCACGCAACCATCCCATGTTTGGAGGAGGTATTGTGTGGTTCTATCGTGTACTGGCCGGTATGAATATCGACCCTGCACAACCTGGTTATCGTCACCTCATTTTCAAACCTCAGCCCGCAGGTGATCTTACATTTGTATCCTATGCGAATGAAACTCCGCTTGGTAAAGCATCTGTAAGATGGGAAAAGAATGGCGGATCATTCAAAATGAATGTGGAGGTTCCGGTAGGAAGTACAGCGACCATTTATGTGCCCTCAACGGACGCGACTCGCATTACAGAAAGCGGCAAAAAAATTAAGGATAATAAGGGTGTGAGTTTTAAAGGAACTGAAGAAGGTTATGGGATCTATACTGTAGCCTCCGGGAAGTATCGGTTTGAGTCGCAACGATGAGCGAAGGGATCAAGATTTTAGCCCACGTTGGTACTCCACCTAAGCTCTATAAGTTCGATTGCTGTCAGGCGCACACCCCAGCCGTTGTTGCGTGTTGTGGGCGGGAGGGAGCTAGGGTTCACCAACAACCGCAGGCAATTGGATAACACTTTTTCAATGCCGTAATACAGAAGCTAAATGATAGGCTATGAAAAAGCAGTCCGTCAAGTTGCTATATTTTTATATTGTGGTTCCCGGCGTTAACCGATGTGTAAAATGAGTTATATGCAAAATCGATTATGCAAAGACACTCACGATTTAATGAGCAACAGGATTACTTCCGATCTGATATCTACTTGTGTAGGGTTGTTGGTGAAGAATACGCAACAACGGCGGGGCTTGTGCGTTTCGATGGGAACACCCACAGGGGTTTGAGTTTAAACTTGAAAATGTAATCCATTGCTTGTGGTTAGTTCTCCTTTCCCGCAAACAAAAACGGCAATGGACTTGAATAAAGAATTGCAACTGGTATAAATAGCGCTAACACCAGTTGCAATTCTTTATCTTTCCAGCTGGCCGTGTGGAGTATTCTCGATTTGGGCCATTACATAGTTAACAACCCTATCACACCGGCTGAGGTGGAAGTCATCTGGCTCCAAAGATTTGTAATAACTGCTGAGGTTGTTGCGCAACATTTCTTTTGCGCGGTTCAACCTCACTTTTACAGTCGATTCGGTGAGGTTGAGCGTTGCCATTGTTTCATCTATGCTCATTTCTTCTACTTCGCGCATCACAAATACCACGCGGTATTTCTCAGGTAAGCTGGCAATAGTTTTTTCAAGTATGGTTTTTAATTCGCTGTTCATAAGACTTTTTAACGGTGTTTCACCATGATAGTCAGTTTCCTTCCTTTCGATAAGAATTTGGTCAAGTCTTTTTTTCCTCTTTTTGTACAATAGGCTTTCGTTAATTATAATCTTGGTCAGCCAGGTGCTGAAACTCGATTTATTTTTAAAGGCTGCCAGGTTCAAATATGCATTGACATAAGCAGTTTGCATAATATCTTCCACCGCGCTGTCGTCATTGACGATAGACAGGCTGATACGATATAATCGAAGATTGTATTTCCTGATCAGCGTCTCATACAAATACTTCTTACCATTTAAGATTTGGGTGACAAGTTCTTCATCACTTAGCATTTTATGATCTGTTAATAGCCCGTAAAAATCACCATTACCTTATGCACATTAGAAAAACATCCCGTTCCGTGTCGTGGTCCCGCCATTCCTGTAGAGAGTATTAAATTGACAAAACGTTACGCCAATATGAAATAAACTAATTCAAAACGTAAAAACCATCAGATGAAGAAATTCCTTTTGTTACGTCTCAGGAGGTCGACGTTGCAAAAATCTTCGTTGGTGACGTTTTGAAAAAATCTTAAAGATGAATGTCGGAAATTTTGGTGCTGTTGGCTCGTGCCAAAACGTCGTTACGGCGCATTCAGTATCTCATGCCTCGGGATATATACCCCGCCAGCACCGCTACAATAACAATAAATTTTGTAACCTTTTAGGATAGCCCCACTCTAACAAGAAGGAGTAGTATAATCCATACAGTCAAAATGTAGAACAATGAAGCCCCTAAAAATGATTGGTGTAATGTCATTATTGATGATGACTTTACTCACCCAGTGTGATAATGACGATGAGCCGGGTACTGAATTGGATAAGCCTGTGCTTGATCCTGCACTGGTCGCGGAGGGTAAGGAAATTTTTAGATTTGATACGTTTGGAGATGAAGTTTTTTGGACCGATCTCTTGCACATCGACAAAGCCATTTTAGGTGACTCTAACGGAGGTTTTGGTTCCGGTGTTAGTCCGACGACAGCTTTGGCTGTAGGTTTAAAAGTAGATGCCGAAGCGCTGCCCGCCAGCTTAGTTGCAGACATTAGTGCCGGACAGGTGGATTTAAACGATCCCGCCACAACAGTTGCCTTACTGAAACTCGATGCAGTAGTTGGACTTAAAGGAAGCTTTGACGTAAGTGGTAAATTAATTGCTCTGGGTGTAACCTGCGCGGTATGTCACTCAACAGTAGATGATTCATTTGCCCCAGGCATTGGAAAACGGCTTGATGGATGGGCGAATCGAGACTTGAATGTAGGGGCGATCATTTCCCTCACGGATAATGCAAAACCAGTTGCTGACTTGTTGAAGGTAGATGAAGCAACATTAAGAACCGTACTTGCTGCCTGGGGTCCCGGTAAATATGATGCAGTTCTGTTTTTAGATGGAAAGGCCACACGCCCAAATGGAACAATTGCTCCTAACCTGATACCGGCAGCATATGGCATGCAGGGAATCGAACTTACTACCTATACAGGATGGGGTGACATCTCGTATTGGAATAATATGGTAGCCGTAAACGAAATGCATGGCATCGGTAACTTTTCCGATCCCAGGTTAAATGATGCTGCCAAGTATCCGATTGCAACCGAAAATGGTTTGTACAATATCACCGTCCCTAATGATTTAGTAACTTCTAAGTTACCCGCGTTAAGAGAATACCAATTGTCCCTTGACCCTCCCGTTCCTCCAGTCAGTAGCTACGACAAAGCTTCTGCAGACCTTGGCGCAATGCTATTTACGGGGAAAGCGAATTGCGCATCGTGCCACAAGGCTCCTATTTTTGCTGATAATGTTTTGCATACTCCTGAAGAAATGGGAATCGATGACTTTGAAGCAAGCAGATCTCCTACAGGAAAGTATCGTACTACGCCATTGAGAGGTTTATTTGCAAGGACAAAAGGTGGATTCTACCACGATGGTCGCTTTGCTACGCTTAATGATGTTGTTAATCATTACAATGATCACCTCCAATTGGATTTGACCCAAACTGAAAAAGATAATCTGGTTGAATACCTGAAATCCATCTAACAATTATTTAAATCCATGTAAACACAAGTGCACTTTTTCGCTAAAGAAAAGGGTACGCATCTATCCTCGTTGGTGTTCCACTGCGATTTGTAAGCTCCAGTTCACTTTAGCACACAGCCCAGCCGTTGTTGAGTGTTGTGCGTCGGGCAGGATCTTAGGTCACCGACAATCGCAGGCAATCAGATAAAAGGTTTTTCACTGCGCCGCGACATAAACTAAACCGCTTACGAAAAAAACCGTCCATCGAGCTGCCTAACTCATTGTTACCGTCGACCAGGTTAATCCGTTTTTTTTTTGGTGGTTATCGACACACGCCTCGCTACACGACTCCGCTACCGGCTATTTGAATGTTGGGTTGCGCATTTGTCCTTCTGAACGGCTGCCGTTGCCAGTAAGTCAGAGAGCGCCACAACCATTCAAGTGGTCCGAAGCGGAAGTAGTGCAGCCAGATGGGGCTCACAATCAGTTGAAAAACCCAAACGGCAAACACGATGTAATAAAGTTCATGTCGCTCAAGCCTGCCGAATAACGAAAATCCAAAGCCTAGGAAAATTGTATTGCATATCAACGTCTGCATGATGTAGTTGGTAAATGCCATTTGTCCGACCGCGGCGAGAGCTCGCTGAAGGATCATCAGCATACCCGATTTAATAAAGAGCATGATTACGGCAACATGACCCAACGTTACGAACACCCGTCCGAGGTTGTAAGTAATGTTCGTGAGGTTCTGCGCCTCAATGGTGAATTGTTTTTCGATCTGATACGATGTTTCCCAGTAGTTAACGCTTAGCCCCACCGTGTAACCTATCAAACCCACTATTAAGTAATACCGGTTTGACTTTGAGGCTTTCAGGACGCCATTCTTTAACATCGCCATTCCCAACAGCATCATGGCAAATACGTCAAAGAAGGCGATTCGATAGATGAACGTGGTCTCCATATATTGGTTCAGCGGTCCTTTGTGCATCAAGATACTGAAGTAATCCTGATGGTACGCTTCAATTTCCTCCTTGATCGCTTCCGCAGAAGGCTTTTTTGAGTCAAGTATTCCCTGCCAATCCGCTATCGCCTTCTCCTCTTTCTTAGTTACGGTTTTTCCTTCTTCTTTTTTCATTTGGACTACTGTGGCTTGCTCAAATGCAGTTTTCTCCTGGAAGTAATCCTTCACGCTCATTGCTGTTGCACAGGTAAGCAACACGACTACGCCGATCAACAGTCGACGCGGATTCCAATGACGGAAGGTAAAGGCAAACATTCCGACGAGTGCATAAGAGTATAGGATCTCTCCGTGCCACAAGAGCAGGTAGCAGTGGATGATCCCGAACAGGAATAGCCAGAGTATCCTTCGAAAGTAGGCATCTGTTACTGAAACTCCGTTGATATTTTCTGTCGCCCGGCTTGTGAACAGGATAATGCCAGCACCGAATAAGAGAGAGAACATACCCCGCATGGTTCCTTCGAAGAACATGGAGGTTGTCCACCAGACACCGAGATTGGGACCCGTAGATCCTCCGGCGACCGTCGGGTCCAAGTAAGCATTCGGCAATCCGAACCCTACAATATTCATGAGCAAGATTCCGCACAGTGAAACACCACGAATGATGTCTACTGAGCTGATCCGTTCGGTGTTTCGGGTAGGCGCAAGGTATCCAGTAGGTGACATAATAATTGTTGGGTTAGGGTTGGTTTGGGGAATCTATTAATTCTATTGAGGGCGTGCTGACAAGCGGTTAAAAAGACTATAAA
>JAICGJ010000244.1 GCA_025923195.1 Chryseolinea sp.
TCTTTCCCTTATTTTGTGAGTGTCAATATTAAATCCCTTGGCAGGGTCCAGAGAATCCGTTGCCAGATGATGAAACTTTTCAGTGGTAAGATCAAATAATTGAAGTCCGGCATTGGTCCCAACCCATAATCTTTGTTGATCATCTTCCCACAAACATTTTACATGATTGCTAATCAGACTATTGGGGTCGTCCGGATTTTCCAGGTAGGTGGTAAAATGATACCCGTCAAATTTGTTCAGCCCTGAATAAGTCCCCACCCAAAGAAATCCCTTGCTATCCTGTAATAAAGACACTGCTCCATCATTGGAGAGACCGTCCTTCATGGAATAATGCCTGGACGTTATTTCATCCTGCTGCGCTAAAGTGGAGAAGGGCACCCAGCAGATCCAAAAGACCACACAGCAAGAGGTGACTTTGAAAGTCATGAATTACATTCGTTGGAACGGTGTTGACTAGTCTAAATTACGCAAAAGAATCTCAGGAAGCGGGCAAATGCCATCCCGTTATAATTATAGAACAAAGTAGTTTTATAGATTTCAACTTATCTAACATTTAGCGGCGCATAGCTAACATCCAAGAAAAAGAGTTGGGCATGTGATTGATTTGACGCTCATACAAGGCTGACGATCCTTTGAGGGATTACGATTAAGAATCACGTATTAATACATGTCGCTCATTCAATTCCGCTTCCAAATAGTCACGACCCTTCGTTATCTACGTACCATTGCCCGGTTAAGTTATTCCACTGGTAAGAGCCTCTTGCTTGTCGTACCAATACAAAGTGAAACGTTATATAACAGCCAACTCTCCAGGTGTACTCTTCAATTATTGTGAGATGACAGATAGGCCTAATGATATAAACGAGAAAAGAAATGTTATATAATTCTCGACTTCTCGGCACCAGTTAAAGAAACCCATTTTTCATGTTAGATAATTTACGTTCTATGTGAAATAGAAGGAAGTTTTACCCCACCACCAGTCCTTATCATTGCTCACCCGCTGCACAATCCAAAATTCTTCGGCGGTTAACTGACTTAATCGGGTGAGCCCATTTATTGGTATTGTTGGGTTCGCCTGATTGAGTCCTTAAGCACAATTTTATGCGACTCAAAAAAATAATCACTCTCTTTGTCCTTATTTACTGTATTGCCCTGAGTACATCAATGGCTGATATAAGGAATGGCTATGAATCCGAGATTAAAGGTATGCGCGCGTCGTTAGAACGGCTCACGGAGCTACTTGACGACCCAGAGTCTAATCTATCTTTTTTTAAAAGGAGTATTATTAAAAGCAATATTTATAAACTGGAAGAATACATTGCGTACTTTGAACTGACCGAAAAATTAATAGAACAATTCAGAACGATTGCTCCGGCATTGTATCTTGAAATTGATACGCTGAATGATCCCACGGGTCAACGTGTTACGGTGTATGTGAAATTCGTGCCTGAAAAAGAAATGCAACTCGCTGCCGATGGAACAACAAATATTGACCAATGCAATGATGATAAAAATGTTTACCAGTCAGAATATGGACCTCGGACCGTCTTGATCAAAATCGCTTCGGTGGCAAGATCACTGTCCCTTCTTGCTCACGAGTTCGGACACGTCAAGTACCAGGTAACGAATCTTGCTGAATATATTGAGTACTATAGGCTAAATTATCTGAATGATTCCTTCAATTCTACATACGTGGGCCACAATTCGACCGATCGCAGCGGACATGCTGCAGCCGAATTTGAAAATGTATTTCGGCGACTGTATTCCGTTTATAAAAGAACAAGTGGTGAAGAAGTCGGAAGCCCGCTGGCGCTTTTGCACGCAATAAGAAAACATATGTAGGGTAAAGTAGCCATGCTTCACTAAATAGTTGAGATGAAACTCAGAAAGTCAACAGAAAAAATATCGCGAGGATCGGAGAAGACCATTCGCGACCCAACAAAAAAGGTGCCTGACAGCACCTTTTTTGTTGCGTGGATCTTAATCTTACTGAACCTCTTTTTCTTTTTCCTTGTCTTTTCCTTTCAGCTTATTACCATCCGCATCGAACTTAACCATTTTGGTTGCGGAACCATTGCTTAATTCCACTTTGTAAATCGTCTTTCCATCTTTTTCTTTCTTGTAAGCGTTGCTTACCGTCCAGCCAGTGTAATCCTGGCCTTCCAAAGACGCCGTAATAGCAGCGGGGAGGTCGCTTGTTGCGATTGGCTGCATATCAGTAGCAGGTTGATCCTGAGCAGGCGCTGGAGTTGCAGCCGGGGCAGGGTCCTGAGCAAGTGCAGCAAATGCCGCTGTGCACATGATTAGGGCGAGCAATAGTTTTTTCATGATTGTTAATTTAGGTGAAACATTCAAATCGCTGCTATAACACAGATGTCTATTCCAATGTTTCCATCCCTCTCGAATAAAACCAAACAAATTTTTGCTGCTTTTTTCTCCTGATTGAAATTTCATAGCAACACCAATGATCCCGCGTTGTACTGTAACGGAGATAAGGAGTACCACGCAATGCGGGTGAGCTATCCCATTTCGTTATTCATGTCAAATAAACCATCCTCCGGCCAGATGAAAAATTCCGCACTGTAGAACCAGTTCGGCAGCGTACGTGGGCCCATCATTGCGAATCGTACAGTTGAAGATTGGCACAATATTTTTCGCTGTTACGCCAAAACGTTAATGTTTAACAAAATATCTGATCATGAAAAAAGTGACAATGACCTTAATCGGAGTAGCTTTCATGAGTATGATGGCCCTCGCTCAGCCTGACTCCACTGGTAATCTGAGAGAATCCCCGGAATTTAATGATACTCAGGATCCCGCGCTAAATCAGTCCACTAACCCATTGTATTGGGATAGTCTCCAACGGAATCAAAGTCCAGCTTCACCCATTGTGCAGCCGCTGCCACAACATCAAACTGAGCCGCAGATTCAATCGCAACCCCAATTGCAACCCCAGATTCACTCACAGCCTTCATGGCAATCACAACCTTTGGAGTCCCAGCCTCAGGTGCCCACAGAAAGGCAACCTGTGTTGGAGCGCAATAACCCACAGCAGAATCAACTGAATGAGTCTGTTCAGCCGACTCAACCCAGCCTGACTCCCCCGCGAACGGACCCTACCGGTAGCCGAACAACGACTCCAAGATAAAAGACAAGGATCACTGAGCTCCTGATACAGGGGCTCAGTTCTTAAGTTGGTGACATCATAAAGCCTAATCGACCTCAAGGTTCTTAAACATGATGTAGGTATCCACAAATCCAAATTCCTTGTGCCTGAATCCCTTTGGGGTTGTGCCAATGATCTTAAACCCGAACGTCTCCCAAAGTTTGACAGCGCCAATATTAGTGCTGATGACTATGTTAAATTGAATCCCTAAATATCCTTTTTCCTTTGCATACTGAATGGAATGTTCACACAAAAATGCACCAACGCCTTTGCCTTGATCCCTGGGGTGAACCATATAGCCGCAATTTGCGATGTGACTGCCTAAATCAACATGATTGGGTCTTATAAAATAAGTACCAACAATCTTGTCACTGTCATCAAGTGCTACAAACGTATCGACATTGTGGCCAAACCAGATCTTTTGCAGTGACTCCTTGGGTGTATTGGGGTCGAAAACATAGGTATCTCCGGTTTTAATAACGTTTGAAAAAATTTCCCAGATTTTATCGTAATCGCCTTTTTCGTCTGCCTTTCTAATAATCATTTTAGTCGTTTTCCATTAACGAAGATATTTTTCCGTCACAAAAAATGAATCAATGCGATCCAAGATTCTTTTATCAGTCATTCCTGAGCGGTTATACATGATCAAACTACCAGCACCCAAGTCAGGATAAATTCGAAGTTCGTTGTAATAGCCACCCCCACCTCCGGCATGAGCCAGGTACCTATGTCCCTTCAAAGACCCCGTGAACCAGGCAAGTGACATACCAGTAGCTCTGCCTTGCACAAAATATTCTGAAAAGAATAACTGCTTGTATTTATCACTTAACAGTACAGAATTGGCTCGCAGCAGTGCCTGAGCATATTTCGTTAGCCCTCGCGCAGATCCAAACATTCCTCCATATGCGGTGCCGTTAATATAGAAGTGCTTAAATGGTTGCCAGCGCCCCTCTGTTTTTGTCATATACTTCCTCTTATCAATAAGGAACCCTAGCAACGCATTGCTTGGTGACAACCGTTTATGGTAACCAGTAGCATGAGTTGAAGGATCAATTCTAAAATTCAAGCTCCTCGGATCACTGGCACTTCGTTCAACAATATTTTCCCTTACATAATCTTCGAATAATTGACCTGAAACATGCTCGATTAATTGGCCAAGTATTACATATCCTAAATTGCTGTATTTAAAACTTGCTCCTGGATCAAAATCCAAATTCGGATGTGCCTTAAATATTTCCGCAAAAAATTTATCTCTGTTAAAATGCGCATGTTCTTCGGCTAGGTGAATCCATTTCAACGGAAGTGGATTTGGAATCCCGGATGTATGGCTTAAGAGTTGCTGGACCGTGATTTTTTTTGAATAAGAAAACTCCGGCAAATAAAATGACACGGGCATGGTGAGTTCAATTCTTCCTGCTTCGTGTAATTGCAGCACTGACAAGGCCGTAACAGTTTTAGTTATTGAAAACAGGTGGTATGTTGTGGACGAATCGATGTGCTCCTTCGCTTTCACATTTTTCAAGCCACAACGCATCTCATGGATGTTAGTCTCGGTGTCAAAAAAAGCATATTGAATGGAAGGCGTCAGATGAGCGTCCACCTGGTTTTTCAAATATCCATCTATGTTCTTCATGTTGCGAGATTCAGAATCAGCATGTCTTCCAATTCATGGCGAAGCTATATTTTCTTCGTAGATTTTCCGTTAGCTCAGTTGAAGCATTCCGGCAACATAAATAAAGAACGGTTCCTGACAAGTGGAGACGCGTTCCATACCCATATCAAACCATGGTCGATGGACGCAAGAATTATGGTGTAGCTATTTTGAAGTATTTTGATAAGTCAAAGCTCAATCGCACTCATGTTCTTATTGAAGTAACTTCTAAACTTAATAACTATTTCCGATTGTGAAGGGATGAGTGGTTTTGGCACACACTCTTGTACACAATAAGCCAGGTGCTAAAAAAAATTTGTTACTCGTCCCTCAAAATCCTGGATGGATTCGCTGAAGCCGCCCGTATTGAAAGATAACCAACGCTTAGAACTGCCAATATCAGCTCGGCAAATCCTGCCGCAACAAAAGTTAACGGACTAATTTCAATTTTATACTCAAAGGAATCAAGCCATTGGGAAATTGCCCACCAGGAAAAAGGAACAGCAAATGCGCATGCAAACAATACCAGCCGGACATACTGACTATTCATCATAAGGATAATCCGGCTGGTGGAGGCACCAAAAACTTTACGGATACCTATCTCCTTCTTGCGCACCTCGGCCGAGTATGACACTAAGCCTACCAGGCCTATCATAGCAATCAATATGGAAATTCCAGAAAATATTCCAAAAAGGCCACCAAGCCTTTGTTCAGTTTGATACTGCCTGGCTAAATCAAGATCAAGAAATGAATACTCAAAGGGTGTATCATCCAATACCTTGTTCCAACTTTCACTTATTCGTTGAATAAGGTCTGTAATGTTGGTTGAGTTAAACTTAACCGTCAAGACGCGCCAGTCACCCCAGATATCGGACTCTATTGTACAAAACATAACAGGGCTGATAGACTCGCGCAGGGATTGATAATGAAAGTCTTTCATCACACCAATGATTTCGTGCCTGGTATTTTCATTGCCTGGATACACTAGGTATTGACCAATGGCTTGCTCGGGCGTCCATCCAAACAAGTGAATGGTGGTTTCATTTGGAATGACAGCGTTCTTGTCGGAAGGTCTTTCCCTATCAAAAGCGCGCCCAGCCACCAATTTAAAACCTAAAGTGTTAAAATAATGCTCATCAGTTTTTATTATGGCAACACTAGCACTTATATCCGAATTCTCACGCAAGAAATCATCGCTCCAGACGTCACCGCCCGGAACCTCCATCGTTATTGCCGCATTATTTACCCCGGGATAGTTCTCCACCTGATTCCGAAACGCTTCGAGATGGCTTCCTAATTTCTCTGCCTGCTTAATGAGCAATATATTCTCGCGATCAAACCCCAAATTTGTGGAACTGACAAACTTCAGCTGTTGGAAAACAATAATGGTACCTGCAATCAAGGCTATTGAAATTGCGAATTGGATAACTACCAATCCATTGCGAAGGCCGGTGTCGCCCATAGCCGAAGCCATCTTTCCTTTGAGAACCTGCACTGGGTGGAAAGCAGTCAGATAAAAAGAAGGATATAAACCGGCCAGAAATCCAATGACTAATGGAATCAATGGGAGTACCCATAACATTTCCGCTGGTTTCAGAATCGTAAATGGAATTTCGATTCCCACAAAACCTGAGATCATCCATTGGAGTCCTTCAAGTAGAACCAAAGCTAGGATCGTAGAGCAGGTGGTTAGAAAAATAGTTTCAATTTGAAATTGCGCCACCAAGGAACCCCGTAAGACACCCATTGATTTCTTCACGCCCACCTCTTTAGCTCTTTTCGTTGCACGAGCTGTAGAAAGGTTAATAAAGTTGATAGCGGCAATAAGCAAAACAAAAACGCCGATCACTCCGAAAGCGTAGACGTACTTAATGTCACTTACACTGCCGAGCCGATTATCTCCGGACATCAAATGAATATCGCGCATCGGGGTCAGGTAAAAATTCCATAACCCTTTTCCTTTTAAGGTATTGTCATAATTCATACCCCTTGCGAGGAAGGCTGGCTTTATTACTTTCTCTGCCAGTTGAGCCATTTTTGCTTCAAGGGCCTTTGCCTCAGCGCCTGGTTTCAGACGTATGTAGGTAACAACCTGCGTCCACACCCAACTCCAATCACGTTTTTTTACGTTGGGGTTGGTTTCCATCGACAACAGATAATCAAATTGAAAGTGGGTGTTTTCAGGCAGGGAATGGGCAACGCCGGTAACTTCAATGGCAGTTCGTTCGTCGCCCAGCTGTAAGATCTTGCCTAAGGCCGGCTCATCCCCAAAAAACTTCTTTGCTGTCTCTTCCGAAATCACTGCTTTATTAACTCCTAGCAACGCCGTTCGCGGGTCCCCTTCCTTCAGCCTAAAGCCAAAGAATGAAAAAAAGTTAGAATCGGCAGCATAAATATGGTTCTCGTTGAATGCGAGAACGCGGCCTGCGTCATCGGAAAAACGAATGATAAAATCCCCCGGCGTATTGATCCGCATAACATCCTCCACTTCGGCATAATTTGTTTTTAACGTATACGCTAAAGGAGGCGCAGTAGAACCCGATACTCCGGCGTCGAGGTCCCTGTCAACGCGGTAAGTACGATCTACATCTGGATGAAAGGTGTCGAAACTCGATTCAAATCTAATGTAATTGAACATGAGAAGGCTGCATGCAATTCCCAGGGACAGACCAAATATGTTAATGAAAGAGTACTCCCTATTCTTAAGGATACTTCGATAGGCAATTTTTAGATAGCTGTAGAGCATAATCGACTTGCGTTTTTTTTGGAGTACAATGATCACGCAATTTTGAACATGACGTTTGGTTTAGTTATGCGAGTATCTTGCTAGCCATTTTCAATATGTATGCCACTAAAAATAGTAGTTTCAAACTCTTCTTATTTAACAACTTTAGGGGGGTTCATGTCCGAATACGAATTTCTTTGTGCGAATACGGTTAACATGAGCAGATTTTAGAAGAATTAGTTAAACTATCCTTTTACGAGAATCCCGCCCGTTCAGTAAGGCTAAAGAAAATACGTCTATAAGGTCAAAACTTTTACCGCAAGGGCGCAATGATGCGAAGAAAACACAAAGGATAAGGTCCTTAACTCAGCGCCACCGCTGCGTAATTTGCACGGTATTCTCTCTTATATAACTAATCTACATTGAGCCGCTGAGAGCTCATTCCATTCTGCTGCCAAGTGGCTCATTCAAAGCGCAAGACTTCATTCCGTGCCGGCGCGCTGGCCCGAGCCAAATGCGGGGGTGGCCCGGCATGTGGGGGGAAGCCATGCCTACGCTAAAGCTCCAGCAGGCAGGCATATTTGGCTCTTGACTTTTTTGGTTCTTTTTGTGCCTGCCTGCGCGTAGCCGCTTGCGCCCGCTATAGCTTTAGCGCACGCGGTCGGCGAAGGCACGGTCA
>JAICGJ010000245.1 GCA_025923195.1 Chryseolinea sp.
CGTGCCGGCGCGATGGCCCGAGCCAAATGCGGGGGTGGCCCGGCATGTGGGGGGAAGCATATTTGGCTCTTGACTTTTTTGGTTCTTTTTGTGTCAAGACAAAAAGAACATAAATGTTAATACCACGCATGCAGTATCCTGGTGCAACCGGCTTTCCTTCAAATTTACCACCACCAAAACTCACCTTCTTATTGGGATGCTTTGCGGCAAAGATTTTTGACGATTCAATTGAGTTAAATCCCAACTAAAACAATTAACGATTGTAGAGTGAAGGCCCACCTGAGCCCAGTCTAAAATCCACGATCTAATTATCTAGAATTCATTTTGGTTCTGAGCTCAATTGCTTGCAATGCAGGCCTAAAACAAAAGGTTGCCACTATTCAGTTATTTTATTGAATACTTGAATTAAATTCTCGAAAGATCCAATATTGGGCTTAAAAATGTATTTTTATCCCGACATCAACCTCTGTCAAGTGGTGTTGTGTCAGATTCAATGAAATCATCCAGATTGTTATGGCTATTGTATGGGATTGGTGTGCCTACTCCTGGTAAAACATTCGAGAGTGGTCAGCATACCTGAAGGGGAGAATAATTTTCGATTTCAGAATGAAGGTAAATAGGTGGGTTGAAGCCCTCCTTAATATGAATAACAACAGCCAAGTTCAAAAACTATATGCAAACAGGGCGGATTTCTATGAACGCCTGTTTATCAATTTTCTGGGATGGGGCAAAGAACTTGAAACTTTTTTCTGGAAGTCAGATTATGTTCAACCGAATATTAAAGTCCTTGATGCCGGTTGCGGAACTGGTATAATTACTAAGACACTTTTTCAACTGGCGCGCAGAAAAGATGTTGGCGGAGTAAAGTTTCATGCCTTTGATATAACTCAGAATATGTTGGAAGTATTTCAACAATGGATACCAAAACAAGGAGCAAAAAATATTGAAATTCAAAAGGCGGACGTTTTGGAAATTGATGCCCTTCCACCCTACTGGAAGGATTATGAGCTGATTGTCGCATCGACAATGCTTGAATATCTTCCCAAAGATAAAGTTGAACACGCATTAAAGAACTTGAGGAAATTGCTCTCAATTGGAGGTATACTACTCATCTTTATCACAAAACGTAATTTCATTACCCGATGGCTTGCCAAAAAGTGGTGGAAAACTAACCTTTATGATGAACCGGGGATAGTAACCTTGCTTAATAGTGCTGGATTTGTCAAATCTGAGTTTAAAAAGCTTTCTTTCGGCTGGGCGAGTTCAATTATCGTGATAGAAGCAAAATGTTGACTTCCGATATATAATATCCGATTTCATTGCGTCGCTGGATCAATACCTCGGTAAGTTCCCGCTATCAAACCAAAAGACACGAACAGATCTTCGCTTGAAAAGTTGGACAGATACACGGTGTGATCCTTTAAAAGTATATTCCTTTCTTACTCACTCTTCAATGCCTTCACTGGATTTTCAGTCGCTGCTTTTACCGACTGAAAACCAATTGAGAGAACGGCAATCAAAAAAGAAGCAAGGCCAGCAAGCAAAACTGCCCATCCGTCGATGGAAACACGATAAGCAAATCCCTGGAGCCATTGATGCATTAAGTAGATGCCCAGCGGAACGGCGATCAAGAAGGCGATTCCCACAAGCAAGGAAAGGTCCTTGAATAAGAGCCGTATTACTTGCGAAACTGACGCACCCATCACCTTTCGGATGCTAATCTCTTTGGCCCTTTGTTGGCTGGTGTAGGTAGCCAGGCCAAACAGGCCGAGGCATGCAATAAAAATAGTGAGGACTGTGAACAATAAAATGACCGTTCCCAAACGCTGCTCAGCACGGAATAAGCCGTCAAAATCCTGATCAATGAAAGTGAACTCAAAAGGACCTGTCGAGTATTTCTTCCAGATTTTTTCCAGCAACTTCACTTTCTCCTGAGGATTTCCAGCAGTCAGGCGGACGGCCAGCACACCATTGTGTTCCTGGCTCGGCAAGAATACGAGCGGCTTTACTTCCTGTCGCAGGGATGCGTAGTTGAAATCCTTGATCACGCCGATGATCTTCATCGGTCTTACCGGCGTTTTAGTATAATCATAAATAGTCTGGTTCTCAATGCTAGCAAGACCCATTTGCTGGAAGGCCGCCTGATTGATTACAACGGCAGCGGTATCCGACTTGAAAGCACGGGAAAAGAACCGCCCTTGACTCAAAGTATATTTCAGTGCCTCCAGATTATCCACATCAACCTCATGAGCCTGCATAATATAATCCTGGTCTGATCCACTCTTGCGGAAGGCTCTAAAATTGGAAATATAGGGTGGCAATTCGCTCGCAAAGCTCGCACTCGCGAATTCTGGATGCGACATCAACTCATCCTTAAAGACTTTCGCATGACTGCCCAGTGACCACGTGTGCATAAGCCTGATAACGTTCTGCCTGTCAAAGCCCATATTTTTTTCCTGCATATAACGGAGCTGCTTATACACCACCACGCTGCTGACAATCATGCCGATAGAAATAACAAACTGAAAAACAACCAGCCCGTTTCGTAATACGGAGTTTCTTGGCCCACTACGGAGCTTTCCCTTCAATACCTCAGCCGGCAGGAATGCTGTAAGGTAGAATGCAGGATAACTCCCCGCCAGTAGCCCTATCAGCAATGTCAACAACACCATACCAGCTAACAAAACGGGACTTCCTAGTGAGGAGAGTACTATTGATTTTCCTGAAAGGAGATTGAAGGAAGGAAGCAAAGCAGAGACAAGTGCAATCGCAACAACCGTTGCAATTATGCTATAGAGCATGGACTCGGAAATGAATTGCCCTACGAGCTTTCCACGGAACGCGCCAACGGACTTTCGGACGCCGACTTCCTTGGCGCGATTCGAAGAACGTGCCGTGGTGAGGTTCATGAAGTTAATGCAGGCAATTACAAGCATAAAAAGGGCTATGGCGCCAAAGACGTATAGGTACTGAACATCGCTGTTCGGCGTGAGCTCTTCCTGCAGATCAGATTTCAAGTGAATATCCAGCAGGGGTTGAATAAACAGTCCCACCTTATTTCCAGCTTTTAAAAACTCCTGGAAAGTTGTACCGATAAATGTTTCCAGTTCAGGGCCAATATGACGTATGGTGAGTTGATCGACCTGGGTTCTTATTCCATTCAAGTCAGCGCCGGGGACGGCCTTGAAGTATGTGTAGAGATTGATGGCGGTCCAAGCTTTATTGGTGCGCATGAAGTCCCAGGAGTCAGCAGAGAGTATCATGTCGAACTGTATGTGCGAAGTGGCAGGGGGATCGGTGGCAACGCCGACAACCTCAAGTGCTCTTTTTTCGGAGCCCATAAGTATTGCCTTTCCCAGTGGATTTTCATTTCCAAAATACCGCCGTGCGGCCGATGCAGACAGAACAACTCTGTTTGTACCAACGAGCGCGGTACCCGCGTCGCCAAAGAGAAGGGGGAATGAAAAGAATTCAAAAAAATTTGAATCTGCTACAAGGAAATTAGATTCGGTAAAGTTCTTTTCACCAATACTTATTGGCGTATTACGCCACATAGCGAACCGCACTGTGCTCTCCACGCCCGGGACTTCGGCCTGCAATCCTTCAGCGAGAGGCACGGGGGTCGTAGCCGAAGCAAACTCAGTCCCCTGCAGTCGGCCGGAGTATCCCATCCGGTAGATTCGGTTCGCATCCGTGTGAAAGCGGTCAAAGCTAAGTTCGTCGGTGATATATAAAATTATCAACAGGCTGGTGGCTATGCCTATGCTCAGTCCTGCTAGGTTGATAACGGAGTATCCCTTTTGACGCATCATTATGCGAAAAGCTGTCTTAATGTAATTCCTGATCATTGACTATTTTGTACATTCAATTGTAGCACGATACTGTCAATTTCGATGCCGTGAAAAAAGCAGTCTATTTCTTTTATTTAAGGGTATTCTTAAGCGTTAGCGGCCATTTATGAAATTGACTGTTCGAAGACGGTCATCTTCCAAGTTATTATTGATGGCTTTGGTTCTCTGCCCCTTTAGCTCGAGCATCGTGATCCCATGAACTCAATTCTTTGATTTCTCTTGACATTAGAATTCCGTCGACGTTAACCACGATCAAGTGCTGTGCGATGTGATTGGTGACTAGCATTTATCCAATCTTCCGATTTTTCAATTTTTCAATCTTTTAATCTTTCAATCCTACTCATTCCTCAACGACTTCACCGGATTAGCCGATGCCGCGCGGATCGATTCAAAGCTGACCGTGAGCAATGCAATGATCAGGGCACCAACGGCCGCATAAATAAACACAAACACATCCACCGAAATGTGATAGGCAAACTCCGCTAGCCATTTGTCCATGGCGTACCAGGCAATAGGAACGGCGATGATCGCTGCAATTATCACAAGTTTGACAAATTCGCTCGACATCAGCCCGGTAATCTGGGTAACGCTTGCACCTAGTACTTTGCGAATGCCGATTTCTTTAAATCTTCGCTCCGCCATGAAAGTAGATAAACCGTAAAGTCCCAGACAGGAGATAAGCATTGCGATCAAAGAAAATGAGGTAACGATCTGCGATACCTTGCGGTCTGTCGAATATTGCTTCCGGATATCTTCATCCAGGAAAGAAAATTCAAAAGGTGTGCTTTTAATTCTTTTCTTCCAGATGTTCTCAATGACAGCGATGGTCTGCCGAAAATCTTTTGTATTAAGGCTTGTCACCATAAAACCATAGTCATTTTTTTCTGCATCCATAGTGAACATCGTCGGATAAATCTCCTCTTTCAGCGAGATCTGGTGATAATCCTCCATCACACCGATCACCTCGTAATCGAATTTCTGTCCTTGTCCTTCAAAGAAAAGACGCTTGCCGACAATGGCGTCCGGTTCCATGCCATACTTTTTTGCTGCCGTACGGTTCAGTATTACCTTGCGTTGACTTTCCATCGCGCGGTTGTCAGTGAACGACCGGCCTGCAATCAGCTTGATGCCGAGTAACTCTATGAATCGGTAGTCCACTTCGTTGTGCTGAAGACTGATGGCCATATCCACGGTGGTGCCTTCCATGTGCAGTCTGGAGTCGCTATAAATGTGCGATCCCGGTATAAATTCTGCCGCAGACACTTCCTTCACAGTACCCATACCGGTCAGTTCATTTTGCAGCGACTCATATTGACCACGGGCGTCACCTGTTCGCAGCGGAAGAATAATTTTCGCACTAGCATCAAAGCCAAGGTCTTTCTCCTGCATATACTTCAATTGCTTGGACATGATAATTACCCCACAAACGAGCGTAATGGCAATCATGAATTGAAAGACGACCATCCCTCTTCTCAGCTGTCCATTTGTCCCGCTCATATTGAATTTGCCCTTCAATACCTGTGCAGGCTGAAAGGACGAAATATAAAATGCCGGATAGCAGCCCGCGAGCACGCCTGTAACAATAGTTAACGTCAACAACGCCATGACGAAGTAGCCTGTATTTTCTGTTCCTAGCGAAATTGTTTTGCCAGTAAGCTGATTGAAGTATGGCAATATAAGCTGCACTGCTATTGCACTCGTGGAAATGGAAATCAAAACGATTACCATAGCCTCGCTCAATATCTGCTTGATCAGGGAACTACGAAATGCACCCATTACCTTTCGCACTCCAATTTCGGCAGCGCGTTTAGTGGCCCTGGCTGTAGACATATTGATGAAGTTGATGCTCGCGATGAGTAGAATAAATCCGGCAATCGAAGCAATCACATACAGAGAAGTAATGCGCGGGCTTTGGCCAATGGCCGATCGCAGATAAATATCCTTGACGGGCTCGAGGCCAAGCGTTTTTTGTATGCCACGCGCCTTCATGTCCTCCGCCCCAAACTTTTGCAAAACCTGATTCATCTTTCCCACCACACTCGCAACATCGTGGCCTGGTGACAACCGTACGAACGTGGGCATAAAGTTCTGTCCTGCCCATGCATTTGCTACTCCCTCTGAATTGATATAGTCCGCAATGCCTCCGGTGCTGTTCATGGACACGATAAAGTTGACCGGAAAAAAAGTCTTAGCGTTGTCCCTGATCACCCCTGTCACCTTGAATTCTCCTGTGACCACGCCTTGTATTGAGATCGTTTGATCCAGCGCTTTATCATTCCCGAATAGTCGTTTGGCTAGTCGAGCGGTGATTACCACAGCGTGCGGATCAGTAAGCGCATGCGTCGCCTGGCCCTCAATGAACTCATATGTAAGCACATCAAACAAACTGGAGTCCGCAATAGCTCCTTCTGATTCATAAAAAAGCGCGTCTTTATATCGGATCAAGTTCTCCGAAGTCCAGGGAGGGACAACGAGGCGAGTGGCCGCTTCCACTTCCGGTATTTCACTGGTCAACGCGTTGGCTATTGGTGGGGAGGCAGCGCCTGTTGTATTGTAAATAGCACCTTCGAAAGCGGTGGTCACCCGGTACAGGTCGTCCAGCCGCGCATGATGTTGATCGTAGCTCATTTCATCCTGAATATAAAGTGCAAGAAGAAGGCAGCAGGCCACACCAAGCGTTAGCCCAGACACATTGATGATCGAATAAGCTTTGCTGCGGACAATATTGCGCCACGCGATGATGATATAACTTCTAAACATTGAGGTAGTTTTTTTATGGGTATCATAGGATCAATCCAAATCGCGTAAGCCAAAGTAAAGCCAAAAAGAAATGCGCAAATTGAGTCGTTACTAAATGGTTGTTAAGAAAGAATGGTCGTGCATGAACGTCACTGTTCGGAGGCGCACAACCCTCCGGTAGACGTCCTAATTGATCCTGTAACCGCGTATACTTCACGCTCCTCCAAATCCCAAAGCCATCTGCCATTGCTTATTACAGGACGAAAGTGGAATGGCACTAGTGGATACCGGAATAGGTTTGCTCGACGTAAGGGATCCATCAGCCTGTATGAGATGAAATAATAAACTTGGCTGGATTTCAGTTTTTGCTCAGAGTAAAGCAAATATGAAACTAGTACACACATTCACAGGGCAGCCGAAATCAATTTTCCAGTTACCAAGGTAAAACCAAAAAAGGAATTAGAATCCCTCTAAATTGCTTACGATCTCCTCACAGACTTTATGCGTTAACAAGTGTTTCTGGTGATGCATGACGCTTCCCAATTCTACCACACGCAAAAATTCATCCACTATTCCTTCAAACCCACGCTTACTCAAGGTTGACTCCCAATCACTCACTCCTACTTTCATTTCGTTTTTATCCTTCAATATAAATGTATCCGTAACGTTGTATACGATTCGCTTTTCTTCTGGAGTGAATATTTCCACTTTTTCCTCGTTTGTCCCACTGTCGCGATTCATGATACCAATCGCCATGCATCCCTCTGCGGAAATAAACTGAACTACGACATGATACAGGAGATTGTCTTTTCTCTTTCCGTTGACGATCAGTTGCTCAAAGGGATGGGGCATCAAGTACAGCAGCGTATCAACAACATGAATGAAATCATCAAAAATAAATGTGCGGACATTTCCGGGTAATGACTTCCTGTTCTTTTGCATGATGATCATGCTTGCATTATGAAGCGATTTTAAATTTTGAATAGCAGGGGCATACCTTCGATTAAAACCAACCTCTAATATGACGTCCTTCTTTCTTGCCAAGGTCAACAGCCTTTCTGCAGACTCAAAATCATAGGTGATTGGCTTATCTACAAACACATGAATATTGTTGTCTAACAACCTCGTCACAATTTCCGCATGTGAACCAGTAGCCGTATGAACAAACGCAGCCTCTATATCTGCGCCTATCAGAGAATCAAGCGAGTCATGCAAGTTTCTAAATCTATATTTTTTTCCGATATCCTGAAGTTTTACCTGGTCACGGGTAAACAAATGAATTTCAAGTTCCCTCGTGCTTAGCACAGGCAAGTATGCTTTTTGGGCAATTTCGCCCAAACCAATAACACCGATCTTCAACATACTTGTGAATATAGTAAAAGGGAAAAACTTGATGGCTGAATAATAGCGCTCCCACTCTGTCATGCCGTGTTCGGTTGTAGATAATACTCAAGTGCATCATTAGACTTGACAGACCTTCAGAAGCTTACAACCTGTC
>JAICGJ010000246.1 GCA_025923195.1 Chryseolinea sp.
GATATAAAGGGATAAGGTATAGGGTATAGAGTATAGGGTATAGAGTATAGGGTGTGGGGTATAAAGGTATAGTGCATTGCAATGACTGAAAGGGTTTTTTGACCATAATTATTTAAGTTCAAGTAACTAGCATTTCTCCTTGGCTAAGTTGCCATATAGTTGTAAGGTTCCCAGGATGACCGTTAAACTCCCAGTAAATATTCGCGAAGCGGGAAATAATGAAATTTTTGTGAAACCATCAGGTACTTTTATTTAACTGCTTTGGATCTGTACTAACACTTTCCGATGGTGGCGTTAGGGCCAATACTTTTTCGGGCGCACGGGTGAAAAAACAGTCAACACAAGTTCAGCAATCTCAGACGGAAGCTATAAAGCGACATCGGGCATGAAACGTGCTCGGCGGATCACAATCAATGATGGGAAATGGTCGGGCCCGACGAAGCCCAAGCACACTTGTCGATGAAATAGAGAACGCCAAGAAACAAAAAGCCCGCCTACGCTCTTCGAGCTTCGGCGGGCGCAGTCGGGATGACTGGATTCGAACCAGCGACCCCTTCGTCCCGAACGAAGTACGCTACCGGACTGCGCTACATCCCGAAAAATCAAAATTAATTAATCTGACGGACGTGGCATAATAGGCGCTCTCAAAGTTCATCGACGGGTTTGAGCTTCATCGGGCGGCAGCCTATTATTTTCTTGTGCTAAAAAGGTTCCTATTTGGAACCGTTAACCGTTATGAAGCGGCCGATAAAAAGGATATCTTTAAGGGATGAAAAAAGCATTGTCAAAATGGATCTTAATAGAACTCTCCATTGGCCTCATTCTGCTGGTACTATTCATCTTAAATATTATATAGGCCAGGTGATACCCGCCCATCCTAAAACATCGGAAAGGTTGTGCTTATAACTTCAGGATCTGCGAAGCATGTTCCTTCGTATCTACCTTGTCGATGATGTTGGTAATTACGCCATTTTCATCAATAAGAAATGTCACCCGCGCAGTTCCAAAATATTTCTTTCCATCTCTTTCCTTCTCAACCCACACCCCGTACTTCTTATTGATAGACTTGTCGGTGTCTGCTATTAGAGAAAATGGCAAATTATACTTCTTCTGAAATTCCTTATGAGAAGCCTCGTCATCCGTACTGACGCCCAGGACCTCGTACCCCTCCGACGACAACGCTCCCATGTTATCACGAAGGTTGCAGGCTTCCTGCGTGCAACCAGGAGTCTGATCCTTTGGATAGAAATATAAGATGACCTTTTTGCCTTTATAGGCACTCAATGTGATCTGCTTTCCGTCCTGATCCTTACCAGTGAAGTCCGGCGCCTTGTCCCCAATCTTCAGTTGGGTTTGAGAAAAACTGTTCATGCTAGATATTAAAAGGGTTAAAAAAAATAACATCCTGGTTTTCATAATAGTGTTCATATTGATAGTGTCCGCTGCTTTTTTGTCAATATAAAAAATGCCGTTTCCAAAAAGAACTCAAAAACTGCATTTTACATGAATCGCCCTAAAAGTGAATTTCCCGAAAGATAATCCAACCTGAATGGTCAATTTTTTTTATCAGTTCCAGGCAACCGTCCTCCAACTTCCCTTGTACTGACTAATACGACTGCGCACTCGGACAATCTGATTATTTAAGACAGCCTAGAACGGCTCAACCCCAAACTGCTTCAAACTATGCAATACTTTCTTAAGAAAATAAATACGTTACTGATCGCTCTCTTGGCCTCCATAGGTTTTTTTTCGTGTTCGGATGATGATCCGGTTAATGTTGGCATCGTTACGCTGCAAACCAGCAGCACCCTAGGTGAATTTCTCGTTGATGGTAATGGAAGAACACTTTACTTCTTTACCAAAGACGTTGACGGCCAAAGCGCTTGCACCGGAGCCTGTCTAACGGACTGGCCAATATACAATGCGCCAGATCTCCAGCCAGGTCCAGGGATCGATGTCAATGATTTTACCACCATCACACGAGGCGACGGCTCACAACAAACGGTCTATAAAGGTTGGCCTCTTTATTATTACACCGGCGACGACGCCGCTGGTGAAACCAACGGGGAAGCTGTTGGACAGGTCTGGTTTGTAGCAAAACCCAACTACTCGATTATGCTGGCAAATGCTCAACTCGTCGGACATGACGGGAAGAGCTATACCAGCACCTATCAGGAAGGAACGGGTGAAACGCAATACTTTGTCGATTCCCAGGGAAGAACTTTGTATACGTTCATACGCGATTACAATAATATAAACAAATTCACGGCACCGGATTTATCTAACAACGCCGTGTGGCCAATCTTTCATGTCGACATTGATGCCCTACCAAGCACCGTCAATGAAAGTGATTTTGGTGAAATTGATGTCTACGGCAATCCGCAGCTCACCTATAAGGGAAATCCATTATACTACTTTGGACAGGATGCAAACCGGGGCGAAAATAAAGGTGTGAGTTTCCCTATGCCTGGGATCTGGCCCGTTGCAGGACCACAAACAACGGTGGCCCCAGAGCAACCAACCATTATGGTCAGAAATGACCCTACATTCGGAAGCGTGTTAACAGACAATCAAAATCGCACACTTTACTTTTTCGCACGTGAAACAAAAGGCACGGGTGCTTGTACGGGTGGATGCTTGAACAGGTGGCCCATCTTCAATGCAGATGAGATAATCGTTCCACAAGGCGGTATCCTGGAAGCAGCGGATTTTGGATCAATTGGAGATGGCGCCACAAAGCAGCTTACGTATCGGGGCCGGCCGTTATATTACTACGCGCCGGGCAACGATGGTGTGATTGAGGCTGCCGGTCAAAACGGCGGAGATAACTTTGGCACGGTATGGTTTGCAGCCAAGCCCGACTATAGCCTTATGGTTGCAAGCGCTCAGCTTATCGGACTTGATGGGAAGAATTACACGAGCGCATACGCAGAAGGAACAGGCTTCACCAGATATTTTACAGATGCGGCTGGACGAACATTGTATGCCTTCACAAACGATACAGAAAATACGAACACGTTCACCTTAGCCGATTTCAGTAATGATGGTGCCTGGCCCATATTCCATGCGCTTATTGAACATCTTCCAACGGGAATGAATGCCGATGACTTCGGTGAAATTGATGTTCACGGCAGAAAACAGCTCACGTACAGAGGGTGGCCGTTGTATTACTTTGGACAAGACACGGCGCAGGGCGATAATAAAGGTGTTAGTGTACCTACACCGGGTAAATGGCCGGTGGTTACTAACGATACAGCGCCAGCACCACAGTAACATATTTTTAAGGGTCTCTGTGTTTGAATTGGGATGTTTGGGAAACCAGGCGTCCCTTTTCTTTTCACGGAAAACTTACCTCCCATTACTGGAAAAATAAGGCCCGTTCTGGAAATTTTGTTCCAGGATACCCAATCCCTTTTCAGGCCAGATCCCCAAAACATTTCGAAATCGGCTATTTGATCACGTTTCTCCTTTTTCTTACAAGTCTATCGCCTATCGGCCCAATATTCGCATTTCGGGAAAGTGTAGAACGCTAATCCTATAATCCGGTGCGAAAAGTAGCAGTTGCCATCAGCCTAACCACAATATTCCTGACCATCGGAACGATCTTCTGGTATCAGGAAGGCCAATACCTGTTACCTACTCCGTTACCAGCTGACTACCATCCAGTTTCTCCCGGAAAATTGATAATGTTGGATACCTCATTGTTCACCCAACCGGCTCCAAAACCCGTATTGCTTCATTTTTTCAATCCGGATTGTCCGTGTTCCCGGTTTAACCTCAAACACTTTTTGACACTTACTAAAAAATACGATTCAATACGATTTTATGCCGTTGTAACAGATCAACAAAAAGCTGCCTCTGCGAGACAAATGCTGAATGATGATATCACAGTTATAGTCGACAGCGATGAAAAAATAGCAAAGGCATGCGGCGTTTATTCGACGCCGCAAGCAGCCATTCTTCGCAGCGATCAAACACTTTTCTTTAGGGGTAACTACAATCGGGCTCGCTACTGCACGGACAAGAACAGCAACTATGTGCAAATGGCACTGGATTCCTTAGTCGCCAAAAAAAATCCACCAATCTTTAATCCGCTCGCCACAAATTCCTATGGTTGTGTTCTACCAGGGAATGAAGGAGCCTCTCTTATCCCATGACAAAGGTTCCCCTACATACCGAAGAATTAAAGGCATTATACCGCGACATATATGCAAAAGCAGACAGGATCATAGCCAAAGTGCTTATCCTTATGTTCCTCTTCGGAATTCTTATAGCCTCTTTCTACGAAACCTGGTTCATTGCGATTGGCGTGGGCGGTTTATGCATTTTGGCTTACTTCTTAACCAAGAGACTCTTACCCGACTCCAATGCTTATCAATATGTACTTAGTGCAATTAGCGCCATTTTCGCAGCACAATATATCTATCAAATGCATGGTATGGCTGAAATGCATTTCTGGGTGTTTATCAGCTCCACTATACTCATCATTTATCAAAATTGGAGACTACAAATACCGCTGATTGTGATCGTGTGTATTCATCATGCAACATTTGCTTACCTGCAATACACTGGCTTTAAAGAAATATACTTTACCCGGCTGGAGTATATGGATCTCACAACTTTCATTTTTCATGCTGTCCTCGCAGCTTGTGTTACATTGGTCTCCGGGCTCTGGAGTTACAATCTCCGGAAAAGGACTGTGCAGGATGCAATGAATTATAAGGCGCTTGCACTGATGCAGGAAGAATTGCGTCATAATGCACAAAAACTTGATGATCTTAACAAGCACCTGCTGGTAGTTAATAAGGAAGTCCACGACAAGAATGAGGAGTTGGAAGCCTTCGGCGAGGAACTCCTCGCATCTGAAGAGGAGCTCAAACAAATCAACGAAAATCTTAATGCCCTGGTCGAAAACAGAACTCAGGCACTGAAAAAGCAAAATGAGAAACTAATGAAGCATGCCTTCATAAACGCCCATAAGGTAAGAAGTCCGCTTGCTCGGATATTAGGCCTTGTTAATTTGATCCGGCACGAAATGCGACCCGAAGGAAAAAACGGAGAACTTATCGACCGTCTTCATGCATCCTCCTACGAACTTAATGAAGTCTTGAGAGAGGTGAGGGTTAACCTCGAAGATGAACAACCCCACGCCCACTCTCAATCCATTTGAGATCAAAGCTTACAAAAAAAGTCCTCGAGGCTAAGCTTGTGGATCTTCAAGAGTTTTGTTAAACTCTTTAACGTGAGATTTGTTTTTCCATTTTCAATCCGCCAGTATTGAATCTCAGGTAGTTTATAAGCTTTAGCAAAATCTCGTATAGTGTCATAACCCTTTCGCTTTCTCAACTCGCTCAATCCGATTCCAATTTGTTTCAGTTTTGCGTCTAAAGTCTTTGCTTTCATGATTGTAGTAAGTTTATTCTTCTCCCAAGCTGATTCAATTTTTTTGCCAGCCCTTCAATCATTCATTTAAGGCAAATAGAAGCTATTTAACTTCCACGATAAACGAATTGTGGAAAAATGTCCTCATACACTCTGATGAAAAAACACACTTTTACAACCCTTACACAATCGTTGCGGCGATTTGCATGAAGATCGGTATCGAACATAAATTGATCATCTGCGACCATGATTGAAATCAAAAAGGTCAAAATCTATTTGAAACAGTGCATTCTAGAGACTGGTATACTTTTGTATTATAAGCAGAGGTAATTATATATTCACGGTATGCTTAGTCATTTTCTTGTTATTGCCTGGCGAAACATTGTTCGCAATAAATTCTATACACTCATCCTCGTCTTAGGGCTGGTCATTGGGATAACATCTACAATGCTGCTCGGTATGTACGTGTGGAATGAACTAACATACGACGATTTCCATCATAAAAAGGACAGAATCTATTTAGTCGGGGTCCACGAAAAGCAGGGTCAAAACGAAGGCTCTGGTGGATGGACAACTCCGCCTACAGGCCCTGCGTTGGAAGAATTTTTTCCGGAGATCGAAGCCACAGTGCGCTTATGTACCTGGTTTTCTGACGTGCTCGTCTCCAACGGTGAGAAACGTCACTCAGAGAATAATATCATAGGTGCCGATTCTTCGATTTTTAAAATATTTACGTTTCCCATGGTTTCCGGCGATCCCCAAAGCGCGTTGAAAGAACCCAATTCGATTGTCATTACTGAAGAGATCGCAAAAAAGTATTTTGGCGATGAAGATCCTATGGGAAAGACGCTGCACTTTGATCATTTCTTTAACGATTGCAAAATTACGGGGGTGATGCACACACTGCCGGAAAACAGCCACTTTAAACTGGACATTCTTCTTTCCCTAAGCTCGTTGAAAACAGTTAATTTCGATTTTGATCATTGGTCCAATCACACCTTCAGCACCTACATACTCCTTCGTGACGAAACCAGGCCCGAAGATGTCGAGAGCAGACTCCCACAGTTTCTTGAAAAAAATCTGGATCCATACCTGATCAAGCGTTATCAGAAATCATTTGCTGAGATGTATCGCGATGGTGACAAGTATGAATTATTCCTGATGCCATTAAGAGACGTACATCTGAGTACTCTGTTGTATGAAAATCGGGAAGGAAAACGAACCCTTACCTACGCATTAGGAATAATCGGTGTTATCATACTTGTCCTGGTTGCCATTAACTATACAAATTTAGCAACTGTCCTGACTCTTTCGCGGGCGAGAGAAGTCGGCATCCGCAAGGTTACCGGAAGTAAAAATGAAACGTTGTTCAAGCAATTTATTATTGAGTCTGTTTTGATAGTTTTCTTCGGATTGGTCATTTCACTCGGACTAATTGAAATCTTATTACCTCACTTTAACACGCTAACCCAAACCCAGCTATCTTTGAATTATTCGGATCCCAGATTGATTGCCGGGTTCACTTGTTTTGCTTTGGGCATGGGTATACTCTCCGGCCTTTATCCCGCCATGACCTTTTCATCATTCAATCCTATTCGCGCTCTGAAGGGAGCCACACGCGTTGACGGTAAGAGTGCCTGGCTTCGTAATTCGCTTGTAATTTTTCAGTTTACAATATGCATCGTCATGATCGTCAGTACGATTGTCGTCTTTAAGCAATTGGAATTCATGACTAATAAGAACGCGGGATTTAATAAGGATCAGGTACTTGTTATAAAGCGACCGGAAGGACTGAAACAAAACAAAAGTACTTTCAAAAATGAACTCTTAAGACATTCGGGTATAATGAGCGTCAGTTATTCCGAAACCACACCAGCACGGGAATTCAACGGGCACGGACAGCATTTTGCGGGGACGCCAGCGGATGAGGTACCTACGATTTATCCGCTCGTTGCGGATGAGGATATATTTGAAACCCTGGATCTGAAGTTGATCGCAGGAAATCAATTCAAAGACGAAAAGAGTAAATTTGATAAAGCAATTCTGAATGAAGCTGCTGTCCGGTTGCTAAATCTGGACAACCCATTGGAACAGACTATCGACAGAGGAACGCTTGGCCTAAAAGATGTCGATATCATAGGAATCGTAAAGGACTTCCATTTTAAATCGGTACACGAAAAAATCGAACCGCTTGCTATCATGGTTGTAGCAGACCGGTATAACAGGGTTTATGTAAAATTAAATTCTGGTGATTTAACAGGCGCTGTTGGTTCAGTAAAGGATGTCTACAAGAAGTTCAGCCCCGATCGTCCTTTTGACTATACATTTCTAAACGAGGACTTTGACAAGCTTTACCGGGCGGAGCAAAGAACCGGCACAATTTTCAATTACTTTGCTTGGATCGCTATTTTTATTTCCTGCCTTGGATTGTTCGGCTTAGTGATGTTTACCATTGAACAGCGTGTAAAGGAGATTGGCATACGCAAAGTCTTGGGTGCCTCCGTAAGCAATTTGTTCTCGCTGATCTCATCAGACTTTATCAGGCTCATCATCATTTCCAATGTCGTCGCTATTCCTGTCGCCTGGTATGTGATGAACAAATGGCTCGATAGTTTTGCGTATAGGATAACCATTCACTGGGTGACATTTGCCATCGCAGC
>JAICGJ010000247.1 GCA_025923195.1 Chryseolinea sp.
ACGGCGGATTCTTTCTTTACTGAGTAGCAACGCGAAAGAACGTTATGACAAGTTGTTGGAAGAATACCCACAGCTTTTTCAAAAAGTCCCCAAGCAATTAATCGCCTCATACATTGGCGTTACCCGCGAAACTTTGAGCCGTTTTCGTTCGCCCTCGCGGTAATGTGATGTACATCACATTAAAGTTGTGAGGTATGTCATTTTTCATGTACTACAATTGAATAGAATTTTGTGTCATAATTTTTAAACAAAAAAAAATATTATGGCAAAATTTAAAATTCAAAAATCAAGCAGTACCGTAAATTGGACGGGAAAAAAAGTTTTGGGCCTGCATACGGGAAACATCAACATTGCAGAAGGTTACATTGGTGTAACGGATAACCAACTTACAGGTGGCGAAGTGCAAGTAGATATGACTTCAATTGATATTACTGATATTGAAGACAAAAAAACGCGTAAAGAATTTTTAGACCATCTTTTAAGCGCCGACTTCTTCTCGGTCGATAAATTTAAAACTGCTAAACTAGTTATTGCCGGTTCATCTAAAACTGAGAATGGAAAATTTAAGGTTCATGGAACTCTCGCAATAAAGGACATTTCACATCCTGTCAGTTTTATGGCCACTATAGAAATTTTTGCTGATTATTTGCATTCACTGGGTGAAATTGTGATTGACAGAACACTGTACAATATTCGTTATGGCTCTGGCAAATTCATCGCAAACCTGGGCGACAAGCTTATTTATGATGATTTCATTTTGCAATTCAAACTTATAGGTCAAGCGTAATAATGTGAAAGCCAAGTGCTGAAAGCAATTATTTTGATTGAGTTATCAGCACTTTTTTCCCTTTGTTAATCAATGCAAACAACGAAAAAGAAAATGTGGAACAGAACAAAATTTACTGAGCTATTAGGAATTCAATACCCAATAGTTCAAGGTCCGTTTGGCGGAGGTCTGTCATCAGTATGTCTTACAAGTACCGTTTCAAATGCGGGTGGGTTAGGCTCATTTGGAGGACAGCCATTCTCTTCGAACGAAATTATTGAAACTTGTAAGGAAATCAGAAAGAACACAGATAAACCCTTCAATATAAACTTGTGGGTAAATGACAGAGATGCCCGTCTGGCTGAGTTTGGAGATGAAGATTATAAAATTTTGACTACGCTATTCAAACCATATTTTAATGAGCTTGGTTTACCAGTTCCCGAAAGACCAACGGACCTGGGAGCAAAATTTGAAGAACAGGTGGAAGCTATTTTTGATATAAAACCAGCAGTTTTTAGTTTTGTTTATGGTATTCCATCATCCGACATTTTAGAGAAATGCAGGGCCCTTGGTATCAAGACTATTGGAACAGCTACAACAGTGGATGAGGCAATTGAATTGGAGAAAGCAGGGGTAGATGGAATTGTTGCAACTGGGTTTGAAGCAGGCGGTCATAGGGTATCTTTTTTGAGACGAGCAGAGGATTCGTTATCAGGAACATTCTCCCTTATCCCACAAGTGGCGGACAATGTAAAAATTCCAGTAATAGCCGCTGGAGGGATTGCGGATTCAAGAGGGATAAAGGCTGCTCTAGCTTTGGGTGCTGATGCAGTACAAATGGGAACAGCTTTTTTAGCTACATCGCAATCCAATGCTTCGCACGACCATAAAGACAAATTATTTTCAGCCGATGCAAAGTATACCTCACTAACAAAAATATTCACAGGCAGATTGTCAAGAGGTATTAGAAACAGGCTTATTGAAGAACTAAAAAATTACGAATCTTCAATGGCGCCATATCCCTTGCAGGGTAAATTCATGGCCTTTCTAAAGGCATACCCACCTACTGCAAATTCTAATCCTGACTTTAAATCATATTGGGCAGGACAATCAACACCACTCTTGAGACACAAAGACGCCAAAGTTTTAATTGAGACATTGGTAAATGAAATGAATAAAAAGTAGCAAACGGACAAGGCCAGACACTATCACTTGTGCATATTCAGCTAGGGGACAGTGACGAAGCAGGACGCGCCACACTCATATTCAATCACGTTGGCGGCTCGACATTAACGCCTTCTTCAGCAGATGTAATTCTTGCAGCTTCCGTTCCATCGGAGGTTTTTCAGATCGGCTTTTGAATATGACTTATACTGTATATCTTTATTGAACATCCATTGCCAGGCTGACGAACAACCATGCCCCATCAGCATAATTGCGAAAACGTTATCCGATTAATTCCAAACTTGATGCTATAGCCGGCCTGGCACTGATAATTGCTCTTGTGTGGTTGACAACCAAGCGTCATCGACTAATAATAGGGTTTTCATTTCTGAGTTGCGTTTTTCCTGATTTGGTTGATTTATCCACTGGCATTTAAAAGCAACTAGGACTAAGCATGCCAATCATGAACAAAATATTTCCTTGGCATTGGCATGAATACTCAGGTACAAATTTATGGAGGCAACTGCGACGTTTAGGCAGTAAACCGTTTCTTCGTAATTGTGACAGTTATCAAAATTTGTTGGTTCAGATAGGTGCGGTCTTTAAGCCGAATACGCTTTATATGCAAACGTTGTAAGCAACTTTAATGAACACCCTGTTTATAATAATAAAAGCCTGAAGAATTGTTATGTAATGGCTAACAGATGGAAATACAAAATCAATATTTTATAAACCAGTTTTATTATTCAAATCAAATATTAGTTATGAAAAAGAATTTCTCCTCCCTGATCTTTTTGTTGCTGCTGTTTTGTATGTGCTCATGCAATAAGAGCAACACCGGCACGACAACGCAAAATGAAACCCTCGCGGTTCCTGAAGTGAAAGCTGTTTTCATTAACGGTGACAGCATTCATTACATTGACATTGGGAAAGGTGATCCTGTGGTATTTGTTCACGGCGCTCTGGGAGATTATCGGACCTGGGGAGCACAAATGGATACGTTTACTCAAGACCACCGGGTAATTGCTTACAGCCGGCGCTTTGCTTATCCTAACAAACAAATTATAAAAGACTCGGCAGATCTAAGTGTTATTTCTCATTCCAAAGATCTTTCTGAATTTTTAAAGGTACTGAACGCGGGGCAAGTGCATCTTGTGGGGCATTCTTTCGGAGCTTCAATAGCTTTGCTTACTGCCATCGATAATCCTGAACTGGTAGGTAGCCTCATACTTGGCGAGCCATTTATCCCATCACTGCTACAGAACGTTCCGAGTGGCGATAATATTCTGAATAACTTTATTACAAAAGCTTTCGTGCCTGTAGCTGAGGCATTTAAGAACAACGACAATGAAAAAGCGGTGAATGCATTAGTTACCGGCGTGATGGGTGATAGCTTGTATTACTCCAGGTTTCCTCAGGAGACCCGCGAAATTTTAATGGTCAATACGCCGGAAGTACGAGGTATTGTGTTCAATAAAAATATTTTCCCTGCAGTTTCATGCGATGATCTCAAAAAAATAAAAATTCCTGTATTATTGGTAAAAGGCGAAATCTCACCTATCGTTTTTTCTTCGATGATAAATGAATTGAATCGCTGTCTGAGCAATAAGGAAATAGCCACACTTACAAACACTACGCATGGGTTGGAATATGAGAATCCGGCTGAGTTTAATAAAATGGTGCTTGGATTTATAGACAAGCATTAAACGCGGATTGACGGCGGCACTTGAACGAATCGGTCTAGTAAACTTCGCGCCGTTGCGAGGGTGACGTGGGCAGTGTTCACCGTTCGTGCGCCTGTTGGTGAAGAACACCAACAGGGCGGAGATTCTTATTTATGAATTGCAGTAGTTTAACCTGAAGCACATAAACGAAGGGTTAGACACTACACGACACGGTGGTTCTAACAATCAGCAATCCTTGGTACAAGTCCAAGAGGATAGTCGTTAAAAAAAGGCAGTTACGATACGTAGCTGCCTTTTTATTTTCATCAATCTTAAAATTTTTATGTTGATATCAGACTTGGCTGTCTTACTTCGCACCAAATATTGTCCACCCTATATAGATTTGAAAGGTGCCATCTTTAAACTCAACGGAATCATTATCTGAAAGGTCGGTCAGTCCTACGACGTAACGAAGACCACCGTTAAATCCTAAAGGGAGGTTAACGCCTGCACCAAAAGCCGCGCGGTAGTACTGCTTTTTAACTGATCCTCGACATTATCATTGTCTATTTCAGCGTTTGTAAGGAAATTAATCTGAGGACCTGCTTCAATAAAAATGAGTTCCACGGGTTTCCACCGCAGCATGATCGGAACGGTTACGAAGTCTGTATTAAAGTTCCCCACGCCCTCTATCTCAGCACCCTGCGAGCTCCATAACACTTCAGGTCTTACACCCCACTTTTCAGAGAAGTTAATGTTAACATAGGCACCAACGTGATATTTGGTAACGGAAGACGTGCTGTAATTGTCTGATGAGTAATTGAGAAGTTAGCGCCGGCTTTAATTCCAACTCCCACTCCCTGGGCAAAAAGAAAGGCCGGGCCAGACAATAGCGCGAAAGTAAAAATTAGTTTTTTCATAAGAGTTCTTTTTATTGAATATACCACTTTTTGAAGTCCATGAGAAAGTGTCATAAAGACTTTCCCGAAAGAAGTCAATGAATGATTCATTCATTGGTTCCTTAAAAATTAATTAATAAATTGCCACTTTCACGCAAATAGCTGTTCGTGATTTGATAGAAGCGTCTACCCGCCTCGTTTCCCCCCACCTGTGATTTATCGCGCCGGCCCAGCTGCAAATAGCATTTCACACCCTCGACGTTGACGTTAGCGGATCAACTATGTCTATTCAGAATAGAGATTTTCGCCAAAACTAGGATTATATAACATTTTTTTTTGACATCCCACCGCGGCTAACAGTACATAGGCGATAACTACACTGAAAAGAATATACACGAACGTTAGCAGCAGGCCTTCTGGACGAGCCGGCCAGCGATAAATTTGGAAAATGTTGCCCAGCCAACTTTGATGTACATTGACGCGGTTCCAGAACATACTTTAAACCTTTGACTGAACCCTGTGTTTAATTTCTTTGACAAAGGACAACTAAAAATATCGAGTATAGCTTATGGCAGAGAGCAACAAATCACAAGATCAGAATACACCCAAGCCGGATCCTGCGCTTAAACGCCTGGCCCGTTTGTTCGGTAACTGGAGTATGAAGGGCCGGCCGCTCGGACAAAGACATCATCACAGGCACATTCAAATGGCTGCATGGCACTGAGGACGCGAGCTTTTTCTTGCAGCAGGACATGGAGATGAATTACGCCGGCACTCCGATCAAAAGCGTGAGATTATGGGTTATAGTCCGTAGGCCAAAGCTTTTTCCTCCTACGTGTATTCAAACATGGCTCCCGACCCATGGCCTTACGAATGGGAAGTCATAGGCGATAACCTGACCATATCTATCAAATCCGGTCCAATGGACGCACCTTCCGCGGCAAGTTTTCGAATAGCTTTTCAGGGGGCGGGCGGCAAACCCGGGTGCTGACGAGGCTGTCAACGCGCCATATGATATAACGGTCTCGCGCGTTGAGTAGTGGCTAAAAACATTGAAAAACCCCCAAGTGTTACATACGTACACTAATAAATAAGATTGGTGTAAAGTAGGCACGCCTTCAAAGCATTTCATGAATAATTCTTGCTCACACCCATGGGCAAACCTTTGGGAATTTTAATCGATGTTGTTTACCACTAAGCAGGAGGGTGAAATCTAAAAAATATCGGCCATCCAATTAATGAAATAACGGATAAAGATTAATTGATAACCTCTTCCTGCAACTTTTCGCCAAAGCATCCATCAATTGCGTCTTATGCTCCCTTCTTTACTTTTATTTTATTTAACTTGATTGTTCTATTTGTATATCCATTTTTATGAAACCAATTGTTCAGATTTCACTTGACCTCATAGACCTGAAAGAAGCGCTGAGCACAGCGGCACTGGCCATGCGCGCCGGTGTGGATTGGCTGGAAGCAGGCACTCCGTTTATACTTGCCGAAGGTTTACACGGTGTTCGCGAATTGCGAAAAGCATTTCCAGGTGTGCCTATTGTTGCCGATCTCAAAACCATGGATGGTGGATACCTCGAAGCGGAGATGATGGCAAAAGCCGGGGCTACGCACGTAGTGGTGATGGCACGCGCGCATGAAGAAACCGTGCGATGTGTTGTAAAAGCGGGAAAAGACTTTGGTATTAAAGTGATGGGCGACAACCTTGGTTGTCCCGATATGGTGGATGGCGCCAAACAACTCGAAGACCTGGGATGTGACTACATTGTACATCACATTGGTTACGACGAACGTCGCGGAATTGCAGCGCGCTGCTTGCGCATGCCTAGTCCGTTAGATCAGCTGAAGGAAATTGTTAAGGCCGTGAATATACCTGTCCAGGCTGTCGGTGGATTAAGCCTGGAGCAGGCTATTCAGTGTCCGTTATACGGCGCACCGCTGGTGGTGCTGGGAGCACCATTAACCATCGATGCCGATGCTTTCAAGA
Source organism: Chryseolinea sp. (assembly GCA_025923195.1). Lineage (GTDB taxonomy): Bacteria > Bacteroidota > Bacteroidia > Cytophagales > Cyclobacteriaceae > Chryseolinea. The sequence goes on from JAICGJ010000247.1 coordinate 6,490, forward strand.
CCGCCGATGGTGATCTCGAGAGTTCGCTTCGTCTAATTTGTCAGAAGATACATTCGTATGGGGACGTGCCTATCGCAGCCAATCTTTGACGAAAACATATTCATTAATGAATTACTATTAGCACTACTTTGTCAAGTTTCATCTAACTTGAGGTTGAGCCTTTAAAATCATGAAACTTTTTAGCAGATCTATCAAAGTCAATAATGAAGAAATCTATCGTCCCGATAGGGACAATGTATCGGTGGATACCAGACATACGATATTAACCTAGTCCCGTCTGGGACGAAATAAAACCAACGATGGCGAACACCTACACACAAATTCACATTCAGGCAGTTTTTGCTGTTCAAAATAGAGGTTGCATTATCCAAAATAGCTGGAAGGACGAATCGTACAAATACATTACCGGAATTGGTCAGAATAATAAACACAAGATGTTAGCTATAAACGGAATGCCCGATCATGTGCATATTCTTTTCGGATTCAGACCTTCACAATCACTGTCAGATCTTATGCAGGATGTCAAAGGCACCTCTTCGAAGTGGATCAACGAAAAAAGATTTATTAAAGGAAAGTTTTCATGGCAAGCCTGCCTGCCAGAGGGCAGTTCGGCCCGCAGGCAAGAAGGGTATGGGGCTTTTTCATATAATAAATCTGATCTGCCCAATGTAATTCAATGCATAAGGAACCCGGAAGAACATCATAAAAAGAAAAGCTTCATAGAAGAATATAAAGACCTGTTAAAGAGATTTGAAATTGATTACGATGAACGATTTGTATTTAAACCAGTAGACTATGTCGTGCCTGACGGCACTTCGTGACAATTTCTTGTTCGTCTTTCTATCAGTATTGCGTCCCTAACGGGACTTGCAAATTTTTTCTAATGAGAGAAGGTCATCGATGCTCTAGAGCACACAAAAATATGTTCTTAATGCTATAAAGCAACAAACTATATTAATATTAACTTATAACAATAAACCAATAAAAAACCTTATGAAATCTGCTGCGGTAGTAAACTTCGCGCCAGCGAAAGGATCTGTCGAAATACGTGAAATAGAGACACCAGAAATCGGCGAAGATGATGTGTTGCTCGAAGTTGCCAATGTTGGTGTTTGTGGAAGCGATCTGCATCAATGGACAGCGGATCATAGCTGGCCGGTAAATTATCCGGTAGTGCTGGGCCATGAATTCGGCGGGCATATTGCCGCCCTCGGAAAGCGTGTAGTGGGATGGAAGGAAGGCGACCGCGTGGTAAGCGAAACGGCTGCCGTTATCGACCAGAACAACCCTATGTCACGTCGTGGACTTTACAACCTCGACCCAACACGCAAGGGATTCGGCTACGGTGTAAATGGAGCGATGACCCGCTTTGTGCGCGTTCCGGCGCGATGCCTTCATGCGGTTCCCGCTCATCTGAGTTTCGAACAAGCTTGTCTCACCGAACCTTGTTGTGTTGCATTCAACGCGGTTGTGGAAAACTCGCG
>JAICGJ010000248.1 GCA_025923195.1 Chryseolinea sp.
AACGCTGTTAACGAACTCTTTTACATTTGCAGGATCGACAAACGCTGAGGATGCTCCCTGGTTTGACCGGTCGATGCGGTGGGCACAGCTAGCTTTCGTCGAAAATGATCCTGGCCAATATGACCCGGATTTTTGGCTAGACTACTTTAAAAAGATCCACGCAGATGGCGCACTTTTAAGCGCCGGGGGTGTCGTTGCCTTCTACCCCACCGAAATTCCACTACATCATCGAAGTGCATGGCTTGGTAAAACAGACCCGCTTGGGTACATGGTTAACGGCTGCAGGAAGATGAATATGTCGGTCATACTTCGAACGGATCCCCATGCAGCACGACAAAATGTTCTTGATGCTCATCCAGATTGGATCGCTGTAGGACCTGATGGAAAGCAACGGCGTCACTGGGCTAACAAAGAACTGTGGGTGACGTGTGCATTAGGTCCATATAACTTCGAATTCATGACCAGCGTGAAAAAAGAAATCATGGATCGCTACCAGCCGGAGGCGATCTTTTCGAATCGGTGGGCGGGTCACGGGATTTGCTATTGTGAACATTGCGTCAAGAGTTTTAAAGCATATTCCGGATTTGATCTTCCAAAAAGCTCGCAGGCTGGATTAAGCACTGCTACAGCCACCGGCGACATAAATGATCCAGCATATCGCAAATACAGAGAGTGGCGAACCAATCGTTTAAAAGAGCTCTGGTTTCTCTGGGATGGAGAGATTCGAAAGAAAAAATCAACAGCTCGCTACATTCCCAATGGGTTTCCTGATAAACTTATCACAGGACAGCATTCTGATTTCTTTTTTGCCGACCAGCAGGCACGCAGCGGAGTGATACCTCCGTGGTCGAATGGGAAACATGCCAAGGAATTACGTGCAACCATGGGTATGAAGCCACAAGTGGGAATTTTCAGCGTTGGCGTTGAAGAGCCATATCGCTGGAAAGATTCCGTACAAAGCAACGCAGAGATCCGGATTTGGGTGGCAGAAGGTGTTGCCAATGGACTTCGTCCCTGTTTTGTAAAATTCGGAGCGTACATTTTTGATAAGCGCTGGATGGAGACGGTGGAAAAAATGTATCAGAAGTATCATGAAAATGAAAGATATCTCCGGAACACGGCGCCGCTGGTCAGAGTTGGAGTTGTATATTCAGAGCAAACCGATCAAAACTATGGGGGGAAACCGTGGCAGAAAAATTATGATGACCATGCATATGGGATTTACCATGCATTAATTGAGGATCGCATTCCATTTGAAATGGTAAATGACCGGCTGATGGACGCCGAACATCTCCGTCCATATAAATTATTGATATTACCTAACATTGCAGCATTATCAAACACACAATGTGACCAACTCCGGAAGTTTGTTCAACAGGGAGGCAGCATCGTGGCCACATATGAAACGTCGCTATACGATGAAGAAGGCAAGCAAAGACAGGAGTTCGGATTGTCAGATCTACTCGGCGTTTCATACGGCCGTAGCGTTGAGGGCCCGCTGCAAAACAGCTATCTCAGATTAAAGGCGGATCCATCAACAAAAAAATTTCATCCTGTGTTAAAGGGTCTTGAAGATGCCTATCGGATAATTAATGGAACACATCGTGTGAACGTGTCGTCGACAGGCGATCATGCGAGTCCGGTCACGCTGGTCCCGACATACCCGGATCTTCCGATGGAAGATGTATATCCGCGGACGGGCGACACCGATATCCGCGAACTCTATCTGCGGGAGATCGGCAAAGGGCGTGTCGCGTATTTTAACGGGGACCTGGACCGGGCATTCTGGCAAATCATGAGTCCGGATCATGGTAAACTGTTAAAGAATACAATCCGTTGGGCGCTGAATGAAGAGCCCGGTGTGTCTGTAACATCTCCAGGAGTAATTGATGTCACGTGCTGGCGACAGGAAAAATCCATGACTGTGCACCTCGTCAATCTCACAAACCCAATGATGATGAAAGGACCGTTCCGCGAACTCATACCTGTCGATGCGCAGGTGAAAATCCAAATTCCGAAAGGCGAAAAGGTATCGAGTGTGAAGCTGTTGCTGCGCGGACAGAAGGTTGAATCAACAGTGATTGCTGGCGCTATTGAACTTTCGATTTCGAGAATAGAGGACCACGAGATCGTTGGGATAGATTTTGTATGATAGCGCACCCTGTCGGTAGCGCCTATGATCATGGGCGAAATCGTGTGCTAGTGCGCTCAAGTCACCGACCAGAAGTTGAAAAGGTGTTTAATTCAAATGACAGCATTATATTAGCGTGGTCAAATATCAATGGTAAAAAATTATTTGAAAATTGCTCTTCGCTTCATGTCGAGGCAAAAGGGTTTTTCGATTATCAATATCGCTGGTCTGACCATAGGCGTTACGTGTAGCCTGCTCATTATCCTTTATATCCATGACGAGCTCAGTTATGACAAATTTCATCCTGATGCAGAACGGATCTATCGCCTCGGCTTTAAAGGGGTTCTTGAAGGTAAGAATTTCACATCTGCTCAAACCGGAATCCTGGTCGCCAACGGAATTGAGCAGGACATTCCCGAGATTGAGAGCGCTGTGCGAATGGCCAGCTGGCTCACTTTTCCTGTAAGGTTTGAAGACAAATCATTTACAGAACCACGTCTGTTATTGGTTGATCCTAATTTCTTCCGGTTTTTCAATTTCAAATTAATTGATGGAAATCCCGATAGTGTATTGGCAGGAGAGCGGAAAGTTGTAGTCACGGAATCTGCCGCGCGAAGGTACTTTAATTACAAAGGCGCTGGCGACAAATCGCCGCTGGGCAAAACCCTCAACCTTGCGCAAGGGTATACGGCAAAAGTAACTGGCATTGCCGAAGATCCGCCCTTGAACTCACATTTTCACTTTACAGTTATCCTTTCGCTTGCCTCATACACCAGCAGTGACCCAGGAGATTATATCACGGGACGGGTATACACCTACTTAAAGCTAAGGCAGAACGCGTCAATCGACGACATTTTTAGCAGGCTCAATTCCATCCTTGAATATAAAATCGGCGCTGAGCTGGAACAACTTCATAACACTACGCTCACGAATTTTAAAGCGCAGGGTAACAACATTGCATTCTTCGTACAGCCCCTTCTGGACATTCATTTAAAATCGCAACTCAGCGACGAGCTCGAGCCTAACAGCGATATCCAATACCTATATACGTTCGGGTGTATCGCCCTATTCATTACTCTGATCGCATGCATCAACTTCATGAATTTGTCCACTGCCCGATCAGCCAGCCGAGCAAAGGAAGTAGGTATCCGGAAAGCAGTTGGAGCTCCTCACAACCGCCTCATTCTTCAATTTCTGCTGGAATCGTATTTGTACATTTTCATCGCGGTTGTAATCTCGCTGTTGCTCATAGCTGCTATCTTGCCAGCCTTTAATTATTTTACCCACAAGGAACTCAGTACCAGCGTTCTGGTTGACCCCATATTTTTGGGACTAACCGTTGCTTGCATCTTTACGTCAGGTCTTGTTGCCGGGAGTTATCCGGCTTTTTATTTGTCACATTTCAGTCCGGCGGAGGTTTTGAAAGGAAAATTACGAGAACAACTCAGGAGCTATGGGATTCGTAACGGGTTGGTAATTTTTCAATTTTTTATCTCCGCTGTGCTAATCATCTCAACTATAATCGTCTACCTGCAAATAAGATATATTCAGGAGGCCAATATTGGTTTTGACAAAGGCAATGTCATCAACCTGCTGCATACACGAAATCTCGGAACAAACGGTGTTGCATTTAAAAGAGAATTGTTAACCCATGCGGAGATCAGTTCTGCAAGCTACGTGAACAGACTTCCGCCGAATGTTGACTGGCAATCAGTCTTCACGTCGATGGAATCAGAAAAGGATTATTTGCTGCGCGTCTACGAAATGGACTACGACCATCAGGAGACGATGCGATACGAAATAGTGGAGGGACGCTTTTTCTCAGAAAGCACTCCTGGTGATACAAATACAGTGATACTGAATGAAACGGCGGCAAGAAAACTAGGACTAACGATCTTTAAAGGCAAAAAGCTTGTCAGTCACTATGACCAGCCGAAGCGTGAGCGCGAAATCATCGGGATCATGAAGGACTTCAACTTTCAATCCTTGAGAGAAACTATTCAACCCCTGGCGATCGTACTTGGGCCGCAACCTAACTGGGAAATGGCCATTCGTCTTACACCCGGCAACACCACAGAAAAAATTGCATTGATAAAATCAATATGGCAGAAATATGCTGACAATGCTCCATTCGAATACACATTTCTGGATGAAAATTTTGAATCAAAACATCAGACCGAGAAGCGAATAGGACTCATCTTTCTTCTTTTTACATCGCTTGCCATATTTATTGCGTGTCTGGGATTGTTTGGGCTTGCTGCATTTACCGCGGAGCAGCGGGTAAAGGAAATCGGAATACGCAAGGTAGTAGGCGCCAGCGTGCGCGACATTGTTATGATGATCAACAGGGATTTTATGAAACTAGTGGGCATCGCCAATATTCTAGCGTGGCCGGTTGCGGTATGGCTAATGTACACATGGCTAAAAAACTTTGCTTTTCGTATATCCTTTCCGTGGTGGGTGTTGCTGGTAGCAGGAGTTATCACGTTGTTTATCGCTTTTGTTTCTATAAGCTTCCAGGCGGTAAGAGCGGCCAGCGGGAATCCTGTGAAATCCCTTCGAAATGAATAATCACTATTGAGTGCTCATCCAATTTTGGAAAGTTGACCCCGCAAACATCTCGGCCGATATACAACCAATATACTCATTTGAGTATTTTTCGAGTTACCATAAGGGAAACAGCCAGCACAAAAGCACCAGCTGCAAAAGAAATCATCGATAGCCGAGCAACATTCGCCATTGCATGCCAGGAGAGATATTCTCCCTCCAGTAAATCAAGAATTAAAAGTAGACCAAACATCGTTGTGAATGCCAAAAGACCGAGCATGGCTGCAGCAATGTGTCTGATTCCTCCCTCCCATCTGCTTTGAATACTTTGTCGGCCCTGAAATGATGACCGGATTAAGAACAAGATTGCAATCGTCAGGGGCACTAGGATAACCCACGTAATCATCATTCAATAATTGTTAAACTTCATATTTTACGTCATTGTGCTCTGTTAGCTTCAAGGCAATGTATGCAACCATCGAGAAAAAGAAAACGATTAGGCCATACAAAATATTAATGAGCGACACTTTCAATCCACCCATAATGACCTGAAAAGGAATGATCTGATCACTTTTTTCCAAGGCGTCAAAGGCAAGAAGGAGCCCAAGCAGCGTCCCAAATGTCCCGTAGGCTACAGCCACTCCTCCAAAATGCTTGACGATTTCCAGCCAGTTTGGATGAATCAACTTTTTTCGGATGCGGCAAAAAACAATGTATCCGATGCCGACGATATTTGACATAAACAGCAATGATATTGGATGCATAAACTCTGCTCCGCCCGCCAGATAGATATTATACAAGTTTGACATAGTTATTAAAGTTTAGTTTTTCCTGGTGTTTCAGCAAGGTTATGCATAAAATTAATCGCAGAATTTATTATGAATTAAACGGTGCAAATGGCAGTGCTTTATAGCGCCTTATGCTCTGAATATGGCGAATGGCGTCTGATAACAGTCGAAAGGGGTATTGATACTTGTCGTTGACAAGGACTCCCGATACATGCAGGGATTTTTTTTAATATTTACGCCATAGTATATGGACCGTCTCAGTGCATTTGTCGATACGCAATTTTCCCGTCAGCGCTGGTTGCTGCATCTTTTCTTTTGGATGATCATAATGACATTCTATGTAGTCTTCTTTGGGAGAAAAAATGACAACTACTCTCTTACCTTATTCTTCGTGGGCCTACTAATGCCGGTGACCATCGCAACGACCTACTTTGTAAACTATGTTCTTGTACCTCGTTACCTCATGAAGGAACGTTATGCATTTTTTAGCTTGTATTTCATTTATACGTTGCTTGGATCACTTTTCCTGGAGACGATTATTGCACTGATTACATTCATCGTGATGGCTGAGGTGAGCATTAGGAGTATGAGTCCCGCTTCCATCGACATTGTTTTCTTGATGACATCACTCCTACTGGTGATCTTTTTTGCTAGCGGCATTAAAATGTTGCTGCACTGGCGAAAATCGAAAGAGGATTACCAGGTACTCATGCGCGAAAAAGTCGAAACAGAGTTGAAATTCCTAAAGACCCAACTGAATCCTCATTTCTTGTTTAACACGCTAAACAATCTCTATTATCTTGCCTCGGTCAAGTCGGACAAAGCGCCACAAGCAATTCTCGCGCTAAGCGAAGTGCTTGATTATGTTCTAAAAGAAGGTAAATCCACGTTTGTATCTCTTAAACAAGAACTAGAGAGTCTTACAAATTACATAGCCCTGGAGTTACTTCGATATGAGGATCGAGTAGACGTTGAAGTAGATGTCAGGGGACAGATCGAAGAATTCACCATTGGCCCGATGATATTAATTACCTTAATGGAAAATGCATTCAAACATGGGGTTATGCCCAACACCTCCAGATCCTGGATAAAAATGTCAGTGGAATGTGATGAAACAAAAATGACGATAAAAATCCGTAATGGATGTAAGAATGAGGATCACGGCCATGGCATTGGCCTGGAGAATTTGTCTGCTCAGTTGGCACATCTATATGGAGAAAGGTTTCGGCTTTTCATCCAATCTGATCATCCCGAAGAATTTAGCGTAACGCTGACCGTAACTAAAGGAGGCAAACAATGACTTTTAAATATCTGATAGTCGACGACGAGCCGTTTGCCAGAAAGCTTATTGCGGCACATGCCGGCAAAATTGAAGGACTTGAGTTGTCCGGACAGTTTGGCAATGCAATCGAGGCCAGCAATCATATACGCAGCACCGCAGTAGATTTGGTTTTTCTGGATATCCAAATGCCGGAAATAGATGGCTTAAAATTCATAAGCACACTGAAAAATCCACCTGCAATCATCATTACGACTGCATTTCGCGATTTCGGACCAGAGGCCTTTGAGTTGGATGTTGTCGACTATTTGTTAAAACCTATTTCGTTTGAACGTCTTTTGAAGGCTGTTAACAAATTTTTTGATAGAACATCAACTTCGCCAGCCCATGTAGTTAAATCCCAGGAGGCGACTTACGTTTATTTGCGGGCAGACAGAAAAATGCACAAAGTGGAGTTAAGCGAAATTTTGTATATCGAAAGTCTGGATGAGTACGTGAAAGTTTATTTGAACAATAAAACCTTGATCACCCGTGAGAGCATCAGTATACTCGACCAAAAGCTTCCTGAGGACCAATTTGTACGAATACATCGTTCATTTCTCGTCTCCATAAAAGCAGTGCAGTCAATCGCCGCTGACGGCGTTGACGTTGCCGGTAAAACGCTTCCGTTTGGACGGGCTTTTAAGCAGAGTGCTCTGGCTAGTCTAAAGGTAAGGATGTGATCCTAGACGAAACATTCATTTCGCTAGTCGTTCGCTATGGCGACGATCATCAACAAGGCGTGAATCTTTGGATGGAATTGGTCGAACGTTATTCGGAGGCTGGCCGCTACTATCACAACCTAAACCATCTTGAACATTTGCTTTCTGAACTCATTCCATACAAACATGAATTGAGAGATAACTATGCAGTGTTATTTGCCCTGTATTATCATGATGCTGTCTACAACGTGCTATCGAACGACAACGAAGAAAAAAGTGCGGCTCTCGCTGAAGAAAGAATGATCAGTCTTCGGGTTCCGCCAGACAGGATCAAGGCCTGCATGCTCCACATCCTGG
>JAICGJ010000249.1 GCA_025923195.1 Chryseolinea sp.
AAAGGACTGCCTTTACTTAATTATTCCCTGCTGCAACTTGGAGAAACGTACTATCAGCTCGGCCAGTACGATGAGGCGTTGCCTTACCTGCAGCGTCTATTAAAGTCCAATACCCATGAAGCGGCTGCACTTAATGTTGTAGGACAAATTTACTTTGCCAGGAAAGAGTATGAAACTTCGCTTAGGTATTTGTTAAAAAGCTTGTCGCTCCTGGAAAAAAACAATGACAGGACAGATGCAAAAGTTCTTAATAACATAAGTAAAGTATATGCCGCTCAGGGGCGACATTCACAGGCGTTGGCTTATGCGCAGCGAAGCCTTACATTATCGCAGCAAACAGGCAGCCGGAAAGAAATCAAAAACGCTGCCCAAACGCTGTCACAAATTTATGCTGGCCAGCACGATTTTGCAAAGGCCTTTGAATACCAACATTTGTACATATCGCTAAAAGACTCAATCACCTCTCAGGAATATAATCAGCGCCTGGCAGTGCTTGAGGCCAATCTTGAATTAGCTAAAAAACAAGCGCACATCGAGACTTTGACCCAGGAGCAGCAACTTCACGAACAAGAGTTGAGGCGGCAGGCAATTCTCCGCAACGTTTTTATCGCCGGGCTTGGCTTCACGCTCGCGCTCGGTTTAGTCATTTTTTGGAATATTAACCTCAAGCGAAAAGCTGAACGTTTATTGAAAGACCGTTTGGAAAGGGACCTTGAGTTGGAGCGACTAGAGAAGGAGCAAAAATTATCAGCCTACAAGAGCCGTACTGCTGATTTAGAGATGATGGCTTTACGAGCGCAAATGAATCCCCATTTCATCTTTAACTGCCTTAATTCCATTAACCGCTTTATCCTTAAAAACGAGTCGGAGGCAGCCTCAGATTATCTCACTAAATTCTCGAAACTCATTCGGCTGATATTGCAGAACTCTCAGGCAAAGTCCGTATGCCTTGAAAATGAATTGGAAGCTCTGCGTCTCTATATGGACATGGAGGTATCCCGTTTTGAACAGCACTTTGAGTATCAAATTAGTTATGATCCCGAGTTGGAGATTGAACATTTAGAAGTTCCTCCGCTCATCATCCAGCCTTATGTCGAGAACGCTATCTGGCATGGCTTGATGCACAAGGGAGACAAAGGTCATTTATTGATTGAACTGCACCGGGAAAAAAATATACTCTACTGCCAGATTACCGATGATGGCGTGGGACGGAAACGGGCAAGAGAGTTGAGGAGCAAATCCGCTAGCAAGAATAAATCCCTTGGGATGCAGATTACAGCTCATCGGCTGGAGTTAATCAACGCTTTGAATGACAAAGCTACAACGGTGGAGGTTACAGACCTTGTGGATTCTTCGGGGGAAGCTTGTGGTACAAGTGTATTACTTAAAATACCAGTTTAGAAATCTAATCGCTATTGCTGAGTTCGTTTATTCTAAATTATTGCAATGTATGATTAAGGCAATTCTCATTGATGACGAAACACATTGCCGTGAGACACTTTCTATCCAATTAGAAAAATACTGCCATGAAATACAACTGCTGGCACAATGCAATTCTGCGGCACAGGGAATAGAAGCGATTTCTAAGTACCAGCCTGATCTGATTTTTTTAGATGTTGAAATGCCAAAGATGAATGGCTTTGAAATGCTTCAACAATTCTCACATATCCCGTTTGAAGTTATTTTTACTACAGGATATGATGCTTACGCCATTAAAGCCATCCGCTTTAGCGCTATCGACTACTTGCTCAAACCAATTGATAAGGACGAACTTAGAAAGGCGGTAGCAAAGGTTAGCTTGAAAGCAGGTCATAATCTGAATCAGCAACTTAATATTTTGCTGGAAAGGCTGGGTAACAAACAAGTGTCCTTACAAAAAATTGCCTTGCCCACGCTTGATGGCTTTGAACTAGTTCCACTTGAAAATATCATTCACTGTGAAGCGGACAGTAATTATACACATGTTGTCCTAAAACATGCTAAAAAAGTCCTCGTCTCTCGTACCCTAAAAGAGATCGAGGAATTATTAGAAGGACATTCTTTCTTAAGGATTCATCATTCGTACCTTGTTAACCTTAACGAAATTGTTCGTTACATCAGAGGTGAAGGCGGCTATGTAATCATGAGCGATAATACGTCAATTACCGTATCGCGCAGCCGCAAAGATACCCTGCTAAGGATCTTTGGGTGATTATTAGGAGCAACTTCAAGAGAATTTTAGAAGTGTCCATTTTCCCAAACGCGGTGATTTATCACTCCGCACTGAATTGGTCCTCACAAACAAAGCTGTTTATTATATATATCTGGATTTCTAAATCCTGGAAAAAAAGCTTCTTGCTTTATGATCAATAATGACTGACAAGTCGTTGAACCGGTACGCGGGACCTCTTTGTCAGTTAGCAATGACAAGTACGCTCATTTTGGACATTACCAACGCCCATTACCGCGGTGCATTATATAGCTTAATATGTTTCGTTGCATCCCGAAACGTAGGCACCCAGATCTCCTTCTCATGTTGTTTTAAGTAATGGAGCAATGCGCTATGCGCTTCCAACGAAACACTTAAACTATGCTCCCCTCCTACGCCATGAAAAAGAAAAACAAGAAGCGCATGTTGTTCCTGTGCTTGCTTTACCAAGCCAAGGAGTTGTTCGCCGGTTTCGCCATTGATCCCGAACGATGGCACATTAAATAAATCTACTTTATCAATTGTTATAATTTCTTTTTTTACGCCCCGCGCCGCTACAAAATCATCTTTAATTTTGTCGATATACGATTCATCACCAATTTTCGTATCTCCGCAGGGATAGGCAAATGTCCTTTGCTTTTTTCCATCCAGCGATTCCAGCAACACATTCGTCATTCTCACTTCATCCAGTAAACGCTGCATCGTATAAGTGCTAAGGTCCTGATCCGGTTTCACCCAATCCCTTCCTGGTATTCTCCCGGTGCAAGGATGAAACAAAGTATGGTTTGCCAATTCATGCCCAGTTTTACCAGCCGCCTTCCAATCTGACAAACGATCGCGACAACCAGGAAAATAACCTGATAAATAAAAGGTGCCTTTGAGATCCAGGGAATCCAATGCCGGAATGACATTATCGAGGTGCACATTTAATGCATCATCATAGGTCAACACAACGGCGCACTTCCTGCCCTTCCATAGGTTTTTATCCTGAGCGCAGCAACAAAAGTTTATGAGAATCAGGAACAGAACAAGGCGCATAGCTGTAATCATTAGGATTACAAATTTATATAAAACAGATTACTACGCTTGATAGAAGATATTTGCACGCCTCCTTTCCATCTGGTCTAGATCACAACGGCACCAGACCATGCCTTACTGCATATAGAGCAAGACCAACGCGACTTTTAACGTTTAATTTTTCAAATAATGAATTTCGGTAGCCATCGATGGTCTTTGGACTGAGAAACATCTTGTCTGCAATTTCATTGTAAGTGAGTTCGCTACAGGCAAGTTCAAGGAACAGTTTCTCCCGTTCATTCATTTGCGGCAACTTGTCGAGCTTTTGCTTTCCAACACCTTCACTTTGAATCGACATGACCAGCTTACCTGTGAGATAATCAGTATAATAGAAACCTCGATTCATGATGGATCGCAGCGCCTCACCTAGCTCCTGTGGCTCAACGTCTTTGGAGAGATAACCTTTAACGCCCAACTTTAACATCCGCACAATCGTTTCCTCTTTTTCGACCATACTGACAACCAGTATTTTTATATCCGGATAATTTTCCTTGAGCCATTGTGCACTCGCAAATCCGTCCATACCAGGCATATTTACATCCATGATGATGATTTCCGGCAAGTTCTTTTTTATGAGCTTGCGTTGCAGGTCAAGTCCGTTGTCTGCTTCAAACAAAATTTCGCATTTAGGGTGGGCCAATTCGATAAGGGTGATCAGGCCCTTCCGAAATAGTCTATGATCGTCTACAATACCAAGCTTCAGAATTTCAGCCATCTGCGGGAATTTGAATTGAGACGGTTGTACCTCCTTCGTTTGAACTTTGAATGTCTAGCTGAGCATGAATAAGTTTGGCGCGGTTTTGTAAATTCAACAATCCCGATCCGCCGCTTTGAATTTTATCAACTACATCAAAGCCAATTCCATTATCATTACACTTAAAGGTAACCAAATTTTGAGTCGCGGAAAACAAAATCTTTACTTGGGTTGCCCTACTGTGTTTTACGATATTGTTAATAATCTCCTGGGTCATTCTGAAAAAAATAATGCTCGTACTATTTGATAATTTAGGAAAGGTTCCTTCAATGGTCATTGTTGCTTCAATCTGGCCGGTCTTATTCAACCTTTCGACTTCCGTTTCCAAACTTTTTACAATTCCCACTTGAATAACGCGATCAGAATTCAAGCTCATCGAAAGGGACTTTAAATCATAGATGAGTTGTCTTACCAGGTCCTTTGTGTTCTCAATTTTCCGCAAAGCTATTTCTTCGTCTGCCAGTGAAATAGTATTAAGATTGATTTTTATCAGGCTCGCTATCTGACCTAAATTGTCGTGCAACTCGTAAGCTAGGTACTTTAGTGTATTTTCCTTGATTTCCAACTGTGATTTCAGAATCTCCTCCTGAAAACGAATTTGAAGAAGCTTCTTTTCATTTTGATAAGCGTGCTGCTTTTTTTTATAAATGACGGTGAAAATAATTACAAAAGAACTAAGGATTAGCAAGACTGTGGTTGCAACGAAAATTGCAAGTATAATATCAGCATTTAGCTTGTTCAAGTGTGATGCTTTAACTTAGAATTTTTTAAAAATCCAATAGTAAAGAATACGTATAGCAAAATATTGAAAATATGTCGAATAGCCCGAACAATATGAAACTGTTGCTCAGTATTATTTTCAAGAAAATGCCAAAGGCTAAAAAAGACGGCGGTACACGATGCGTAACCGGTTATTGCAAAAAGAAACCAAAAAAATGGTTGTGACGAATTAATCAAGCTTTCTTCTGAATGGTAGTATTCAAGTAGGCAGAGACCGACCCAGCTGACCTGAAAAATGTTGTTCCAGACCACCAGTTCACTAATAAACCGTGTGCTGATATTATAGTTATAAATCAAATAGACGGACACCACGACAAATACCGCAGCCGTGGTGTCCAGAATGGTTTTACGTGACGGAGAAATGATCTTTTGCCTGAAAAGGATCCAGTACATTATAAATTCCAGATGCGTGTATACGTTATAAACAATATGAAGAAGTTTAGTTCCATCCATAAAGAATTTCAATACATGAGGAATACAGGCCAGTAGGACTACAACGAAAATGATTTTGCTATCCTTGTCAAGTCTTTTGAATAATATAAGCCCGGTAAATGCAGGCAATAATATGATCCATATATTGAAATCCTCAAGTATTGAAATCCAACTCATATTTAATCCTTCTACTCTGGGACAGCTATCGGCCCATTGTCATTACTCGGATATTTAACATTAACCAGAATGCCAGGATGTTGGCCGTTATCACCTTCGCTTATTATCATCAAGTTATTGGGTTGCACCTCTTTTAGGCCCGCAACGATCACGGTAGGATTGAGTCCAATGGCACCAAGGAAAACAGCGAAATAAGCTGCATCTGGGTCACCGAGCAATGATCTTATTAGGGATGCATCGAAAAGAAAGGCGTTAGCCTTAGACTTGTGAAACGTTGCACTGTCCTTGACAGCATCTGGGGCGTTACTAGGGACAAGAGGGAGAATATTCTCAATTAGCACATCCCTAAGGGTCTTGTAATCTTCAACATAAACGTGAGCCTCGCCCGCGTCTATTCGTCTTCCGAAGTCAGAGGGTTCCATAGTTTTTGGGGTTATAAAATGTGAGGGCAATCTATCACTCCTTTTGGTAGGTTGATTGCTTTTCAAGAAAAAACCAGCCTTTTCCCAGCATTTCCAGGAAAAACCCGGTCTGAAATTTCAGTGTTTTTCACTTTGACTTCAGCCCTGTCAAAAGGCCATCTTTGGACATCAATCGGATCCATTTGCTACTGCGATTTACATATAAGTGTTAACGCAATTATTCAAATATTTTGTTGGCTAAATCAAATCCCGAAATCATGATCAAGTCGGATTCGTGATTCAAGTCAGTTTTAACCACCGAAGGCAGGGATGTCCCTGCCTTCTTTGGTAGCGTAATTTCTTGTCCTAATTCATTTGGTAGGCGTCGTCCAACGCCTGACATCTTAACGAACTTTGAAGGTCCGGATCCTGTCGTCGTTGACCCCAAAAACAATTTTATCACCAATACGATTAATACTTCTCACATCGCCTACAACGTTCAATCCCGAGCGCGGTTGAGACATGTATGAAAAATTCCCAGCACCATCATTGATCAGTAGCAATCCTCTGTTCGCATCCGCTACTCCCAGCCTGACTCTTACCTTGGATTCATTCCCTCCCATGACCAGATCGATATCGCCGTCCTTGTCGACATCAACGGGTGCAATGGCATAGATCGGCGAGAATTGTACTTCGACGGGAAGGTGTTTCGTTTTAAAACTATTCCCGTCGTTCTCAAAATACATGGTATTCAACACCTCGGCCTCAAGTTTCGTAGCGTTCTGCATTTCCTCCTTTTTGAAGATCGTCTCTAATGTTGCATTCGCATACTGCGTATAATCTGTAAATCTCGGCTTGAGAAAAGCCACCTGGCCTAAAGCTTCATCGCGGCTGGCATAAGGAAAAGATTGTTGGCCGATATAATAACAAAAGAATGGATCCACTTGACCATCGCCGTTAAAGTCCTTATACACCAATGTAGCCGGACGAGTGGATGAAACGCCAAACTGATTGTTCAGTCCGTAATTTCCGGCCATAAAATCAACATCGCCGTCGTTGTCAAAATCTTCTGCTACTAAACAGTTCCACCATCCTTTAGTGGGTGTCGAAAGCCACTTGTCTGACTCATCCAACAGCTGACCCTTCGAATTAATAAATATTCTAATGGGTGTCCATTCACCTGCAACGATTAAATCCTGCGCCCCGTCTTTATTAATATCAAGTGCAGCTGCATCACAAACCATTCCTAAATTTTCCGATGACAAATGTTGCGCTGTCTTGTTGGTAAAGTTTCCCTGTCCATCGTTTTCTAAGAGAATATTCTGTGAGGAGATTGGATAACTCCCGGGAGTCAGGCGGGTTCCGATAAATAGGTCAGGATCTTTATCATTATCGATATCAAGGGAAACTACGCAAGAGCCTGCAAGTGTTTCTGTCGGCACGCGGGAAGGTGAGCGTAAGAAATTTGCCTGACCATCATTCAAATATAACCTGTCTTGAAGTAACGGATCTTTTTCATTAAAGAGATACCCGCCGCTTACTACGAACAAGTCCAAATCTCCATCCCCATCTGCATCAAAAAAGATAGCATCTTCATCCTGAAAGTCTTTATCTTTTTCAAAAGCCGGATTTTTTTTCGTCTTAAATGACCCGTCTTTTCCTTGTAAAAATAATGCACCTGGCTGATGTCGGGCGCCACAAATATAAATATCCTCGCGGCCATCCGCGTTCACGTCACCCTTTGCCATTTTAGGACCGGAGTAAGAGTACATCTTGGGGAGCAATAATTGGCGTTTGAAATCATTGGTGTCAACCGCGTCATGCTTCCAATCCAATACATTAATCTCTTCGAACATTGGCTTTACAACGGTAGAGTAAGTGTAAGTTATTTTGGCGTCTTCGTAACGCGGAGTTACTGTATTCTTTACAGAAATATTCTTCATTAACTCCGTTTTATCGTCAGGCCAAATGACTCTGAT
>JAICGJ010000250.1 GCA_025923195.1 Chryseolinea sp.
CGGCTCAAAGTTTCGCGGGTAACGCCAATGTATGAGGCGATTAATTGCTTGGGGACTTTTTGAAAAAGCTGTGGGTATTCTTCCAACAACTTGTCATAACGTTCTTTCGCGTTGCTACTCAGTAAAGAAAGAATCCGCCGTTGCAATGCAACATTTCTCTTGTTCGTTTTTTTTCGAAAGAAATGTTCCATTTTGTGCATTTCAGCACATAACTTCTCCCTGTTAGTATAGGATAGACAAAGCAATTCACTTTCTTCAATGCAGTCAATATTTACCGTAGCTGTGGTCTGATTATAATAGGCGTGATAATCTGTAATCCACCAATCCTGCATTCCAAACTGTATAATATGTTCTTTTCCGTTTGCATCCGTGCTGTATGATTTCAGGCAACCATTCAAAATAAAAAAATCATTCTCCACAACTTGTCCTTCTTGAACAACAAACTGATTTTTTTTAAACTTCTTTGTCGCAAAATGAGCTAAAACATAGCCAAACTCCGAGTCTGTCAGTTTAATTATTTTCTCTATTTGTTGTCGTAAAATTTGGCTCATGAATTCAATTTCTTTTTGTCAGTTCAATCGCTGTTGTGTTGGTACTAACTCAAATCAAGTTAAGTAAAATATAAATAAAGTATGGCGCAGCAATCCGTTATCCGTTTTTAGTTATCCGTTATTAGTTAATAGTTAATAGTGGGCTAGGGTGTGGGTGTGGCGCTCGATCGACTGTGAGACACTAATAACTAATAATAACTAATAACGGATAACGATTAACGGATAACGGATAACGGATATTTTCTAACCAGATCGACCGCAGGCCTTAGCATGATTCATAAATAATGCTTTTATTCACATACCAACCTCACGCTCATGCATCATCACAAAAGATTTGGCTACCGCCTCTTCCTGCTTCTGGCAAGCGCATATTTCATTTTGGGCTCCTGCACTAAGAGTAACAACGCACTACCAGCCCATATTAAGGTCCCTGATGGCTTCACGGTTGAAGTGGCGGCTGGCCCTGACCTGGTGGACTATCCCATGTTCGCTGTCGCTGACGAGACCGGGCGTCTTTTTGTCTTCGAGTCCACCGGCAATGTTTATAATAAAACGGAAGATGCCATCAAAAATCCGCAGTTCCGGATTAACCTTCTTGAAGATTTGAACGGAGACGGCACGTATGATAAAAGCACCATCTTTGCAGATAAGGTTGGTTTTCCTCAGGGAGGCGTGTTTTACAAAGGAAGTCTCATCGCCTCTTCAGCGCCCGAACTGTTAAAGTTTACGGACACCAATGGAGACGGAGTAGCGGATAAACGCGAAGTAATTCTTTCAGGATGGGAGTTGAATGTCAATGCGAACAGTCTTATTGGTCCGTTTATAGCACCTGATGGTTGGCTGTACCTGACCAGCGCCATCGAAGGTTTTGACATCACTACAAAAGAAGGTGTGCACCTGAAAGGTGAAACGTCACGGGTTTGGAGGCTAAGACCTGATGGTTCGAATCTTCAATGGATATCGGCAGGGGGTATGAATAATCCTGTAGGACTGACCTTCACGACCGCATCCGAGGTGATAGGAACACAGACTTATTTTACCGATCCAAAAGCAGGTCAGCGCGATGCATTAATGTACTGGACGGAAGGAGGAATCTATCCCAAGCCAAACAACAACATTACGCGTGATGCGCTTCCTTTAACCGGTGACCTTATGCCTGTCATTACAAAGTATTCAAGAGTGGCACCGTCGGGTATAACTCGTTATCGAAATACCTCGCTAGGTGACGACTATCAGGATAATCTTTTCAGCGCTCAATTTAATACGCATCGCGTGCTTCGTCACAAGTTGATTCGCAATGGTGCTTCGTTTCGCACAGAAGATGAAGTCTTCTTTTCTTCATCCAATGAAGACTTCCATCCCACTGACGTATTAGAAGATGGCGATGGTAGCCTGCTGGTTGTGGAGACCGGCGGATGGTTCATTAAAGGTTGTCCACTCTCGCAAGTATCAAAACCAGAATTGCAGGGATCAATCTATCGCGTAAGGAAAAAAGGTGTGGATAAAGTTGAAGATCCATTTGGAAACCAAATCGACTGGGCGTCCCTCGATATTGCCGCGGTCGCTAAGTATCTCGAAGACTCTCGGCCTTTTGTTGCTGACAAGGCCGTCAACAACCTCGTAGATCGTGGACAGGAATCAGTGAGCGCACTGACGGATGTGTTAGCAGCATCCTCTAACGTGTATGCTCGTGCCCGTGCCGTGTTTGCCCTTTACCGGATCAGCAGCGATGAATCGATCGCAGCTGTGCGAAAGGGACTGAACGATAAAGACGTTCAGGTGCGTGTAGCCACCGCGAGAGTACTTGGTTTTGTGCAAGACAAAGGTTCGATCGATCAGCTCATGCAAATGATCCAAAACGATGATCCGGCATGCAGACGTCAGGCCGCAACAGCGTTGGGTCAGATTGGTGAGTTAAGCGCCATTCCTGCTTTACTCAGAGCTTCCGATGGCATTAAAGACCGGTTTATCGAGCATGCCATCATTTATGCGCTGATTTCTATGAATCAACCCGATCCGGTTAAGAAGGGACTTGCCGATCCTTCGCGTTATGTTAAGAAGGCTGCCTTAATAGCGCTTGATCAAATGCAGAACCATACTTTAAACCCGGACCAGGTCACACCTTTCCTTGCAAGCGAAGACAGCACGATGGAAAGCACTGCACGCTGGGTGGTTAGTCATCATCCCGAATGGGCCCCCAACATGATCGCATACCTGCAGAAACAATTGAACCGAACAAAATTGGAGGCCGGTGATAAAGAGCAATTGAAAGATATTCTGGTTTCTTATTGCGGTAACGCGTCAATGCAACAATTCATCGCGACCCAGATGGCGGGCACATCCCTTGAAAAGAAACTCTTTATTCTGGATGCTATGAGCGCTTGCGATATAAAGGAAGTCCCTTCCAACTGGATAGCGCAGCTTAGGAAGGAGCTAACATCGAATGTTGATGCAACCGTGAAGCTTAATGTATTGAAGTTTATTCGGCTTCACGGCATCCCCTCGCTCAACAACGCTCTTGAGCAACTCGCTGATAATAACCAAAACACAGCAGTACTTAGAATCAACGCAATTGGAACATCGCTCAATGACAGCACTCAACTTTCGAACCGGCATTTCGATTACCTATATGCCCAACTTCAGCCCGGCAATGATGCAAGCGTCCGTCAGCAGGTAGCCGGTGTGTTGGGGCAAGCTAAATTGTCAAATGAACAACTCCTAAAGCTTGCCAAGGACTTTCTTGGCAAAGCAGATGCATTTATTCTTCCGAGACTTTTGCCGGTCTTTCAAGGCGCGAAAGATATTGAAATCGGAAAGTCACTAGCCAGCGCCCTGGAAAGCTCGCCGAGCCTTGACAACATCACCGAAGAATATCTTCGCGAAACCTTTTCCAAGTATCCTCCAGAACTCAACTCAACTACAGAAAAACTAATCACCAAATTAAAGGACGCTCGGGCTGAGCGCCTGGCTCGCATTCACGCCATTGAAAGCAGCATTACAAAAGGTGACATTGAACGCGGGAGAATGTTGTTCTTTGGAAAAGCAATCTGTAATACCTGTCACGCGATCGGCAACGAAGGTGGTAACTTCGGACCTGACCTTACTTCGATTCAACGGGATCGTTCAGCACATGATTTAGTCGAAGCCATCGTATATCCCGGAGTGAGTTTTGTTAGGGAGTATGAAACCTATCAGGTTAAAACGAAGGATAACGCCTTCACTGGAATTATTCAGGAACAGACAGGCGACATGATCCGACTTGGAATTTCTCCCCAGGAATCCGTGCAGATACAGCTCAAGGACATTTTATCGACAGAAATTCAAAATGTAGCGATGATGCCCGAGGGGTTGGATAAATTACTCACAGAACAGGAACTAGCTGACCTCATGGCCTTCCTCATCGGACAAGACCAGGACCCTGAGACCGATTCAGAACTCTTACGCAAACAAAATCAATAATCATAGCTTCATAAAAAGACATTCAACATGAAACGGCGAACATTTGTAAAAAATGGAATACTTGCTACGAGTGCACTCTCTTTTTCTTCATTGGCGTGCAGAGCAAATAAGGGCGATACCGACAACGTTTTTAAAATGAAATTTTCCCCTGAGTTTGGAATTTTCGGAGACGTAGCAGGCAGTAATCCCCTGGACCAAATTAAATGGGGATATGATCAGGGGTTTCGCGCATGGGAAAACACAGGGCTTAAAAACAGAACCGCTGAAGAGCAGGAAAAGATCAGCAAGACAGTCCAGGGGCTTGGGATGGAGTTTGGACAATTTGTAGGCACTTTGACATTTAAAGACGTGACGTTTGCGGGCCGCGATAGCGCCCTAAGGGAAAAGGTACTGCAGGATGTCCGGGCATCGGTTGACATTGCCAAACGGATGAACACAAAGTTCATTCACAATGTATTGGGAATGGCAGACCCTAAACTTCCCTGGGATTTTCAGATGGCAAATGCTATTGAGTTGCTGAAGCGTATCGCAGATATTTATGAACCTCATGGACTCATCATGGTAATGGAATCGATGAATCACAAGATCGACCATCCGGGAATGTTTTTACATACGATACCTCAGGCCTATACGCTCGCGAAAGCAGTTGGCAGTCCCAGCGTGAAGGTGCTCTTCGACTTTTATCACGTCCAGATCCAGGAAGGAAATCTTTTACCAACACTGGATTATGCGTGGGACGAGATCGCATACATACAGATGGGCGATACGCCAGGACGAAATGAACCTACAACAGGAGAAATCAATTTTCCGAGAGTACTACAGCACGTGTACGACAAAGGATATCGAGGCTTCGTGGGAATGGAACACGGTACGAGCAAGCCTGGGAAAGAGGGTGAGCTAGCAACCCTGGCCGCCTACCGCTCGGTGGATCCGAAGTAATTAACGAAAGGTTTCTCGGTCGGGCCATGCGCCACTACCGAGCAATATACTTCTCCTATAGCATAACCTAATTAGCGGCTAACGTTATTTTGATTTAATTACAACTGTTAAATTTCTTTGAACCTTAGCCACCTTGTTTCTTCTAATGAAGGACCAGCGTCTGGGTATGACGTCGCAAACCTTGCAGCGCACAAAATCGACCAAGCTAATGGTCCCGCGGATCCCGGACGCTTGCCTTTGACAAAAAACTACTAATTAACGTCTCATTTCTAAATGGCGCATATCTTCACCATAGATTAATGGACTTAAATTCTGGGAGAGGTTTTATTGTTTAGGAACGGTGGATAAACGCGCTCCCATTTACACAAAAGGTATCGCTACTAACCTTACTTTTCCCCATCTTCATGTATAACCACCCTCGCCATGAAAAGCCCTCTGCTCCTTATCCTGAGCCTCAGTTTACTTTCTACAGGCGTCAATTTCGACGCTCCTCCCGAAGCCGCCATCACTAACGGATTGATCAATGCCAAGCTCTACCTACCAGACTCGGTGAACGGATATTATCGCGGGGCACGGTTCGACTGGGCCGGCGTTGTCTATGACCTCGAGTATAACAATCATCATTATTTCGGGAAATGGTTCGACCATTATGAACCCACACTGCATGATGCCATCATGGGTCCTGTTGACTCTTTCAATCCTATCGGTTACGATGAAGCAAAAACCGGTGAAGGTTTTCTCCGCATTGGCGTAGGTGTCCTGGAAAAGCCGGACGAACCCCGGTATGCATTCAGCACCCCTTATAAGATATTGAATGGCGGCAGCTGGAAAGTGAAAAAGAAGTCGTCCAGCGTGACATTCACCCACGAGCTGAACAGCGGAAAGCATCGCTACGTCTACACGAAAGTTCTTAGCCTCATCAAAGGCAAACCGGAACTGCTTCTTGAATATTCGCTAAAGAACAGGGGAACAACAACTATTGAGACGGATGTATACAATCATAACTTTTTTGTAATCGACCAGCAACCTACAGGCCCCGACTTTGTCGTAAAGTTTCCTTTTGCGCCAGCGGGAGAATTCAAAGGCAAGGAAGAAGCAGGCGCGGTTGATGGCAAGAACATCATCTACAAAAATGTACTTTCAAAAGGTGAGTTCTTTGCTGTGTCACCACTTACAGGCTACAGTACTGATACCAGCGATTATAACCTCCGCGTAGAGAATACGAAAACGGGTGCAGGCGTTCGAATTATTGGCGATAAGCCTATCGTGAGGTTTGTTTACTGGTCCGCCGCGGCCACCCTGTGTCCCGAACCTTATATTAAAGTAAAAGTCGATCCCGGCAAAGAAATGACTTGGACCATACGCTACGAGTTCTACTCCACGTTTTGATCGCCTGGTCTGGTGCTGAGTTGCCAGCCCCGAAGGGTCGCGTGATTGTCCCAGTTACTTGACTAAGTTAGTCGGAAAATCTTTCAACTTATAGTATCCACGCCATGGATTATGCATTGTGCACAGCAGGGCATTCACGAATCCATTATTTGTAGGTGTCCTTGTTGATTTTTTTCCCCATATTAATGTTACCAAAATCAAATTTATCACACAACTCAAAATCATAATTTGAAGGTAGTCAGTCACATGGTGGTCATAAATGATAAACACCATGATTACATAGAAGACCATTAATGCCCGTATGATTCAAATAAATGCCATTACTCTACATTCAACATCCATGCACCATCTTGAAACCACTTTTTCTCCAGAAGCGGTAAGGTTCCGGAAAGTTCCAATGACGAAATATAATTTTCAACCAAATTTAGGAACTGAGGATCGTCTGAAGGCAATGCCATGCCAATAGGTTCAATAGTCAATGGCTTATCGGACGTGACAAGATCCTTTCCTTGATTTTTCATTATGGTAACTACACAAATGGGTTTGTCTGCAACCATGGCGTCAGCCTTATCATTCAATACCATTTGAACGCCATCATTGTAGTTATCAACAAGAATTAACTCATGCTTTGGCATATAATTATTAACAAATTCCACACTTGTTGATCCTTTAAGGCTCACGATTCTATACTTTTTTTCGTTTGCAGCCGAGGCTGCCGAAATCTCATTGATCAGTTTTGATTTCGTAAGAATAGACTTCCCCGAAAGTAAATATGGACCTGCAAAAAGCACTTCTAAATTTCGTTCTGGTGTCATTGTCATGCCTGACATGACTGCATCAACTTTACCAGCTTTGAGAGCCCCCAGCAAATCTGAAAAAGGCATTTCGACTAGTTTCAGCTCCACCCCCATGTTCTTTGCAAGCGCCTTCGCCAAATCAACTTCATACCCAATTAACTCGCCACCTTTTGATTTCATGGTGAATGGAGGCTGATTTCCAGTCATTCCGATGCGCATCTCACGTTTCTTAAGTATAGTTGAAAGTACCTTTTGTGAAAATGCCGGCAAAGTGATAAAAACCATTAAGACACTAATGGTTAAATACCGTGGTACGTTTCTCATATTCATTCGTTGGTTTAGTAATAAATAGATTGACTAATCGTGCTGTGCCAACACTCTGGTACTAATCAGCCGAGATGGTAAAGGGAGCTAGTTACCATCTGTTTACAGCAGGCAGCTGTTAGTAAATGTATGTCCACGCGCTAATAAGGACTTCGTCCATGTCTAATCAGCATAAGTCTACAAACATTAAGTATATATTTCGTCAGCCTGGTTTTATGTAGTCTTTTATTTTACGTTCCTAACACGGAAAAGAGAATAATTTTTTTCGTCAAGTTTA
>JAICGJ010000251.1 GCA_025923195.1 Chryseolinea sp.
AAATCCGCTGCTAGTGCTTCGGGATTGCCCATACCTACCACGTTAGGAACCATCACTATATTTTCGGGATCGAACCCCAAGTTTTTGTTGCTGATGTAATCAATCTGTTGTCGGATAACGAGGAAACCGACAATCAACATGCTTGAGATCACGAATTGAAAGATAACCAGCCCCTGTCGCAGGGAGACACCTTGCACTGAACTGAAAAAGCTTCCGCGTAGGACTTTTATGGGTTGGAAAGAAGACAGATAAAGGGCGGGGTAAAGTCCCGCTAAAAGTCCTACTAGTAACACACAAGCCGGAAGGACGGTACGGATAAAGTGGCTTTCCGCAACGAACACGGAAAGATCATTTCCCAGGAGTGGTTTGCTGAGTGGTAACAGTAGTGTAGTCAAGATGATAGACAATCCAGCCGCTATTAACACCATCAGGATGGATTCAAGGAGAAATTGGCGGATGAGCAAATGCCGAAATGCTCCCGTGACTTTTCTGATTCCTACTTCCTTGGCGCGTTTTGCAGACTGAACTGTTACAAGGTTAACATAGTTGATAGCGGCAATAACAAGCACAAAGATCCCGATGACCAACAGGATACGCACATAGGTGATATCGCCATTCTCCCCGAGCTCTAATTTTAACCTTGATTTGAGATGGATATCGGTGAGCGGCTGAATATAGAACTCGTTGGTGCTATTGGGCTGATATTTTTTAAAAATATTTTGCACGTTTGACTCGAACAATTTGGGATCGGTATTTGGTTTCAGTCGTGCGTATGTATAAAAGCCATACCAGTTCCAGTCTCTATTGGCATCTCTGCCACTCTCGAACGGAATCAAAATATCGAAGGAGAAATGTGAATTTTCGGGAACATCCCTCAAAATTCCCGAGACCAGGAAATCTGTGTTGTTGTTGATATTCGTATGAATGATTTTCCCAAGCGGGTTTTCGTTACCGAAATATTTTCTCGCTGTTGTTTCAGTAAGTAATATAGAATGAACACCTTGGAACGGATGTTCCTTGCTGCCTTTCACGAATTGAAAATCGAAGACATGAAAAAAGCTGGTGTCCACTCGCAGCATGTTCAGTTCATAGAATCTTTTGTCACCATATTCCAACAGATTCCTTCTACCTCCGTTTGGAAAGAATCGTGTTATGTTTTCAATCTCCGGGAGTTCATCGCGCAAAGCATTGGTTAGGGCAGGAGGTGTGGTTGCATCGGGAATCCGGGCCCCATTATTTACAAAGTCTTTTACGATTCGGTAAACGTTTTCAGGATTGCGATGAAATTTGTCATAGCTGAACTCCTTTTCCACAAAAAGAAGAATCATTGTGAAACTGGATATTCCAAGTGCGAGACCGGCTACGTTGATCAGGGAAAAAATTCTGTTCTTTAAAAAATTCCGGAGAACGAGTTTTAGATAACTATTTAGCATGGCCATCCAAAGTTTTACTATTCATTTCTAAGCGAATTTACTGGGTTTGAATTGGCAGCTTTGATGAATTGAAAACTAATTGTAAACATTGCAATAAGTACCGCCACTACCCCTGATATGACGAACATCCATGGTCGGAGTTCTATGTGATAGGCAAAATTCTGCAACCACTCGTTCATGGCGTACCAGGCTATGGGAACAGCAATAGCAATAGCCAGAAAGACCAACTTTAAGAATTCTTTAGACAATAACTGCGTGACTCCCACGATGCTCGCGCCAAGAACTTTCCGGATACCAATTTCTTTGGTTCGTTGCTGCGCAGTGTACGCCGACAGTCCAAACAATCCCAGGCAAGCAATAAGTATGGCGATAAATGTGAAATTGGAAAATAGCTTTTGGAACTTCACTTCGCTCGCATAAAGCTTGGACACTTGTTCATCCTGGAATGTGAACTCAAAAGGCCTTTCTGGTACAAGGGCTGTCCATATTTTCTGAATTTCATCGATCGACTTCACCATGTTGTCGCCCTGTATTTTTACGAACAATTTGTTTACACTACGTTCGCTCAGGAAAAATCCGAACGGTTTAATAGGTTCATGGAAGGAGGAAAAATGAAAGTCATCAATCACCCCGATGACGGTGTATGGGTCGCCTCCGGCCGTAACCTGGCTGCCAATGACATCTTTTATTCCCAGTTGTTTTACAGCGGTCTCATTGAGAATTAACGCGGAACTATCAGCTTGCGTGTCGCGCGAGAAATTCCTGCCCTCTCTAAAATTCACTCCCATCACATCAAGAAAATCATAATCGGTGATTAGCAAATTCAAGAGCAAAGAGTTCTCCCGGCCTTTGGCTTGCGCCGTTGTTGTCCAGTTCAACCCTCCGAGAACGCCATTGGCTGCTCCCGCGTTCTTAACGCCATTTGATTTTTTTACTTCTGTCAGCAGGCTTTGCCGGTTTTGCAGACCACCTGCGTTGTAAACAATCATAATATTTTCTTGGCTGAATCCTAGCTTTTTATTTTGGACAAAATTGATCTGGCTGGAGATTACAAACGTTCCGATGATCAGTACTGTAGAAATGATAAACTGAAAGGTCACCAAGCCTTTTCTAAGAAATGTGTCACCCCCAAACCCCGTGACTGTGCCCCTGAGCACTTTTACAGGGTGGAAGGAAGAAAGATAAAATGCAGGGTACAACCCCGCGAGTAATCCGGTCACAATACCAGCCCCAATTACCATCCCTAAAACATATATACTTTCCGCATCGAAGAAACTAAGTGTGGAATTAAACAGGTTTTTAAGTTGAGGAAGTATGGATTCCACTACAGCAATTGAAACAACGGTGGCTACAATCACCATGATCAATGACTCAAACAGGAACTGTTTGACCAGAGAACTCCTTACCGCGCCCGACGCTTTTCGTATTCCAACTTCTTTTGCCCTTCGCGCAGATTGAGCCGTTACCAAGTTGACATAATTGATAGCTGCTAAGATGATCGTAAAAAGTGCAATGATGGCAAGAATGCGGATGTAGGAATAGTCACCGTTTGTCGATAACTCCCATTTCAAATTCGATTTCAAGTGAATATCCGTAAGCGGTTGCGCGTAGCACTCGGTTTTGTTATCGGGGTTGTATTTCTTAAATACTGTTTGAAGGTTGCTTTGAAAAGCTTGCAGGTCGGCTCCCGGATTCAAACGTACGTAAGTGTAAAAATTATAGAAACCCCAATTGGTGTTGAGTGGAACATCGTCGAGGGGATCGTCAAACGTTCTCAAGGAGATCAGAAAGTCGAACGTGAAATGTGAATTTTCAGGAACATCTTTTAATATCCCGGTCACTAAGAAGTCAGTACCGACCTGGGCTATATCCATTTTTAATGCTTTGCCCATCGGTTCATCGTTTCCAAAAATCCTTTTCGCGGTTGACTCGGTAAGAATAATGAAGTTCGGGTTGGCTGTCGCTGTTTTCTTTTCACCTTTGACAAAAGGAAAGGAGAACACGTCAAAAAAACTGCTATCGATTCTTATCACACCCTCCTCATAGGAACGGATATCATCATGTTGAACCAGGTATTTCCTTCCCCAATTCGGAAAAAGACGAGTGGTATAAGCCACTTCAGGCAAATCTCTTTGGATAGCGGGGCCAAATGCAGGAGGCGTTGTAGCATCTGGTATTTTGCTACCATCATCATTCACAAAGTCCTTCACAATACGAAAGACCTGTTCCGGATTTTCATGGAACCTGTCATAGCTCAATTCGTGAAATATAAAGAGGGATATGATAGCAAAGCAGATCATACCAACGGAAAGACTGATGATCTTAATGAGGGAGGCAGACTTGTTCCGCGTCAGATTTCTTAAGGCGACATTCACATAGTTTCTTAACATATCTTGAAGGAGCCATTCAAGCCCAATTCTTAATCATTTTTTCAGAGACCCAAATATATTCTACTGGTAAAATTAGTCCGGCCTGCATCACGTGAAAATCAAACTGGCGAACGCAGCAGTGGGATGCGTTACAGCTCGGGGGCTGGCGTCTTGGCAGAAGTTCTGCTGGCATAAGCAAAGGTTTGAAATGGGGTTACAACATCCCTGCCAAGGGTCAATCCTCATTTGTGGTACAAAATAACCCTTTGTAGAAACCTAAAACGTTCGTATGCGGACTTGATTGGTCATGAGCGGCCATAGTGTATATTCATGTTGTCCTAAATTGAGCAACAAATTTTAAAAAATGAGGCAATTGAATTTTAGAAGCTATCCGAACTTTGGCGGCATCTTCCGTCTGGTCGGAACATGTTTAGCCGGAGTGCCTTCACCTTTAATGAAGTGACCTTTCCGGGGGATTCCGCTCATGAGCATTCATCTCATGGACTAAGTAAGAAGCCGCGGAATGACGGGCTCGATGGGAGAATGTCTGTCTTGCCGAGTGAGGCGCAAGGAATACCGGGTTTATATCTTCTCTGCGTCCCCGTGCCTCTGTGGTAAAAAAAAGAGTTTACGCAAAAAAAATGATGAGATTATACTTACGAACCTTCTTGCAAGTCTACTCAGGATACCAGTTCCTAAGCCTCACTTCAATATTTCCCTTCCCAGCTTCCACCAGCTTTTTAAATCCTTCCACATCATTAAGTCCACCTTGTCCCCGATAGTGATAGGGGTAGACTATTTTAGGTTTGAATTCCAGAACTGCGCTCGATGCTTGGTTAATATCCATCGTATAAGGAAGATTCATACAAATAAAGGCCACATCAATATTTTTCAACGCGCGCATCTCTGGTATGTCTTCTGTGTCACCGGAAATATAAACCATTTTGCCGCCAAGGTTTAAGATATATCCGTTGCCGCGGCCTTTGGTATGCCTCGAATCCGGAGACTCTGGCAGGTTGTACATGGGAAGTGCTGAAATAGCAATACCCGACTGAGTAATTCTGTTCCCGTTGCTAAGCACGACGGCTTTGCCTTTAAGGTTTTCAGGTAACTGATCGGCTACTGCCTGAGGAACAACAATCTTGGCCTTGTCGGTTTTGATATCATTCAACGTTTCTGCATTCAGGTGATCACCATGAATATCTGTAATGAGGATTAGATCGGGAGGAGCTATCCCTTCAAATGCCTTAGCGCCACCATAAGGGTCCACATAAATGATTTTATCATTCCAGGTTAACACCAGGGATCCATGAAGAATCGGTTGGATCATCAAAGGGCCCGATGAAGTTTCAATTTTGTCCGGTGTGGGTCGCTGGGCCAAAGTCGAGGTTAGCAGGATGTTTGCGAAAATAAGCAGTATGAATTTTTGCATATGGATTGGTATTGTTGTTATTCTGTTGGTTGGCTGTTTAACACCGAAATTACAAGGGTTGTTTCTGCATTTTGGGCAGTTGGTTCTCAAAGTTAATTTATACAATTCTAAAGCCTAAAGAACACCGCTCATCACTTACCCGGCTTCTGATTATGGTGCAGCTGTCGGTAAAATTTCTGACTGCCGCTATATTTGCAGTGGCTAGGCTTCCAGGGACATGCAGACCAGACCTGAAATAAAACGCAAGATCATCCACATTGATATGGACGCGTTTTATGCGTCCATTGAACAACGCGACAATCCTGACTACCGGGGTAAACCTATTGCCGTAGGGGGATCACCCCAGGGGCGTGGTGGTGTTGTTGCCACTGCTAGTTATGAAGCTCGGAAATTTGGAATACGATCTGCCATGCCTTCGAAGAAAGCTGTCCAGTTATGCCCGGATGTTATTTTTGTAAGGCCCAGGTTTGATGTTTACAAAAGTGTTTCATTGCATATCCGCGAAATATTCGGGCGGTATACTGATCTTATTGAACCACTTTCATTGGACGAAGCATACCTTGATGTAAGCGCAGACAAACAAAATATTGGGTCCGCTATCGAAATTGCGCGGCAGATCAAAAAGGCCATCAACGACGAATTACAATTGACGGCATCGGCAGGCATTTCAGTGAACAAGTTTGTGGCCAAGATAGCTTCTGACCTGAAGAAGCCTGATGGCTTGACATTTATCGGGCCCTCAAAAATCGAAAGCTTTATGGAATCTCTGCCGGTCGAAAAATTTTTTGGTGTCGGCAAGGTCACAGCCGAGAAAATGAGGAGAATGGGTTTGTACACAGGTGCGGACCTCAAAAAATTGACAGAATCGGAGCTGACCAAACATTTTGGAAAGGCGGGCAAATTCTACTTCAAAATTGTTAGAGGCATCGACGATCGCGAAGTACAGCCTAACCGTGAAACGAAGTCAGTGGGCGCCGAAGACACTTTCCCGTATGACCTGACGGAAGTAGAAGAAATGCAGGATGCGCTTGACAGGATAGCGAGAATTGTTTATGACCGGTTGGAAAGACATGAGCTTAGTGGAAGGACAATTACCCTTAAAATTAAATATCACAATTTTAAGATTGTTACGCGAAGCCAGTCCTTCACCACGTCAATAAATGACTTTGATTCAATTATAATTGCTGCAAAGAAATTACTGGAAGCTACCGACCTTGAGGAGAAACGCGTTCGACTGTTGGGTATATCGCTGTCCAACTTCAGAGATATCAGTGCCCGGGAACTTCCGGATCAGCTAAGGTTGGAGTTGTAATCAAAAAAAAACGGAACAGCGCTCATCGCCATTAATCTTTCGCCTTCAATCGGGCTAACGCATAATCCCCTGTCTTTCCTCTTGAAAATCGACACCCTTCGTCGTGATGCTTTCCATATTGAAAAAACAGGCTTAACCTAAACTAGTCTATAGTTGAAGGGTATGGTCAAATGGTTGGGTAAAAAACTTTTGTGAATCTGGCAGAATTCTATTATCAATACTTAATTTGGACGGGGCTGCAATACGCGAGCCGTTAAATTGTATAACTTGACGTTGGCTTTATAAAGGTCAATATTTACAAGATGACAACACTATATATCAAGAATATGGTATGCAACCGGTGTATTATGGTTGTTGATCAGGAATTGCAGAGGTTAGGTCTTCATCCGAAAAAGGTAACTCTCGGCGAAGTGGTTGTTGAGGAAGGCCCATTGTCACCGGAACAGCTGGACAAATTGGACGCTTCTCTTTCGAAATTCGGTTTTGAAAGAATCGACGATCGAAAGGCCAGACTGATAGAAGCCATTAAGAACAAGGTCATCCAAATGATTCACCATTCCGACAAAGTAGACCTTAGGTTTAATTGGTCAACGGTCCTGTCCGAAGCACTGCATTATGAGTATAATTATTTGAGCAATTTATTTTCAAGTGTAGAGGGGATAACCCTTGAACAGTATATCATAAGACAGAAAATCGAGAAGGTGAAGGAACTTTTGTTCTACGACGAGTTGAATCTCAGCCAGATTGCAAACCGGTTGGGCTACAGCAGTGTTGCACACCTGTCCGCACAGTTCAAGAAAGTTACAGGTCTTACACCATCAGAAATGAAAAAGTCAAGAGATCTTGACCGGAATCGAAGGCCGCTGGATTCAATGGTGTGAAGTTGTCCGTTGTCCCGTTAACAGTTATCCGTTATCTGTTAATAGTTATTACTGGGTGTGGAGTTTGGGTGTGGGCTGAACCTAATTAATGCTTAACTCCTCCTATTACCCCATCCTTCAAATAAGCCGGCAACCTTCCATCTGTGCGGCCTTTACTATTAACGGATAACTATTAAC
>JAICGJ010000252.1 GCA_025923195.1 Chryseolinea sp.
AATAGATCGGCCTTATTTCTTCAGGCATTTATTAATTGTATCCATCAATTCCTTTGTATCAAAAGGTTTTCGTACATATCCATCGGCACCCATTCCCATCCCCAATGCTTCTTGACTTTTTTCAGCGCTGGCAGTGACATAGATAAAAGGAATTCTAGCTGTGGATGGATTTGCTTTAAGATCTTTCAGGACCAAATAACCATCCATCTGTGGCATCATAATATCACATAAAATAATATCTGGAGAGAATTCATGTGCTGCAAGCATCCCTTCCCTTCCATTCTCAGCATTGATAACCTTGAATCCTTCAAGCTCTAGAATCTCAGTGGTGTTTTCCCTGATTTCAAGATTATCTTCTATGATCAATACTGTTTTCATTGTACTCACGTTTGAGGAAGTTCTATTGTGAAACTTGTGCCTTCTCCAAGTTTACTGATGAATCTTACTGTTCCATTCATTAATTCTACATACCTTTTCACGATGGTTAACCCTAGTCCTGTACCCTGAACATTTCCAGTATTATTTGCTCGAAAGAACTTGTTAAACATATACTTCTGCTCTTCTTCCGGAATTCCAATTCCATGGTCTTGTACAGTAATCGTAATACATCCTGCGTTTTCAAAATATATATTTATCGGTGAATCTTCTGACGAATATTTAATCGAATTTGATATTAAATTAACCATGATGTACCGCAGCTTTTTGTGGTCCAAGAGAACCTGGCGCTCACCTGTTTGTGTAAGAATAATTTCCTGACCCTTCTTTCTTAGAAAATGAACATCGTCCATTACTTCGAGCATAAATTCAGCTATGTCAAATATTTCACGTTCTATTTCGACATTACCTTGTTCTAATTTATCGAGCGATAAAAAGTCGTTAAGGATTGTTGTCAGATTACTAACGGAGGCTTTAACCCTCCTCAGATGTTTGTTGATCTTTTCATTTTTTTCAGCAGCCGTGTACTGCTCAATTAATGCGGTACTGGAAAGCACAATGCTCAAAGGTGTCCGGAATTCATGGGAAGCCATTGACACAAATCTCGATTTCAGTTCATTCATCTCTTTTTCACGGTCGAGAGCATCCGATAATTCAGTTGTCCGTTGTTTTACAAGAAGCTCAAGCTCTTCTTTCATCATTCGTTGATCATGAATGTCGGAACACGACCCAATAAAGCCGGTGAATATGTTATCGGAAAAATAGGTTGGCTTTCCTACATCTTGTATCCATCGATATTGTCCGTCATGCCGTCTCAACCTGTACTCCATTGTAAAAGGCATTCGGGCATCGAATGCATCATTGTACGTTATAAGGCTCCTTTCGAGGTCTTCAGGGTGAACGCCTTCTGCCCATCCGTTTCCAATCTCCTGTTCCATGTTTCGTCCGGTAAACTCTAGCCAGGTATTATTAAAATAAGTACAACCTTTATCCGTGCCTGATACCCATATCATCACAGGCGAATTGTCAGCCATATTCCTGAACCAGGCTTCCCTTTCGGCGACAATTTTTTTTGCTTTAACACGGTCAGTAATATCGGTAACAAATGCTACGGCCAGCATTTCACCCTCTAACTCATAGTGACCTAGGCTTATCTCAACAGGGAACACCTCACCATTTTTCTTAGAGGCATATAATTCCATTCCCCGCCCCATTGGACGGGCTTTTGGCTTGGCAAAATAACTTTCGCGATGATGTGCATGCTTATGTCGAAGACTCTGAGGAATTAAAACTTCGATCGTTTTTCCGATTAATTCTGCTGGATTGTACCCAAAAAGTTTCTCCGCACAGGGATTAACAAGTTCAATACTTCCCTTTTCATTAGTGACAAGAATACCAATTGTAGCACATTCGAAAAGAACCCGAAAACCGGCTTCGCTCTCAAGGGAAACTAATTGTTCTTTTCTCATTGTAACGGGATATGAATGAATTTAATCAAATATGGATTACTTCAAAAGCAATTTTCTTCTCTTTGAATTTATCAAAGTTGAAGGCCAATTTAACTCTTCAATTAATTTGACTTTCTTGGGGTTGAAGTGCGTTTTATTAATAATCCGACCTTGTGGAATAAAATTTGCTTGATAGCGATTTGCAAATTGCTCAAATAGCAACCTGCAGCAAGTTGACTCATTCGCAAAAGTTTATTTGATGACGGTCATACCATACTAAGGTTATACTGTTAGCGAACTTTTCAATAAAACTTTAAGCTTACCTCAGCCTTATAGTGACCTGCTTCTCATATTGGATTCTTGTTTCTCATATTAAATTTCTGAGGGCGACCTCAAGGTTTCTTTCATTTTAATTATCGATAAAATAAACGAATTAATTCTTGAATCTCGTTTACTTCATGGTCGCTGTTTCAAATAGTCCTCAATTGTTTTAGATTTCTGTTTCGACGGATACGATTCCTTTCTGAACAGTCGCGTTGAGTCTCAGGAATAAAAAGGGTAACCTCGCGGAAGGGCGACGCATGCGCTGCACCTGACCGACTAATATCTTTTCCAACATCCCGCACGTTATAATGTAATTACAAGGATGGTTCGCCAGATCAATAAAGTTTGCATCGCAAGGAGAAAAAAAATATCGTACAGCTTCCTATGACAACAATCAGATCGATCTTTGACTCCAATCACTCGCTTGAAAAAAACCCGTTGGCAAGTTCATATTATAAAGTGCTAAGCGCTTCGCAGCGTGCTTGAAATGTATTCAATTGAGCGGCGTTTTGCCTTCCAAAAAGAAGGACGAAGTAAACCAAATTGCCGCTTCTAAAAGTTAAAACTAAATTATGCTGAGTACAAATTCTTCAAATCCCAAAAAGCCAGGTGAAGTGCCTTCCCCTGGAAAAAATCCCGAAACGATACCAACCCCGGAACGCGAGCCAGCCGTTTGGCCTAAGAAAGAACCGGAAATTCAACCGGGAAGGGTACCTTTAACCATGCCGCCAACCGCACCTCCCGAGGTTTCTAAACCGCCACAGAACTTTCACCACATTCTATAAATCGTTAACTGATGTTCAGGGATTAACATAAAAGAGAAACTCATTTAGATATGAAAGAAATCGCCCCCAAGCCGCTTGAATATGCTCCCGTCTTTGCACCTACTGAAATTACAAGATCAAACCTGTTGTAGATCATTTTATTAACTGAGAAACCTCATTGAAAAAGGTCCTGGTCACAATTTATTTTTGATTTACAGTTATAAAACAATAGGTTATGAAAAATTCAAATGACCCTTCCAGCTAGTGCTGGAACAAACAACCTCTCAGATCACAAGATAAAAAGTAGTCTTACGAAAATATAGCATCATGAAAAAAATATTGGTTCCTTTTGATTTTTCGAAACCTGCAATAAACGCCTATCGATTCGCATTGGACGTGGCTGCTCGTTCAAAAGGAATTGTTCAACTAATTCATGTTATAGAGCTGCCGGTACTAAATCACGCTGGAGCGCTTTCAGCGCGAGCATTTGAAGCGTCCCTGTTGAAAGAATTAGAGGAAGATGCTTCTTCTCAATTCAAAACAATTACTGAGGAATATAAATCAGAAAGAGTAAATGTTACCTGGACTGTTGCATTCGGTGTTCCCTCAAAAACAATTGTCGACAGAATACATCGTAGCGATATCGATCTGGTAGTTATGGGATCGCACGGAGCAAGTGGTCTAAGGGAATATTTGATTGGTTCAAATGCAGAAAAGATCATTCGCAAGTCTTCAGTTCCTGTGTTAATAATAAAAAATTACTTTAAAGGGGTAATCAAGAATATTGTATTTCCAAATGCCCTCGACATAGAAGATCAGAAAGATCTTATCAAGAAGATAAAGGCCCTTCAACAATTCTTTAAAGCACATTTGCATGTCGTCTGGATCAATACACCGGTCACTTTTGCTTCTGATGTTATTACCAAGCAACGCTTAAATGCCTTCGCGAGCCACAATAAATTAACAGATTATACTGTAAATATTTTCAATTACCGGAATGCAGAAGAAGGCATTATCGAATTTGCTAAATCGGTAAAAGGAGACATCATTGCGATGGGCACTCACGGAAGAAAGGGCATTGCACATCTGCTCAATGGGAGTTTAGCTGAAGACGTTGCCAATCATGCCGATACATTAATTTGGACCTACACGTTAAAAAATGAACCCATTGAGGTGTATTAGATTTAAACAAACAAAAGTTTAAAGGAAATTGCCAGTCTTGTCGTATTCTGCTCCAATTCTTAAAGGTCAGACGATGAGATGCCTAAACATATGAACGTATTCACCAGGAAAAACAAGTTCTATTTCTTGTCATTCTTAAAGCATGACTTTAAAGCAAGCATTACTGTTTTTTTTGTCGCACTACCCCTCTGCTTAGGGGTTTCATTAGCTTCCGGCACTCCAGTCCATACAGGATTATTGGCAGGAATAATTGGTGGAATAATCATATCTGTAATCAGTAAGTCCCAATTAAGCGTAAGTGGTCCAGCGGCTGGTCTGACTGCAATCTGTGCTGATGCAATAACTCAACTAGGAACAATCGAGATTTTCTTTTTAGCTGTTTCAGTAGCCGGACTGTTGCAAATGCTTTTGGGCATTTTTAGACTGGGAGGGTTTACGCATTTCATTCCTTCCTCGGTCATAAAGGGAATGTTAACGGCCATTGGCGTGATTCTAATCAGTAAGCAAATCCCATTATTAATTGGCTATGATAAACCAGATTTCTGGCAAGAGGAGCTCTTCAACATACTTACTTTTCGCCATGGTTTTGAAAATATCAGTGGTTTATACGAGCACGTATCGCCTGGGGCCATTGTTGTAGCAACTTTCTCTTTGATTGTACTTATCATATGGAAGCTAAAGATAGCAAGCAAAATTGCCTTTTTACCAACCTCTTTTGTCACTGTTCTGGCTGGAGCTTTATTGGCCCTTTCGTTTCAATTTTTCCTTCCCTCACTGGCACTTAAGCCTTCACAATATGTACTCATACCTGAAAATGTGTTTGCACAAATGAGCTTTCCAAGCGTCGGTGTCCTTTTCAGCAACAGTAAAATTTGGCAGTACGCCGTTGTTATCTGTTTTGTCGCAACGCTGGAAACTTTACTGAGCATTGAAGCAATTGATAAAATTGATCCCCGGAATCGTATTACGCCACAAAACCGTGAACTTCTTGCACAAGGGGTTGGAAATTTCATTAGCGGAATTGTCGGGGGTATTCCTATCACATCCGTTATCGTTAGGAGCTCTGCCAACGCAGAAGCAGGAGCTAAAACAAAACTGTCCTCATTCTTTCATGGTATTTGGTTATTGCTAACTGTTCTTCTAGCGGCACCGTTAGTAAAGTATATCCCATATTGTGTGTTGGCTGTTATTCTGATCCGCACAGGATATAATCTGGCAAAACCCAACATGATTAAGGCGATCTATAAACAAGGCAGGGAGCAATTTCTTCCCTTCATAGTTACCGTTTTTGCCATTTTGTTTACAGATCTTTTGATAGGTGTCCTTATAGGAATTACCTACGCCATATATTTTCTGATCAAGCATACCTATCGGGCAGGCTATACAATGCAGACGAGAGATGAGGGGCATATGAAGCATTTCGCTATTGAACTTGCCTTAAATGTGAGCTTTTTGAACAAAAAGAGATTCCGTATCCTGTTAGAAGAGCTCCCCGAATATTCGATTGTAGAAATAAACGGAAAGAACAGTGTATATATCGATAACGACATTCTGGAAATCTTTCACGACTTCAAAGCGAAGGCTAAGAGTAGGCACATTCAACTGACTATGACAGGTATTCCGGATGTGGAAACGATTGGATTACACTAGAGAATGTTTCCCGCAGATCGCGCTGGTCCAGGATTTTACAGCTTCAAGAGTTTATTTTAATTAATGGATGTGCGAACCTGAAAAGATAGTCAAACCCCAGAACGGGTCATACCTTTTGACTTTAGTTTGCTGAAATTGGACACTTGATTTTGAAAGTGTTTCACTATGGCGATATCTTTTAGATGATTCCTTGACGAAATAAATTATGATGAAGAACGCAGTTTTTGATAGAAGGATTTCCACAGAAAGGCTTTGTCATCCCTCCTGAGTATGATATAAGCAGCCATTGAAACGATAATTGAAAAAGGGAAGGCTGCATATAGTCCCAAAGGCGCTATGCTCATCAGAAATAAAATTGCCCCGAAACAGGCCCACGTCACCCATTTACCATTTAATAACATTCCCAACGCTATTAATCCCTGCCCAAAAGCAATAGCTGTGATAAAAAATGCAATATGGCCCGCGAACCAACCGTTAATAAAACGCGAATAAATGTCTATCGATTGCTTACCGTACTCCAGATAGATTTCCGGGTTAACTCGAGCGGTAGTGAAATTAATCCAGCTCGCCCATGTGAATAAAAGCATGAAGAGGAATCTTGTGAGTTTGGTATTTTTATATGCGCTCCATAAAAATAACAGTCCTACAACGTTGGAAGCGGCATAGGCAATAATCAAAGTCTGTGCATTATCGTAATTCATCATGCGTAAGATGTGGTTGCACAATCTGACTACTTACAAACTCATCAATTTTCGCCTTAAACTTTTCTAGATCTTCCGGCAGCACTCTGTAACTTGAAGTATACTTAACCGTGTTCTTTTTGTCTGCAGTAAGCAGGTCATCAATCCACAACTCTGTCACGAGCTTTGGATCATGTTGCAAAATCGTTTTAAGTTCTTTCCGAATTTTATCGACTTGCCCTTCTATACCCCCACACAATGAGATAAATGAATAGGACTTAATATGCTGCTTTTCGTTAAGCAAAAAGGACCTTAGTGGCGACGCAATTTTACTCGCCCATATCGGGGCAACAAAAATAAAATCGCTATAAGACTCTAAAGAAACACGGTGATCTTTAAGCTTGGGTTTTCTGTTGAATAGCAGGTCCAGTAAAATCGTGAGACCCGTTCGTTTCCCTGTTTCCTCAATTTTTAAGAGATCACAAGAGAGTCTTTTTTGAAGATCGTAAGCCAGAAGCTCATTGTTATGGGTATTCGAATAATAAACGATGATACTTTTCATATAGAGGTTCTTTGATTTGAATTCGTAAGGAAGCTCAAACTGGTTCGCCAACAAATGATAAATGGTATCCGGAAATTATGATTTATGTCAGTGCTTTCTTTAATGATAGAAAGTAAAAAAGGAGGGGCATTCCGATGAACAGAACGTAATTCTCATCTAGGGCTTCTCGATATATCAAACTACCGACTTACACTTTCCCGGACAGGTTTTTCATACCAGGCAAGTTGTGTGTAAACATAGCCAACATGTCGGCCAGTTGGGTTACTACAAAGGCATTCTCGTCAGCGATTCGATCTTTCTGGATAATTAAAAACACGTTTGTGTTTTACGCGATTAGTATAAATAGGATATTTGGACTCACCAGTGACATCTTTGCTGATGTGCGCATCAATGCCGCTACATTCTCTTGGCCCCACTCTTACCATTTCTGCGTCTGCTCTTTTCCA
>JAICGJ010000253.1 GCA_025923195.1 Chryseolinea sp.
AAAGCATAAATTACTTTTTTCATAGGTTAATGAGTTTGCGCGAATATAAAGGCAAAAGTCCTGTTATCCATGCGAATCAATGTTTAATGGTTGATGATGCATGTAATACCGAAATTGGGTGGTTGGAATAGTCCATAGTAAGTGGGCCTTAACGAGACCATGAAAATATTCGATTTCACTCGGCAGTCACCTCCATGGACTATGGACCATGGACTATGGACTTCACCACTATCAGCTATTGATCATAGACAATGGACTATTTACCTTTATTAGATAATTTTGACCATCATTAAATCCATCACCATGAAAATCTTATTTTCTGCGATTTTGACACTGTGCTTTTCGTCTGACATATTAGCTCAGTGCAACGCCTTTTATCCGATGAAGGAAAATGTGCGATATGAGTACGACATGTATGACCGCAAGGAAAAATTGACCACAAGGATGACCCTAGCGTTTAAAAATATCACTGGCTCTGATGACAATATGAAAGCGACACTTACCCAGGAAATTTTCGACGCAAAGAAAGGCGATAAAGTCGCCTCATCAGAGCTAGACTGGGAATGTGAAAAGGGAACATTGCATTTTGATATGAGATCCATGAATCTCATGATGGACGAAACACAACAGATGAATATGGGCGACGCGGGAATGAGTGTCGAAGTTACTGGTGATGAGCTCGATTTACCGTCGGACCTTTCCGTAGGTCAAACTTTAAAGGATGTATCCTATACGATTAAAATGACAATGGGGGGAATGAGGCTCATGAATCGAACCTATCACATCAAAGATCGAAAAGTGGAAAGCCAGGAGAGTTTAACGACGCCTGCAGGCACCTTCGATTGCTACAAAATCACGTTTATAACTACAAATGAAAAAGGTGGCAGCACAATAAAATCCGGCGTATGGTACGCTAAAGAAGCGGGGTTGGTAAAATCGGAAAATTACAAGGATGATGGCAAGGTGTCTTACCGGCAGGTGTTGGCTAAGCTTGTGAAATAGTCCACGGTCGACCGTCCACGGTCAACAGTCGGAAGTCCATAGTCGATGGTCGATAGTCCATGGAATTGCATCTGACCATAACGGTCACCTCCATGAACCTTACCCTTCTGCGGCTCGGGCAGTTGGACCCCTTCGCCGTACTATGAAAATGTTCGCTCTCATATCGCACTCACGTCTATGGACTATGGACCATGGACTTTTGAACTCTCACACACATTAACCGTGGACGGTGGACCGTCTACTGTGGACTCTCCCTATTCCTCTTTCAGCACTACTGCAGGGTTTAGAGACGCCGCTCGAAGGGCTAGATATCCGACGCAAATCATGGCCAACGCCAATTCTGCTAGAAACGCGACGACGAACACCATCGGACTAACTTGTATACGATTGTAATCCGGTATTGAGCTCAGCCACTGCTGCATCAGCCACCACGACGAAGGCGTGGCAATAAATAATGCGATGATCATCAACCGGACATATTCCTTATTTATCATGACATAAATTCCTGGAAGCGATGCACCAAATACCTTTCGAATACCAATTTCCTTTTTCCGTTGCTCTGCAGAATACGAAACCAATCCAACCAATCCCATGATCGCGATTATTATCGAGAGCATTGTAAAAACTACAAACAATGACCCGATGCGTTGTTCCGGCTGATATTGTCTTGTCAATCCCTCTATATAAAAAGTGTATGAGAGCGGCACGGCTTCAGAGAGCTGTTTCCATTTGTTTTCAATTTTACTGACTAGCCGCGGAAGGTCTTTCGTGTCGTACCGAATTAAGGCAATACGCTCGGGTCCGTACATGTTGGTTTCAATGTTAAAAAACATAAACGGGGCGATATCCTGGCGAAGGGGCTGCAAATGCACATCGCGGACCACACCAATAACCTCCTGAGGGCCGACATCATCGCCTACAAACAGTATTCTCTTCCCGAGGGCTTCCTGAGCGGACCAGCCTAGCAGGTTGCAGGTGTTTTCAGTTAATACGACAGCATTTTGATCGGAGGGCCGGTCTTTCTCAAACGATCGCCCCGATACGAATGACATTTTGGTGGTCTCAAAAAAATGTTCTTCAGCTTTATACATTGAAATGGAGTACTTCCTGTCGTCACCTTCTCTCATGAATATTTCTTCGAAGCCTTCCCGTATATCAGTTGATATTGAAGCGCTTACAACGCCTGGAAAGTGTGAAACCTCTTCCCTGAAAGATTCCAGCTGATTGCCCAATTTATCTGCGTAATTGATGACCATGAGATTCTCCTTGTCGAAGCCAAGGTCTTTTGTGCGGTAAAATTCTAATTGTTGAAAGATTATTAATGTAGCCACCATCAGTACAATCGAAATCGTGAATTGAAATACGACGAGGCTGTTCCTGAAGGATGAAGACCTAAATCCAGAGGCCAACCTTCCTTTTAAAACCAATGCGGGTTTGAAGGATGTTAGGTAGAACGCCGGATACAGGCCGGCTAAAAAGCCCACAACGATAGGGGTAAGCAAAATCAGCACCAGCACAAGGGAACTGTTTAATCCTGAAAGGGGAAGTTGAATTCCAGCTATGGGTTGGATTGATAATCTAAGAATTTCCATAAATCCCAATCCAAAGAGCATTGCCACAAAGGTCATAACGATGTGCTCAATCTGGAACTGAATGATCAATGACTTCCTCATGACTCCAAGGGTCTTTTTAATGCCCACTTCCTTTGCTCGCTTAGTTGCCCGGGCCGTCGAAAGATTTACAAAATTTATAATAGCAATAAGGAGGATGAAAAGACCCACTGCACTAAAAATAACAACGTACCGGATATCTCCTTCCGGGCCAAGTCTATTACCAGTTTTGTATGAATAAAGGTGAAGGTCCTTCAACGGCTGCAGGTACAAATGCCAACCGCCTTTCTCCCTCGCAAAACTTGTATAGTCCATGCGCAGTCTCTGAAAGGTAGGGAGCGCCGCGCGATCTGCGAACGATTTCAGCTTCGCGTCTAACGCAACGGGGTCTGCGTCCGGCCGTAACTTGACGTATGTTACAACTTGTGTCCATATCCAGCTCCACTCAAAGTTCTTCACTGACTGATTGGTGTACATAGACAACAGGTAGTCAAAATTAAAATGCACATTGGTTGGCTGGCTTTCTGTGACTCCTGTGACTTCTACGGAAATTCGCTTGTCTCCGACCTGAATGATTTTTCCAAGTGCCGGCTCATCGCCAAATAACTTTTTCGCTGTGTTGTCTGAAAGGACAACCTTGCCAATTCCCATCAATGCAGTTTTCGGATCGCCTTCCTTAAGCTTAAAATCGAAGAATGAAAAGAAATTGGAGTCAGCCGCCAGTACGCGTTCCTCGTTTATAGCAATCAAGTCACCGTCTGACTTACTATACCTGATCACCTGGTTACCCGGTGTATTGATTCTCATCACTTGTTCGATTTCAGGAAAGTCACTGCGTAATCCTAACGCAACGGCCGGGCCAGTGGAATTAAAGACACCTCCCCTTGGATCCCAAATATTCGTTTGAAGCACGCAGTAGGTTCTGTCTACATCGGGATGAAACTTGTCATAGCTAA
The DNA here is from genome assembly GCA_025923195.1 of Chryseolinea sp. Lineage (GTDB taxonomy): Bacteria > Bacteroidota > Bacteroidia > Cytophagales > Cyclobacteriaceae > Chryseolinea. Next base: position 3,569 of record JAICGJ010000253.1, read on the forward strand.
GCTCATGGGTAACGTATAAAAAGATCACCATGGTGGTGCCCAGACCCAACGCGAGTCCGGCGACTTTTATTAACGCATAGTATCGCTCGCGGAGTATGTTGCGGACAGCAGTTTTAATATAATTCTGAAACATGGGTGAAGTGTTGAAGTGTTGAAGTGTTGAAGTTCGAAGTGTTGAAGTTCGAAGTGTTGAAGTTTCGAAGTGTTGCAGTGTGCCAGTATCTCCATGTAGTAATCATTTGCATGTATAACTTTTAACTTTTAACTTTTCACTTTTCACTCTTAACTATTCCGTTCTCAAAGCCTCAATCGGATTTGCCCTCGCTGCGCGCACTGACCTGTAACCCACAGTTACCATAGAAATAAGGAGCGTAAGAATAAGTCCGGCGACGAATTCCAATCCGGTCATGCTGTATTTATAAGCAAAATTGCTTAACCATTTGTCCATAAAATAAAATGCCAAGGGTGCGGACAACAGAAATGAGATGCCTATTAATAAAATAAATTCCCGGGATAGAATACCAACAATTTGGGACACCGAGGCACCAAACGTCTTGCGTATTCCTATCTCCTTGATTTTCTGCTGGACCATAAAGGAAACGAGGCCGAACAAACCGATACACCCAATTAAAATGGCAACGATAGAGAAAAAGCCCATTGTATATGAATTCCGACGCTCAGCGTCATAGAAGCTCGCGATCTGGTCATCCAGAAACGTATGCTCAAACACATAGTTCGGATAAACTGCCTGCCACGTTCTCCTTATTTCGGCAAGCGTTTTGTCAAAATATTTTGTGTCTAAACGGACCGCCCCAACATAAAATGCAGTTGTTCCGGCCATGAGAATTACAGGAGTTAACTCGTTCTGTAGTGGCGTAGCATTAAAGTCTTTGACAACACCCATAATTAGGGATTTATCTCCCCAAATTTCAACTGGCGTCCCTATAGCCTCTTCAGGATTTTGAAATCCCAGGGCTTTGATAAATCGCTCGTTGACGACAAAACGGGTAGTCGTGTCAGATGGTACCAGGCCCTCACCGTGTATAAGTTTCACCCCATAGGTATCCAGGAATCCTTCATCTGCAAACTTTACATTTGTGTGTTTCTTAATGAGTCGATCCTCGAGAGTTGCTTCAAAGTCACCTCCCCAGGAATTTTCTGATGTAGCTCCTGTGTTGCTCATGGCAACACTTTCAACGCCTGGGATAGTCAAAAGCCGTTCCTTTAACGTCCGGATCAATTCCGGCTTGTTCTGCGGTAGTCGAAATTCGACAACCGCTTCGCTGTTTAAGCCAATGGGCTGGGACATAAAATGGTTGATCTGCTGAATGATGACAATCGTCGTGATAACGAGGGCCTGAGAAATAAAGAGCTGGAAGACTATCAATACGCGTCGAAGGGTTAGCCCTTGGCCATAACTGGTGTTAAGTCCGGTTTTTAATGTTTGTGCCGGTTGAAATTTCGAGAGTTTGATAGCGGGGTAAAAGCCTGCCAGCAACGTTACAAGTACCGGCAGAAAAACGAGGTATGCAACGGTAAAGCTATCCAGCAGCGAAAAGAAGCTAAGTCTGTAGCTCAGAATGGGTGTCAGGTTGATGAGCAATAATTCGGAAAGCCCCGCAGAAATGAACAACGCCAACACGGAGATGATGAATGTTTCACCCATAAATTGCCAAACCAGTTGGCTGTGACTGCTACCGAGCGTTTTCCTTACACCTGCCTCCTTCGATCGTTTAATGATAAGAACGGTGTTTAAGTTGATGAAATTGATGCAGGCCGTCAGCAACAGAAGTATCCCTATGATTGATAACGAAAGCAGCATTACCGGTGAAACTACTCTGTTACCAAAGTTATAGAAGCGGGTGTCGAAGTGAACTTCGGACAACGGCTGAAGGAAATACCTTCTGAAGCGGCCATCTTCTTCGTTTTTACCTGTAAAATACTTCAAGTGCCAAGTTTTAAGTTTGGCTTCAAACTGCTCCTTGCTTGCCCCTTCGTTCAGCATCACATAACAGTTAAGGCTGGATGCCATCGCGTCCCAATCTTCCCACCCGCGTTTGTCCTTACCTAAACGGGACGATAAAATCATGCGGAAGGGCAAATCCGTATTGATGGGCGGATCCTTTACAACACCGGTAACCGTTACATCAAATTCATTATTGAAATTTATAATCTTATGTAAAGCCGACTCGTTTCCAAAGTATTTTTTTGCCAATGAGGCAGTAAGCACAACGGTCTTTTCGACATTAAGGGCGTCGTCGTTACCTTCGATCCATTCGTAATGAAACATCTTCAGGTACTCAGGATCCGTAAAGACCACATTGGTCTCCTTGAAACGGGTGGCAGTTCCATCCTTTCCATAAATAGTGATAACGGGATCATAAAGGTTTCCGTCCACAATCGAAACGTATTCAAGGTCACCAAAGTCCTGTCTCAACGCTTCAGGCAACGGATAGGTGATCCCCGAATTATAATTCGGTTTCTCGGACTTTGTGAATTCAGTGACGATGCGATATATCCGGTCGCCTTCGCTATGATAGTTGTCATAACTTAGTTCAAACCTTATGATGAGAAAAATGACAATTGAGCATGTGATTCCCAGTGCCAATCCCAAAACGTTGATGACGGCGTGCCCTCGGTTCTTTCGAATGGAACGAAGGGCAATCAAGAAATAATTTCGTATCATGGTTTGTAATGATTATTCAGTCCTTAACGTAATTGCTGGATTCATTTTCGCTGCCTTAACCGACCGGTAGAGAATTGTCAGAAGAACTATAACCAATGTTGCCGTAAAGCCGACAATAAACTTCGTCCATGGAATCTCTATTTTATACGCGAAGTTTTGAAGCCACTGCCCCATAAAGTACCAGACCAACGGCGTCGCTATCGCAAAAGCTATGATAACTAGTCTAACAAACTCCTTGGAAAATAAAACCAGAATACTGGAAATTGATGCCCCCATTACTTTGCGTATGCCCACTTCCTTTCTTTTTTGGCTGGCAACGAACGAGATCAGCCCGTAAAGGCCGAGACACCCGATAAAAATCGACACTCCGGCAAATATCTTAAATAACTCAAATGTCTTTTCTTCATTCTGGTAGAGCGATGCCAAGTGATCGTCCAGAAATTCGAATTCATAATAAAATTCAGGCAGGACCTCCGACCAGTTTTTTTCGATAAGCGCAAGTGTTGCATGCAGATCGCCGGTATTTAGTTTCAGGCCAGCTTCGTAATAAAAATTCGGCATTATTGCAAAGACAACAGGCTCAATTTCAGAATGAAGTGAGGTTACATGAAAATCCTCAAGGACACCGATTACCTCCGCACTAATATCCCCTACACCGGTTGTAACAAATTTCCCGATGATCTCCTGGGCATCCTGGAATCCCAACCGCTTTACAGCCGATTCATTTAATACATAGACCACCCTTCTGTCTTTTTCAGGGATATCCGTTTCGTTCATTTTTTCATCCGACTCATCGAACCATCGGCCTGCAACCATTCTGATGTTATATGTATTAAGATAATTTCGGTCCACTGATTTAAAGTTGACTTTGAAGCTACCTCCGTCGATCCCCGTTTCCGTAAGAAAAAATCCGGTATAAATTCGATTGTCCGAAACAGGAGTTCCAACAGAAAATGACAAATTCCCCACACCTGGTATGGCCTCCAGCCTCGTACGCAGAGCATCTCGTGTCACTTTTTTATTTTCCGGGAGCGATACAACCACCACCGCCTCTTGATCAAAGCCAAGAGGTTTGGTCCTGAAATACTCCATTTGATCGGATACAATTAGGGTGCTTATAATCAAAATCTGCGCGATGAGGAACTGACAGA